>NZ_JAWRXI010000271.1:0-258 GCF_046535075.1 Brevibacillus sp. SIMBA_040
GCTCCGGTATAGAGCAGCGCGATTTTCCGGATTCCGTTGATTTCGTAATTCACGATCTACTCCCTATCGCTTGCACGAGTGCGGAATCGCGTCGACGCGTCGAATCGCTCTCCAGCTCGCCTTCATGAATGCATTGTTCAGAGGACTGATTCGCATCACCAAACAATCGCATGACGCTCGCATGATGGAATCGCCCGGTTGCCATCCGGTTACCGGGGGAACCCCACCCCGCCACGTCCTCGTTAGTCGAAATGCCCG
>NZ_JAWRXI010000272.1:0-258 GCF_046535075.1 Brevibacillus sp. SIMBA_040
CTTCACCATTTTATTCGACTTGGATTAGTGTCACTAATGGGCTGGTTGGTACTCCGTTTGAGTCGCACTTTTGACCCCCTAGATGTCTGCCAGATTGTTTGCATCAATATTGGTCGCCCAGCAATAAGAATGCAGCCTTTGATAAGGTTTGGGATGAGGTGGCAGGTGAAAAGCTCTACTACATTGCGTGGCTTATGGATTGTCGCTACTCAATACTTATCTCAAAAGAGGGTATTATAAAGTCTTGGCGTTATGAGG
>NZ_JAWRXI010000069.1:0-401 GCF_046535075.1 Brevibacillus sp. SIMBA_040
AAGACGGATTGCCCGACGCTCCACTACTTCATTCAGTAAATTTGTATTACTACCATGAAGATATATTCGCCATAACAGCAATCAGCGAGACTCGCCCTACCAAGGATGGGGCGATTATAGAACAATTCAGTCACTTTCTTGCCGCTCCTTTGGAACGTGAGGTTACCAAAGCGGAGCTCGATAATTTTCGCCCGACATACTCGCCGCAGCATTTCAATCACATTATAGAAATCCACTACCCAGGTGTGGCTCTAAGAAAGCTAAGAGTGACTGAGTATTCGCAAGCTTCCGCGATACAGTTTATTGACGATAGCGGCTTAGTCAGCATAAAGGTGGATAGTAAGCTGATCGTTGATCAAGTCATCATATTCGAGCAACGACGAAAAGCTCATCAATCTTGT
>NZ_JAWRXI010000273.1:0-258 GCF_046535075.1 Brevibacillus sp. SIMBA_040
GTCTCCGGCACAAGACCTTTGCCACGCCACTCTTCGACAAGGTGAACGTTGTTAAGCCCTCCCCAAACTTCCTCGTTCGCATGATCTAGCACGATGATTTGGAGGCGCCCCGTTGTCTTCTTAATGATGCCGTCAAATAGCGCGAACACCTTTCTGACCGCGACAATATCTTCGTTTTGCCAAGTTGGATCGAGTTCCTCTTCGGTATTTTTCCGGGCGCTGCGCGCCGGAAAGTAAACTTGACTCGGCTGGTCATAG
>NZ_JAWRXI010000274.1:0-258 GCF_046535075.1 Brevibacillus sp. SIMBA_040
GTGATGCCCTCTTTCAGCCTGGCGGTTACCTGGTCGAAGTCGGCGCCCAACACAACGTTGATTCTCCCCAGCGCAGAGCCTTCAACAAGCCCGGCCTCGGTTACGTGGTATCGCTTTACCTCACTCATGATTCTTCTCCCGTGCGCGCAGCTCGGCCATTTCCGCCTGCCGGGCCTTGCTGCATTTGTCGTGGTTTCCGTGGGCGCGGGATTTTCCGCACCTGTCGCATAGGGTTTGCAGATCCAGCGGGCGCATGGG
>NZ_JAWRXI010000275.1:0-258 GCF_046535075.1 Brevibacillus sp. SIMBA_040
CGCACGACGATTCCCGAGGTGACCGCGCCGCGCCCGCTGGACCGAGTCAACCGGCAGTTCAAGGCTGACCGACCGAATCAGCTCTGGGTGTCGGATTTTACGTATGTCTCGACATGGCAAGGCTGGCTGTACGGGGCATTCGTGATCGACGTGTTTGCCCGCCGTATTGTTGGCTGGCGCGTCAGCTCGTCGATGACCACGGACTTCGTTCTGGATGCACTTGAACAAGCGCTGTACGCCCGCCAACCGGGTGAGGAC
>NZ_JAWRXI010000276.1:0-258 GCF_046535075.1 Brevibacillus sp. SIMBA_040
ATCCATCGCGCACTCTTAACGACGATGAGGTGAACACTACCCTGCAAAACATCCTCACCTCGCTCGAACAAAGGTTGAACACCACGTTAAGGAAATAACGGCATGGGTGCTCTGACGAAAGCTGAGATGGCGGAACGTCTGTATGAAGAGCTGGGCCTGAATAAACGGGAGGCCAAGGAATTGGTCGAACTGTTTTTTGAAGAAATCAGGCACGCTCTTGAAGACAACGAACAAGTCAAATTGTCCGGTTTCGGCAAT
>NZ_JAWRXI010000277.1:0-257 GCF_046535075.1 Brevibacillus sp. SIMBA_040
GGTTCGGTGTGGAAGCGTGGTAACACGTGGAGCTGACGAATACTAATCGGTCGAGGACTTATCCACACTCTTAGCAAGCATGCGTATTCAGTTTTGAAGGAATGAATCCTTCTAAAAAAACTATTGACTTTATAGATCAAATCTGATAAAGTCAATAAATGTCGGCGAAAGCCTAACTATGAAAATGCTCTTTGAAAACTGAACAGCGAAAGCGTTAATGAGTCTATCATTAAATGATTTGCCAGCTTTGAACCAGT
>NZ_JAWRXI010000278.1:0-257 GCF_046535075.1 Brevibacillus sp. SIMBA_040
GTATACCTGCGCCGGGCAACGAATCGATCAGACAGCAAAATTGTGGATGCGAGTCATCCAGCCTCGTGCTAGTCGGACACAATCACGCGTGCATGCTCGTCCGCCGAGATCTCGCGCATGTCGGCCAACGGCACGCCCAAAAACACAAACGGCAAAGCCGAGGCCCACCATGATTCGCGTCATTTCCGCAAGCATGACGGAACCAATTCGTCGCGCCCCACAAGCGTCACAAGTCGCCCTCTTCACGCCCCCTTCCC
>NZ_JAWRXI010000279.1:0-257 GCF_046535075.1 Brevibacillus sp. SIMBA_040
CGACGCGGCGGTCTCTCCCGATCTGCAAGCGAACCTGCCGACCTACATCGACTATGGCCCCGGTAATCCAACCGCGTACAAGATCGGCAAGATCTCGCCTCAACGGGCAGGCGAACTCCCCAGCTCCCCGCAAAATGCCGCGAAGCAGGCCCTGCTCTCCGAAGAATGGTGGGCGTCGCCCAACGGTATCCAGGCGAAAGCCCGCTGGCTGAAGTTCATGCAGCAATAGTGCCGGAAACGCGCGACGGGAGACGCTG
>NZ_JAWRXI010000280.1:0-257 GCF_046535075.1 Brevibacillus sp. SIMBA_040
GGGCAAGCAGCAGAGTTCAACGAGTTGTTCCTCAAGAAGGGGGACGGTCCCGTCGAGCTTTCGTATTTCGAAAAGGGTAGTTCGGTTGCGCCGGGCATCTACGATGTGGATGTGTCGTTGAATCAGCGACGTGCAAGACGTGAGTCGGTCCTGTTCAAGGCCGATGCGTCGGGTGAGGTTCGCCCGGTGATCACGTTCGGCTTGTTGAAGGCGCTGGGCGTCGACGTGAATCGCCTCGAGCGCGAGCACAAACTGGC
>NZ_JAWRXI010000281.1:0-257 GCF_046535075.1 Brevibacillus sp. SIMBA_040
GTCGGATTTCTTTTGGGAGTATAATTTTATATTATCTGTAAGTGATATCGTGTCCATATTTTTGTCTTTTATTTGTGAAAATAAAAAATGAGTATTAATAATAAAAAATGAAAATAAAAAAATTAACCTTTTCATAATGTATATGTTATTTTATCATCAGTTACATACGGGGCTCCGCCAAGTCCTTTAAAAAGACTAATGACCAAATGTTGTTCCATATTAGTTGTAATGGTTTTATATTCTGCTTTTCCCGGAGT
>NZ_JAWRXI010000282.1:0-257 GCF_046535075.1 Brevibacillus sp. SIMBA_040
GTGGCCGGATCGAGTCCGGGCACCAGGGCGTAGAGAAACTTGCTCACTACCAGGACTTCTTGAGCGGCTTGCTTCTCGGCAATCAGGTTTTCACCGGCGATGGTTATTGCGGCCATGTGGCTTCCTCGTAACTGGCAATCAGGGTTTGCTGGTCGTCGTTGAACTCCACCGCGAACACCCGCAGGTTATCCAGCGGGGTGACGGTCAAAAATGCGTATCGGCGGCAGGTGCGTCCGTAACTGCGGAGCAGCACGCGC
>NZ_JAWRXI010000283.1:0-256 GCF_046535075.1 Brevibacillus sp. SIMBA_040
TTTCAAGATCCCCAATATACCAACAATCATATCCTCACTTCGCTCTAGCTTGATTCCTAACAAATCATCTGAATGGATATCATAATGCTCCCGCAGATAACCACCCAACTGATTCGATCGATCATTAAGTTCCTGATAAGTCAAATGAACATCTTCAAAAACTACTGCTACATGATCGGGCGTCCTGCCTACCTGCTCCTCAAATAACTGAACTATCGTCTTGTCATTCGGATATTCACTAGCACTATCGTTAAAT
>NZ_JAWRXI010000070.1:0-399 GCF_046535075.1 Brevibacillus sp. SIMBA_040
GGTGGAATTGGCAGACACACCATCTTGAGGGGGTGGCGGGGCGACCCGTGCGAGTTCGAGTCTCGCCGACCGCACCACTAAAAACTTCAGTCGGATTTTTAATTTGATTGAAAAAGTACTTGATTCTCAGAACTGTATGTGCTATATTAGAAATCTAGCCGATGACGAAAGAGATTTACCGAATTAAACATTATGTTCAAAAGGTGCTTGACTCGGTCGGTTGGATGTGGTAAGATGAATATCTTCGCTTCAGAAATGGACGCGAAACAAAATGCTCTTTGAAAACTGAACAGCGAAAGCGTTAATGAGTCTATCATTAAATTGATTTGCCAGCTTTGAACCAGTAACAAACTTTATTGGAGAGTTTGATCCTGGCTCAGGACGAACGCTGGCGGCGTG
>NZ_JAWRXI010000021.1:0-111175 GCF_046535075.1 Brevibacillus sp. SIMBA_040
CTTGATCGATGTAAAGACGCCGAAGAGCGACCGCGTTTTAGAGGTAGGTTGTTATGCGCTTCGGAAAGATTTCCTACGCGGAAAAACAACCTTGATCGATGTAAAGACGCCGAAGAGCGACCGCGTTTTAGAGGTAGGTTGTTATGCGCTTCGGAAAGATTTCCTACATGGAAAAACAACCTTAACGATGAAAAAATAACGCAGAGTGAGTTGCGAACAAGGGTAGCAAACATTTATAATGCAAGAGACAAAGTGAATCGTAGATGAGGACAGTACTCCATATGTGAAGCCAAAGCGAGTCGGGGATGGTGCGAGCCCGATGCGTTTGCAATGTGAGGAAGCGCCCCTCGGAGATGCGGCCTGAACGTCCTGGTTGTGCGTAAAAGCACCAGGATCGTGTAGGGTGTTGCCGGGACTGCCCGTTACAGCAGGTTAAGCGGTTTTTGCCCGTCATGATCCATTTGGCAAAAACAACAAGAGTGGCACCGCGGGAGAACAACCTCTCGTCTCTTTTTTATAGGAGACGTAGAGGTTTTTTTGTTGCTCAGGTTCCGACCCGTTTTACAATCGAAAGGAGAATGAACATGAGTTACAAACATCAAGTCGCAGAAAAGATTGCTTCTGCGCTCACATCTCTTGGTGTAGACAGCTTTACCATGGAAAACGTGTACGCCATGCTGGAGACACCACCAAACCCTGCTATGGGTGATATCGCATTCCCATGCTTCCAATTGGCAAAAGCACTGCGCAAGGCTCCGCCTATGATCGCAGCTGAGCTGGCTGGTCAAATCACTGGCTCACCTCTAAAGGAAGCAAAAGCAGTAGGACCATATGTAAACCTCTTCCTGAATCAGGAAGACGTAGCGGTTCAAGTGATCGGAACGATTCTCTCACAAGGCAGCCAATACGGTGACAGCAACCATGGTAAAGGACGCAAGGTTCCGATTGACCTCTCCTCCCCGAACATTGCTAAGCCGTTTTCGATGGGGCACCTGCGCTCTACTGTAATCGGAAACGCTATCGCAAATATTATGGAAAAGCAAGGCTACGAGCCGGTGCGGATCAATCACTTGGGTGACTGGGGTACACAATTCGGCAAACTGATCGTCGCTTATCGTCTCTGGGGTGATGAGGAGAAGGTAAAAGCTGAACCGATCAAGGAGCTGTTGAGTCTTTATGTTCGCTTCCATGAAGAAGTAGAAAACGACCCTACTCTGGAAGACCAAGGCCGTGAATGGTTTAAAAAGCTGGAGGACGGCGACGCAGAGGCAGAGCATCTGTGGACATGGTTCCGCGAAGAATCACTCAAGGAGTTTATGAAGATTTACGACTTGATGAACGTATCGTTCGACTCAACCAATGGGGAAGCTTTTTACAACGACAAAATGGATCGCGTCGTTACACTCCTGGAGGAAAAAGGTCTGTTGACCGAATCAGATGGTGCGATGGTAGTCAATCTCGATGAATACAACATGCCGCCATGTCTGATCAAAAAATCGGACGGTGCTACCTTGTATGCTACACGTGATTTGGCAGCAGCATTGTTCCGTCATGAATCATACGATTTCGCCAAAGCCCTCTATGTGGTAGGAAACGAGCAACGCCTCCACTTCCAACAGCTTTATAAAGTGCTAGAGAAAATGGGCTACTCCTGGTCGGCTGACATGCATCACATCCCGTTCGGCATGATGCTCAAGGACGGCAAAAAAATGTCTACCCGCAAAGGGAAGGTCGTTTTGTTAGAAGAAGTTTTGGCCCAAGCGATTGCCGATGTACAAAAAGTGATCGAGGAGAAAAATCCTTCCTTGGCAAACAAAGAAGAGGTTTCTCGTCAAGTCGGCGTGGGCGCTGTTATTTTCCACGACTTGAAAAACTACCGTCTGAACGATATCAACTTCTCTTGGGAAGAAATGCTTACCTTCGAAGGCGAAACAGGTCCATACGTACAATACACGCACGCTCGCGCATGCTCGCTATTGCGTAAAGGAAATTATCAGCCTTCCCCTACAGCAAGCCTGACTCCAGGTTCTTTGGATGGCAAGGAAGCATGGGCTGTTATTACCTTGTTAAACGGCTTCCCTGAAGTAATTGATCGCGCTGCGGCAAATTTCGATCCATCGCAAATCGGAAAATACGTTATCGATCTCGCTCAATCCTTCAATAAGTTTTATGCAAATGTCCGCATTCTCGCGGAAGAAGAAGACGTTAAGGCTTCTCGCCTCCAGCTCGTAGCTGCGGTCGTCTGCGTTCTCAAGGAAGGCTTGCGACTCATGGGTCTGGCTGCACCAGAAGAAATGTAATCCACATCCATTTGCTGAATCAAAACAGAAAGCCGGCTGCATTCCTCTTGATAGGAAGCGCCGGCTTTTGTTCTCTTTACGTCCAACCATGCTAGTTAAAGTGTCAGGTTTTCATAAATCACAGACATGCCCATCCCGCCTGCCATGCAAAGCGTCACCATGCCATACTTTTCTTGTCTGCGAATCATTTCGTTGATCAGAGTCACGGTCAGTTTTGCGCCAGTCGCTCCAACCGGATGGCCTAAGGCGATCGCTCCCCCGTTTACATTCACTTTGCTCTCGTCCAGCTCCAGGCATTTGATCACAGACAGCGCTTGTGCCGCAAAAGCCTCGTTCAATTCGATGAGTCCAATCTCATCGAGTGTCAAGCCTGCCTTTTCCAGCGCTTTTTGCGTTGCTGGTACTGGCCCGATCCCCATTACTCCAGGCTCAACTCCTGCGCTTGCAAAAGCTTTTATTTTTACAAGCGGCGTCAAGCCAGATTCGACTGCTTTTTCGCGAGACATCATCAATACGGCTGCTGCACCATCGTTCATCGGACAAGCATTTCCTGCGGTGACTGTTCCCTCTTTTTGGAAAACACTGCGCAGCTTTGCTAGTTCCTCCAGCTTGATATCCAGTCGTACTGATTCATCCTGATCAAAAACCCGAAGTCCTTTGCGCTCTTTGATTTCAATCGGAACGATCTCACCTTGGAACTTGCCCGCTTCGATAGCAGCGGCTGCCTTTTTGTGACTCTCGTAGGCAAACTGGTCCTGCTCTTCACGAGAAATACCGTACTGCGTGGCAAGTCTTTCTGCGGTAATGCCCATATGCTCACCCTCCAGCGAGCAGATTAAGCCATCGGACAAAAGCGCATCCTCCATAGTCAAATTACCGAACTTGCTCCCCCAACGATTTTTCACTAAATAGGGAACATTACTCATACTTTCCACGCCACCCGCGATCACTACGTCTTCCTGTCCCGCAGTAATTGCCAAGGCAGCGCTTCCAATTGCTTTCAACCCTGAACCACAAGCCTTGATGACGATATGCCCATAAACACTACGGGGAAATCCGGCCAGCTGCGAGCTGATACGTGCAGCATTCAGTCCTCCCCCATGTACGTAGCCATTCCCAAAAATGACTTCATTGACTTCCTGTTTGGGAAAAGCAGTCCTCTCCATCAAGCCTTCCAAAACCTGACGTCCCAGCTCTGTGGCTGGAACATCTCGCAGACTTTTACCGAAGGCTCCAACCGCGCTGCGCACTCCAGATACGATTACGACTTCTCTCATGCTATTGCTCCCTTTCTTTTTGTCGCTCTACAAGACCCGGTTCAAAAATTCTCTCGTACGTTCTTCTTTCGGGTTGTTAAAAATTTCCTGTGGGCGTGCCATCTCTTCAATCCTGCCCTGATTCATAAACGCAACCCAATCAGCCACTTCTTTGGCGAATCCCATCTCATGCGTAACGATGATCATCGTCATTCCTTCCTGAGCAAGCTGCTTCATCGTCTCAAGCACTTCCCCTACGAGCTCTGGGTCAAGCGCTGACGTCGGCTCATCGAACAGCATGATCTCTGGCTTCATCGCGAGCGACCTCGCAATTGCTACTCGTTGTTTCTGTCCACCGGAGAGGCTGGATGGATAAACATTCGCCTTATCCGACAGACCTACCTTCTGCAACAGACGGAGCGCTTCCTGCTTCGTTTCCTCTTTGCCTGCCTTTTTTGCAATTAATGGTGCCTCCATGATGTTTTCCAGAACGGTTTTGTGCGGAAACAGGTTGAAATGCTGAAATACCATGCCTACCTTTTGGCGAACCTTGGTCAAATCGTCCTTTTTCGGATCGATGCTTTTTCCTTCAATAAAAATTTCCCCACCGCTTTTGGTCTCCAGAAAATTGATGCATCGGATTAACGTGCTCTTACCCGATCCACTGGCTCCGATGAGCACCACTACTTCACCCTTGCTTACTTGCAAGGTAATATCCCTCAGAACTTCTACCTGACCAAAGCTTTTCTTCAGGTTTTGCACACGGATCATTTCTTGTTTGTTCTCCATCGTTTTCCCCCCAGCGCTTTACGCGTCTCCTTTTGCCAAACGCTTTTCCATCAGGTGGACAACATACGTAAATATCATGACAACCACCAGGTAATAAAAGGCTACGATCAAAAAATACGTCATTTCATCGAAGGTTTCCGCAGATAGGCGGCGTGCTAACGAGAACAACTCGTCCATCGCGATGAATGCTGCCAGAGAAGACTCTTTCAGAGATAAAATAAACTGGTTGCCGAGTGGCGGAATCGACCTTTTCAAGGCTTGTGGCAAAATGATTCGGCGCATGGTTTGGCGTGCGGACATCCCCAAAGACAGACCTGCCTCCATCTGTCCTTTATCGATTGACTGGATCGATCCTCGGAATATTTCTGCGATGTAAGCACCGCTGTGAATCGCCAGTGCGAGTGCAGCCGACCAAAATTGACCGAGATCGATGATTTTATAAAAACCGAAGTATAGGACAAAAATCTGTACGATAAGCGGAGTTCCACGGATGACCATGATATAAACGTTGGCGATAAATGCAGCCACCGGGAGCTTTGATACCTTCAAAAGAGCAACAAACAACCCGATAATCGATCCCACGATAACGGAAGCAATCGTCAACTCGAACGTCAGTAGTAATGGCTTCCAAAAAAACGGCAATGTACGGAAAAACTCTTCAGTCAGATGTGCAATACTGGGCACTCAATGCCACCCCTCGCTTGTAATGGAATGTGCCTGCCATACCATTGTGTCTAACGGTACGGCAGGTGGTATGCGGATGGAGACGACTATTCGTTTTTACTGATGTCACGATTGAAGTACTTTTCACTCAGTTTTACGTAGGTACCGTCTTCATGCATTTGCTTCAACGCTTCGTTGATCTTGTTCAAAAGTTCCGTATTTCCTTTGCGCACAGCGATTCCATGCTGAACTTCAGATAGCGCTGCCCCGCTTTTCTTAATCTTCAGACCTTGTTGAATCGCAATTTCTCCGATGACACTATCTGTAATCACAACATCATGCTTTCCCTGTTCCAAGGCGCGCAGAGCGGTTACATCACTGTCATACGTTTTAATGTTATCCGTATATTCCCGAGCCATCTTTTCATGAGTTGTCCCCAGAGCAACCGCCACTTCCTTGCCTTTCAGCCCTTCCAGTGTAGAGATCGTGCCGTCCGGGCGTGTGAATAGCTGCCCACCGGACAAATAGTACGGGTCAGCGAAATCAATCTGCTGCTTCCGCTCTTCTGTAATCGCATGGCTGGCAATAGCCGCATCGTAGCGTCCTTCTTTTACCCCGGCGATAATTCCTGAAAAAGGCGAAGTCACTCCCTTTGGCTCAAGACCGAGGCGCTTGGCGATCTCATTGCCGATTTCGATATCGAATCCGGTCAATTGAGCGTCTTTGAAATAGCTGAATGGCTGGTATTCACCGGAAGCGGCGTAAATGAACACACCCGCCTCTTTTGTCATGGAGGTGGCCTCGCCAGCTGCTTGTCCCCCATTGCTGCCAGGAGCAGCGCCTTGGCTACATCCCGCGAGAAGTGACATAGAGAATACTACGCTTGCGATGGTTTTCATTGTTTTTTTCATTTTTGTAAGCCCCCTTAATTTTTTGATAGCGTTTTCTTGTTTCGCTACTCAACCAGTTGTAAATTTTCTGAAATATTCAGAGTCGCTCCTGTATGCAAAATGACATTTTTCAAAGAGTACGGGTACATGACCTCCGTCAGCAGCAATCCATTCTGGGTGACTTCAATCACGGCCCTCTCAGTGATAATCAAATCGACACACCCTTTTGCTGTAAGCGGCAATGTGCATTCCTTGCGAATTTTTGGCTCGCCATTTGGGTCAACATGACTCATGAGTACAATCACTTTTTTCGCGTAGTAAGCCAG
This sequence comes from Brevibacillus sp. SIMBA_040, assembly GCF_046535075.1. Taxonomy (NCBI): domain Bacteria; kingdom Bacillati; phylum Bacillota; class Bacilli; order Caryophanales; family Paenibacillaceae; genus Brevibacillus; species Brevibacillus sp. SIMBA_040. The sequence goes on from NZ_JAWRXI010000021.1 coordinate 6,225, forward strand.
CTCTGCCCCGCCACCGAAACCATGAACACGTGATCCGGGAACGATCCAGTTTGCCAGGTCGCCTTTGCGGTTCACTTGCAAGGCCCCGATAAAAGCTACATCGAGCTTCCGCCTGCGGATCATGCCATAAGCAATGGTACTGTCGAAATATGATGCCCCTGGCACAACGGTAACAGGAGCTCCACCTGCATTGGATATATGCTGATCTTCTTCGCCCTTTATAGGAGTCGGGCCAAGACCAAGGATTCCATTTACCGAGTGAAACATCACTTGCCATTCATTCGGGATAAAATCTGCAACCAGCTCGGGAATCCCGATCCCTAGATTAACTGCCATTCCGGGAGCTATCTCTTTGGCTGCACGTCTCGCAACCATGTTTCGCTGATCTATTTCCAGACCCATTACGAACTCCCTCCGCTGCGCGTTACGATCCAGTCCACAAAAATACCGGGCGTCACGATTTTCTCCGGGTCCAATTCTCCTACGGGAACAATTTCCTCCACCTCAGCAATCGTGATATCCGAAGCCATCGCTACCAACGGATTCAGATTTCTCGCGGTCTTGTCATAGATCAGGTTTCCGTACGTGTCTGCTTGTTTCGCATAGACGATCCCAACCTCTGCTGTAATCGCCGGTTCAATCAGAGCTGGCCTTCCTGCAAAGATGACTGGCTCTCCTCCTTCCGCCCTCTCTCCCCCCATGTTCGCATCTACAACGATTCCGGGAATACCAACGCCTCCCGCACGAATCTTTTCTGCGAGAATCCCTTGTGAATAAAATGTCACTTCGAGTTTCCCGTCCATCATTTGCTGACCGGCTTCGGGATTGGAGCCGATATGCGTAGTAATCAAGTGCTTCACCCGCCTGTGACTGATCAGTTTTCCGATTCCCACATTCGGATATCCGGCATCAATCCCAATGAGCGTCAAGCTGCGGATGCCCTTCTGCAAGATTGTATCAATCAGTAATGCGGGTGAACCAATGGTACCAAAGCCGCCATGCATCAGCCGGCTACCATCCAATACATGTTCTACAGCTTGTTCGCGAGTCACCAGTTTTGACAACATAGCATGCAATTCCTTATCTCTCTTATTCTCTTGTAAATCGCTTACGTCTCTCCTAAATTAGCAAATCTTGTGCCAACTCGAAAAAAGCTGAAAAATGGCGAATGATGTGAAAGCGGTATCTTTTTGGATGAATCGAAGTAGATTCACTTTCGAATCGAAAATAGCGAGAAATGCATTCTTTTCGCGCGAATCTTTTTCGACTCACTTCTTTTCAAAATCGATTCACTATACAATAAGCAGTAAGATCCTGTACAATCAGTTGAAAAATGGGGGGAGCTTATCAAGATGGAGAAAGATGCGGAGATACTAGCTTTGTCCTCAGTCGTTCGTTTCATCGATATTCTCAATGCGCTCGCAGACGGTATTTTCATTTCCGATGCACAAGGAACCACGCTTTGGCTGAACAATGCGAGTGAAAACCTGTGCGGCATACCAAAGTCAGAGATCATTGGGAAAAATGTATCTGAGCTAGAAGAAATGGGAATCTTCAATCCTTCTGTCACGCGCTTGGTTCTGGAATCAGGGAAGCCAACTACAACCATTCAATTGGTTAATAGAAAGGGAAAGTTTCTGGTGACCGGGCATATTATTCCCGATGAGGATGGGAGGCCTGAGTTGATCATCGCCCATTCCCGAGACATCACGGAGGCAGCCCGCGCCAGCTCGCAATTGGAAGAAACGGTCGCATTGTTGAAGCGCTACAGTGAAGAGATCCAGCTCATGAAGTGGGAGGCGAGCCAGAGCTCTTCCCAAACCTTGATCGGCAACAGCCGGTCCTACCTCGCCCTTTTGGAATTGATGAAAAAAGCCGCTCCCATCGACACCACCATCTTGATTAGAGGGGAAACAGGTGTAGGAAAAAGCTATCTTGCTGAACAAATTCACCAGCTGAGCGAGCGCAGCAACGAACCTTTCATCCATGTCAACTGTAGCGCCATTCCCGAAACCTTGATCGAGTCAGAGCTGTTCGGCTATCACAAAGGGGCGTTTACGGGGGCTAGCCATTCGGGGAAAATTGGCTTAGTGAAAATGGCGGATAAAGGGACATTGTTCTTGGACGAAATTAGTGAGCTGCCCTACCACTTGCAGTCTAAATTACTCTTGCTCCTGCAAAATAAAACGTTTATGCCCATCGGCGGCACCAAAACCTATACGGCTGACATTCGAATTATCACCGCCACCAATGCCAATCTTCAGGATCTGGTACGATTGGGTAAATTCAGGCACGACCTGTACTATCGCCTTAATATTTTGCCCATCCATGTACCACCATTGCGCGAGCGAAAAGATGATGTATTCCCTCTGCTGCACCACAATCTGCAGAAATTCAATCGCAAGCATAACCAGAAAAGGCGGTTTACCTCGGAAGTGCTGGATGTATTGCATCAATATGATTGGCCCGGAAATGTGCGAGAGCTGGAAAATTTGGTGGAGCGCATCGTCATCACGTCCAAGCTTGATGAAATTCAGGTCACCGATTTGCCAGAAGAGCTGCGAAGCATACGCGAGCTAGAGGAAGGACTTCTCACGCTAGGCTCTCTCTCCCTGACCGAGCGGATGGAAAAAATTGAGGTGGAATTCATCATGCAAGCCTTGCGCACCCATAAAACTACCCGAAAAACAGCTTCTTCCCTCGGCATCACCCAGTCGCTTTTAATGCGTAGAATCAAAAAGTATGAAATCCAACTGGATATCGAGGACGAAATCACCTAACAAAGAGCAGTCAGGCGACCAAAAGCCGATACTTCCCTTCTATCGAGGAAGTACCGGCTTTTTATTTGATTCATTGACCTTATTTCTCAGGCTCCTGCATTGCAAACGATTGAAGCATTCATGTAGGGTACATAGAAGTTTGTGTTGTGAAAGAAAAAAGAACGATCTGTGTCGATCGCTCCTTCACTGCACTGGCTCTCTTGACTTATCCTTCTACTTCTGCCTTCTTCTTTTTGCCAAACCATGTGTTTGCTACCATTTCAACAACCTGCTTTGGCAATGACTGCGGCGCTTGTACTTCATTCCCGCTCGCATCGACACTGCGGTACAGGAGAGCTTTGTCATCTGCAGGGTCTGACTTCGTTTGCAGTGTGTGCTCTCCGATTTGACCAGCGTTCGTCCACTCTTCAATCATCAGCTGATATTCACTTGGTGCAAGCTCAATATAGTCTTCCTCCGTGACATCAACAATAGCATATCCGTCATGCTCAATTTCCGCATCGTATATATTCCCGTTGGCTGCCTCGTACAAAGCCAATTCCTCCGGGTTGTTCAAGTTTTCCTTAAGCGGAGCAAAATCCGCGATTGTCACTTTGACTCGTCTTGTCATAGGTACTCCTCCCATTGTTCACCACATCAACTCACACTGTACCACAACTGGGTCAACCCTGCCAATTGTCTGCCAGCTGATGCACATGCCTGATTTCCTCTGCGTGACTGTCTCCTCCTGTTTTTGGCGTCTCTAATACAAGCGGCAAGCCTTGTAATTCTGGTGTCTGCAAAAAAGCAGCAAATGCCTCATCACCGATCATCCCCTTGCCAATCTGCGCATGGCGATCACGAAAGGAGCTCGTCTGGTAGACCGAATCGTTTAGATGCACCGCGCACAAGCTGGAGAAATAATCAAGCTCACGCATTTTATCCGCGACCTGCTCCCAATTGCTCCCATTCCATAATCCACTGGCGAAGCTGTGGCATGTATCCAAGCAAAAGCCTACTTTGTGTGGCTCGGCAAACAGCTCCCGCACCTGTGTCAGCTCTTCAAGCGTTGTACCCATCCGACTTCCCTGTCCAGCATTGTTTTCAATGAGCAGCTTGGCCCTGCCTTCCCAGCCATCCAGAATTTCATTAACCATCTGGATCATCAGCTTGTATCCCTCAAGTACATCCGAGCCTTTATGATGACCAAAATGAACGACCACGCCGATTGCCCCGCAAGCTTCCGCGATAGCTAGATCATTGCGTACAGACTCTTTTGTTATCTGGGCCAGCTCCGCATCTATTGTACAAAGGTTTACGGGATACGCTGTATGGGCAATCGACAGCAGCCCCTTTTCCGCACAGAACAAGCGACATGCTTCTGCATCCCGTTCATCGTATGCTTTCACTCCCAGGCTACGTGGATTTTTCGGAAAGAACTGAAAGGAGCTTGCTCCAAGTCTGTACGCGGTTTTCGCTGCCTCGACATATCCGTTGCGGATACTTACATGACATCCAATCTGCATCGCTCTCTCCCTTTCCATTCTTCCTTCCAGTTTCCCCACAGGCACAATTTCTCAATCGGACAGGGGAATGACACTTGCACTTTTTCACACGATCCATTAGACTAAATTTAAACCGAACGTTCAGTCTATAAGAAAACCTCTATCGAGGCTTTCTCAAGGAGGAGCGACCGCGTTTTAGCGGAAAGTTTCACCGAAGTAATGCCGGGAGCGAACGCTGAGGTACCTTGCCATGCGCTCCAGAATTCATAAGCGTCGCGCTTATGAATTCTTATACGTTAAAAAGGAGTACGGTTACCATGTCCAAACGCCGCCTTGACGGAGAGAAAACGAAGCTGCATATCGCCGAAAAAGCTACCGAGTTATTTTCCCAAAAAGGCTATTCCGCAACATCGATCGAAGACATTTGCCAGGCAACCGGTGCCAGCAAGGGAAGTCTCTACTACCATTTCAAAAACAAGGAGCAATTGTTCCTGTTCTTATTAGAAAAGCAGTATCAGGAGTTTGCCTGGCTATGGCAGCAAAAGGAAAAAGAGTATTCAACTTCGATTGAAAAGCTGTATGGGCTTGGGGCTTTTATCATTGACGATTTTTTGTCCCATCCTTTAAAAAGAGCTGGCGAAGAGTTCTCTGGCAGCCAATTAGCCGATCCAGCCATCATGGATCAGGTTATGGAGATTCTCGGCTCCACTTATACTCTGTATATCGCCCTTTTCCAAGAGGGTATGGAAAACGGCGAGTTTGCAAAAGATGACCCTACTGAGCTCGCTATGATTTACGAGGGACTGTTAAACGGACTGATAAGCGTCGGCTTGCAGTTCGAAGAGGAGCGTCTGCTTTCGCTGATGAAGCGAGGAATTGATGTCATGCTGCATGGTATTGTTGCCAGGTAGCTTTTTTTCAAACCTATTTAGACCGAACGTTCGGTTTAATTAAAAGGAGTGAATCACAATTATGAAAGAACTATGGGGAAACCGAATCTTTTTAACTGTTTTTATCACAGATACGCTGGAGAATGTCGGGATCTGGATACGAAATATGGCCCTGCTTTACTATGTCATGGAAATCAGTGGCAACAATCCAATCGCGGTTTCCCTCTTGACTGCGATCGAGCTTGTGCCGATCCTGCTCTTTTCCATCATCGGCGGAGCTTTGGCTGACAGATGGAATCCGAAGCGAACGATGATCGCGGGGAATCTGCTTAGCGCTTTATCCGTTTTTGTGATTGTCTTGTTGCTGTTGAAAGGGTTTTGGATTGCGGTCTTTTTTGCCACCTTTATCTCCGCAATCGTCTCTCAATTTTCGCAGCCTTCCTCAGCTAAATTGATGAAGCGTCACATCCCCGAGGAGCATGTCGGTGTCGCAGTGTCGATCGCTCAAAGCATGAGTGCGATCTTTCTGTTAGCTGGTCCTATTATCGGCAGCTTCTTTTACGAGCATATGGGCATATACCCATCACTCATCACCATGGCAGTGCTGTTTCTTATCTCCACGCTTATCTTACAAACACTACCCTCAACTGAAGCGACACCAAGAGAAGAGCATGGCTCGCTATTTTCCGATATCAAAGCCGGTATTACTTATGTGAATCAAAATCCTTCGTTAAAAGGAATCGCGATTTCCTTTGCCTGCCTAGGTCTTGGCTCGGGATTGATTAATCCACTTGAAGTATTTGTAGTTACAGACCGACTCTTGCTGCCCAAAGAATCAATACAATGGTTCGTTGCCTTGGAAGGACTTGGAATGCTGCTCGGTGGCATATTGGCATCTGCCTTCCACAAGCAATTGAATGGTCGCTATATCGTCACTGGCGGATTGATCTTTTTCGCCCTTTCTATTGTGGTCGAAGCACTCTCGGTATGGGTGTACGTAACTGCGACGATGCGCTTTTTCACGGGTGTCGGCATGGCCTTTCTGGAAATCGTCATCGGAATGCGCATGATCAAGCTCGTGGATGAAGCCTTTGTCGGTCGGGTAAATGGAACGATCATGCCGCTTTTAGTCGGGCTAATGATGACAGGCTCTTTCCTGGCAGGTCCGCTCATGCAGGCCACCTCACTCATCACTGTTTTCGTAATCGCTGGCTGCATTGTTCTATTCGCAGCGTGGAGAAGCTCACGAGTGAATTGGGATGCGACCCCAGTAGAACAAAAAACAACTGCCCGCAATACGGACAGTTGTACGTTTCAAGCGTAAATCATGAAGTTTTGACAATCAACAACGGCGTTTGGGTGCGATGAATGGTTTTAAACGTTACGCTACCGAGTAATGTACCTGCGATTCCACCCAAGCCGTGGTGTCCCAGAACAATCAGGTCGATCTCCTCTTCCTTTGCGGTCTCCCTGATCATGGTAGCCGGATCGCCGATCAATACTTTGCTTTCGAATGGAATCTGCTCGGCTTCAAACAGCTCTTCGTATGGTCGAATCGTCTCGCGGCCCCAGTCTTCCAGCGTCCCCGTGTCCTCCCAGCCTACGCCGTATACACCAGCGTACGCCACAGGAGGTGTGACTACTGTCAGCAGAGTAAAGGAGATACCCTCAATTTCCTTGCTCATGTCAATTGCTTTTTTTGCAGCTTCTTTTGCATGCTCGGAGCCGTCTACAGTGATCAGCACCTTTTTCCATGGGAAGCGGCTCGCATCGGTTTCCTCCGAAATCAAAAAGACAGGAATCTGTACATCGTGAATGGTTGGATAGCTGACACTTTGCAGCAGGAAGCCTGTCATTCGGCCATATCCATGCGTACCCATCACGATCGCGGCATGATCTTCTTTTGCATGCTTGGCGATCACCTCATGCGGCTCGCCGAACTCGATTTCCAGCTTGTAAGGCACTTGGGCTTCTTCCACGATGGTCAGAAACTTTTTCAAATCTTCTCGCGCTTCATCCAATTGGAAATCTTCTACGCTTTTTTGTCCCAGCTTGCGCACCACATTTCGAGATGGAAACGGGGGAATCGCATGCAGCAAGGTCAATTCATGCTTATCTTTAGCATAGGCCAGCGCAAAGCGGACCGCTTGAATAGACTGCGCAGAAAAATCAATAGGGACTAGAATTCGGGACATACAAACACGTCCTTTCCTCTTTTCATCATGGCAAGGCTGTCATTGATCATTCAACCTTTTGCCTACCCCCATTGTAGCCCAAGCCTACTATTTTGTATGTAGGGGAAATCCCTGATGTTGGAAGAAAAAAAACCTGATGCCTCTTCTCAACTGTCATTCCATTACACCAGTAATAAATATCGTCGTTTCTTCACCGAGATCAATATCATTGATTTCATGATCATCTGACATGCGCTTATTGGCAGACTGCTCACGCTTAATGACGCGAACGACAGGACGTGACGGCAAGCCGCGATTTTGGTCAATGACGATACCAATCTCACCCGTACTCAGCTTTAGAGATGTTCCTGTCGGATACAAAGCAATTGAGCGCAAGAAGTGAATGACCATTTTATGGTCAAAGCGCTTTTCGGCCAAGCCCATAACCCTTTCGCAGGCCTCGTACGCCGGGATCGTATCTTCTTCCTCTGAAAATGGCGAAATAAGATTGTCATAGTAGTTGCAGATCGCCACGATCTTGGCAAAATCATGGATTTCATCGCCGGAAAGTCCGCGCGGCACTCCGCTGCCATTTACCCATTCATGATGCTGCAAAGGAATGTGCGCAGAAACGACGCTCATCTCGTGCTTCTTTCGGAGAATGTGAAAACCAAGCCACGTATGGTGGTTATCCATACTGTTCTTCTTATAGGCTGGAGCCTCCTTGTCCACCGACAGCTTGCCGATGTCGTGCAAAATAGCCCCGATCGCCAGCTCCTTTAGCTGACTCGTGTTATACCCTAAGCCGACTCCCATCACAGTAGCCATCATGCATACGTTTAAGGAATGTATGTAGAGCGCGTTGTCATTCGTCCTGATTTCCCCAAGATTGAGCAAGACTCGTCTGTTGCGCAATGTTTCCTCTACAATATTGCCAACGGATTTCTGAATCCCTCTCACATCGAGATGCTTTCCAGACTGGACGCACGATATCGCACCGGATAAATTGCGGATCGCGTCTTTTCGAGTCGCTTCTGTGATGACTTCTTCCTCTTTGACCTCATCGAGAAATGGGTCCTTGATGCTTAGCATGTTTACACCGAAACGGCGCAATTTATTGATCATTCCAACAGTCAGCTGGACACCTGTATGCAGTAGCGTCAAGCCCTCACTCGAATAAATGCTTCGTGCCAATACATCGCCTGGCTCTACCTGTTCTAAGCTCACATATTTCATGAGGCCCTTCCTCCTGAATCTATCTCCCCTGTTGTTATTTCCCCATCTTAGCACTTGAAAAACATCTTTCGTAGTTCACTCACCCATCCCCGTTCTTATTCAGCCACAATTGCAGGCTTGCATAGCTGGATCTTGCATCCTCGTAGCCTTGATTGTAGTAATGGTGCAGCTTTTCCTTGCGTCTTTCAAATCCGCGAATAAACGATCCTTCAGGAGGTGCGATGACGAATGCTTTCCCCTCTCGTTGTAATTTCCGGATTTGCTCGACCGTCTCTATGAAAACGCGAAAGTGTCTAACCAAAGCCTGCTGAAGCTGGTTGCAACTGTTGAAAAACCGCTCCACCCGCCATAGATTGCGTACGATCCAGCCAGGGGCACTCGACGAAGTCAAGATAATAATATTGCGCTTGTTTCCATCGAGCATCGACTTCTGAACCGGGACCGGATGGGCGATGCCTCCGTCCCACAGCTCGCGCCCGTCAATAACCACTTTCGCTGAAACAAAGGGTAGACTGCAGGAAGCGCGAATAACATGGAACAGATTGTCGCAATCTTCTCTCCCGAAATAAACAGCTTCTCCAGTCGCACAATCAGTTGCCACCACGACAAACTGTTCCGTAGCCTCATGAAAGCGATCAAAAGCAAAGGGCTCGAGTTTGTGTGGAATCTCATCAAAAATAAAATCCATTCCGAATATAGGCTTTTTGCTGAGTAAGTTGGCGATATTAAAATATCTGGGATCATGAATGTACTTGGTATGCATGATTTTCCCCAGCCCATGCTGTCTTGCCAGATAGGCGGCACCGTTGCAGGCTCCTGCTGACACAGCGATGACATACGGGACGTACAGATTCTGCTCCATAAAATAATCCAGAACCCCAGCGGTATAAATCCCTCTCATCCCTCCGCCTTGTAAAACAAGACCGACTTTTTCCATACCCATCACCTGTTTAGTTGTGGTTATGGCTAGTATGAGTGGATGCAGCTTGCTTCATACGATTGGATAACCAGCAATTGAACCCAGCACCATTCGAACACAAAAAAACGACCCTGCCATGGGGTCGCCTGATTACTCTTCCTTTTTCATCACACTGTACTGATCACGGACCATGGATACATCCTCGCTCTGCTGGGTAAGCTCCAGCTTATGAAGAATATCGGATAATACTGATGCAAAAATCAAGGTCAACTCACCTGTATTGACCGGAGTTCGAAAATAATGCGCAATCATTTCATATCCTTTTCGCGTGTAAGATTCCGTATCCTTCTCATCCAGTGCCTCACACAGCTCTGCTATCAAATCATTGAGTGCGATACGCGTCACCTCATACACATCAGGCTGCTCGCTCACTACTGAATCCGTCTCTTTTTTTACACCCAACTGCTTCCCCTCCTTCCTCTTACGTAGGGTGAAGCAGGAAGTGATTCTTTATGCACGATTTCGCTCTGCCTGCTTGCTCTGAGGAGGCTTTATCCCAGTCAATGCCTGGAACAGTACACGTTCATAATGCTCTTCTGCTCCTTGTGCTGGACGATCGAGAAGTGTCCCGATCACTGCCCCCAAAAAGCCAAAAGGTATGGAAACAAGACCGGGGTTTGCCAGTGGAAAAATGGGTTCCCTGAGAATCGGCCCATTATGTGGGTCCATCACGGTCGGACCTAGCATTACCAAAACCACGGATACGACCAGACCTGTCAATACGCCGCTAATCGCCCCTCGTAACGTGAAGCGTCGCCAATATAGCGTGAATAGTATCAGTGGCAAATTGGCTGAAGCCGCGACAGCAAAAGTGAGGCCAACGAGACTTGCCACATTCATTTTTTCTGCACTGATGGCCAGCCAAATCGAAATGACACCGACTGCCACTGAGGAAAACTTGGCGATCATGACCTGTTCCTTTTCGGAAGCCATTCCCCTGCGGATCAGATGGCTATATACATCATGGGCAAATGCAGACGAGGCAGACAGCACCAGCCCAGTGACCACCGCGAGAATCGTGGCGAAAGCAACCGCTGCTATGTAAGCCATCAAAAATTCTCCGCCCAAGGCATCTGCCAGTAGTGTTACCGTCAAATTTCCTCCGAAGCCAACACCCTTCAAAGCTTCATATCCCACGAAAGCACTTGCCCCAAAGCCCAAAAATACCGTCATCAAATAAAAAGCACCGATCACCCATGTCGCTGTATAAATCGAATAGCGCGTCGTCACCGCGTCCTTTACTGTAAAAAGGCGTGAAATAATATGGGGGAGTCCGGCTGTTCCCAAAATTAAAGCCAGATTGAGTGAGATGGTTTCTAGCGGATGATTAAGCTGATTGCCAGGTTGTAAAAACTGTTCCTTCAAAGGCGTAATCGTGCTGACGTGCATAAACATCTCCGAAAAATCCCAATGAAAGCGCGAAAAAACGATGAGACTGAGCACGAGTGTACCAGTCAGCAGCAGGATTGCCTTGATGATTTGCACCCATGAGGTGGCGACCATTCCCCCAAACACGACGTAAAAAGTCATCAAGCTGCCGACCAGCATCACCGCTGTATCGTACTCGATACCAAGTAAATAGTAGATCAGCGCACCTGCTCCAACCAGCTGTGCCAGCATGTAAAAAATCGTAATCAATAAAGTAGTTAAAGCCACAACACCACGCAGCCATGGGCTGTCAAATCGAACAGCGATAGCATCCGCCAGTGTATAGCGCCCCAGATTATGCAGCGGCTCGGCAACAAGAAACAAAATGATCAGGTAGGATACAAAGAAGCCGATCGCGTAGACAAACCCGTCGAAGCCGTAGACTGCGATTGTCCCGGCAATCCCTAAAAATGAAGCGGCACTCATATAGTCTCCAGCGATCGCTATCCCGTTTTGCAGCCCTGTCAAACGATTGCCCGCCGCATAAAAATCTCTGGTCGTGCCGGTTTGCTTGGCAGCAGAATACGTAATCGCCATCGTTCCAATAATGACGGCTAGGAAAAAAATGATCGTCGTCAAAGGCAGCACTTCCTCCTCACAGACAAACAGCTCTTTCTCTGTACAAAAAAGAAGCTGAGGGTTCGCCCCAGCCTCCATTCATTGGCATGCGTTTCCTAGTGATACTTGTTCTACGCCGATTCTTTCATTCCTGTATTCGCTTTCACCAAAATTTCATCGTACTTGGTGTCGTTGCGAGTGCTTGAGAGCATCGTCCCGATCCAAGCAGCCAAAAATCCGAGAGGGATAGAGACGATCCCTGGATTCGGCAGAGGGAAGAGCGCTTCACCGACCAATATCGCTTTACCTGCAACCGGATTCCAGACGTTCGGACTCAAGGCAACCAAAATCAAGGAGCTGAACAGTCCTACCAGCATACCGCTAACAGCACCTGTCGTATTAAATCGTCTCCAGAAAATCGTGAACAGGATTACTGGCAAATTGGCGCTCGCTGCAACCGCAAAAGCAAGAGCAACGAGGAATGCCACATTCAAGCTTTGTGCAAACAGTGCGAGCAAGATCGAAATAACCGATACACCTACCGATGCCCATTTTGCCATCTTCATTTGCTCTTTCTCTGTTGCCTTGCCGTGACGAATGACATGACCATAAAAGTCATGTGCAAACGCGGAGGCAGCTGTCAGCACCAAGCCTGCCACTACTGCCAAAATCGTAGCAAAAGCGACGGCTGATACAAAGGCAAACAAGAAGTTGCCGCCCAATGCTTGAGCCAGGAGTGGAGCCCCCAGATTGCCTGCTGCATCCATATTGTCCGCTCCCACAAACGCGGCTGCCCCAAACCCGAGGAAGACGGTCATCACATAAAACACGCCGATAATCCAAGTCGCATAGACGACTGATTTGCGCGCTGTTGTGGCATCTTTCACGGTGAAAAAGCGAATCAGAATGTGCGGCAAGCCTGCTGTCCCAAGAACAAGCGCCATATTGAGCGAGATCGTATCTAGCCCTACCTTGAACTTGTTACCCGGATTGAGGAACTGCTCCCCTAATGGTGTCGCGGTTTTCATTTGGGCAAACATATTCATCAGGTTGTAATCAAACTTGGCGAAGACCATCATAGAAATGATGAACGTACCTACCATCAATAATACCGCTTTGACAATTTGCACCCACGAGGTAGCCGTCATGCCGCCAAAAACGACGTACACAGTCATTAGTGCCCCTACGATCAATACAGAGGTCGTGTAATCAATCCCCAGGAGCAGCTTGATCAATGCCCCAGCACCCACTAACTGCGCAATCATGTAAAAAATGGAAATGGCAATCGAGTTGAGCGCCGCAACACCACGTACCTGCTTATTGTCAAAACGTGCTGCGATCATATCCGCCATCGTGTATTTACCGAGGTTGCGCAACGGCTCCGCCACTAGGTAAAGAACCACCAAATACGCTACCAAAAATCCGATGCTGTAAAAAAATCCGTCAAAGCCACTTAGTGCAATCATACCTGCAATTCCTAAAAAGGACGCTGCCGACATATAATCCCCGGCAATCGCCAGCCCGTTTTGCCAGCCCGTCAATCCCCCGCCAGCCGTGTAGAATTCACTGGTCGTATTCGTTTTTTTGGAAGCGTAATACGTAATAACCAACGTCAGTAGCACAATTCCCAAAAAGAGCAAAAATGCGGTTACATTCATTAGCCTCTGCCTCCTGTCTCCTGTTTGATCTTTTCAACGAGCTGATCAAACTGTTCCGCACGCTTGGTGTAGAGGATACAAAGCCCCCACGTCATGATGAATTGGGCAAAAGCGAAGACCCATGCCCACGTGATCGCTCCAAAGGCGGGCTGATTCAATACCGTGAAGTAGGAGGTCAGGATGGGAAGAGTAAAGTAAAATACGAAGAAAAAGATAGATGACGGCAAGATGAAAGCTCTTTTTTTCCTCAGAAGCTCCTTGAATGTTTCCGACTGGATGACCGCTGCATAGTAGTTGCTCGTTTTTTGCTGCCCATCGCCTTTGTGCGCTGAGGCCGACTTGCCCATTGGAATCTCCTCCTCTTCAACAAACATTTGTAAGCGCTTCCCTCATTGTAGAGAATTTGATCGTTCCATGGCGTTTTTGCGCGCAAGATGTCCAGAAGCGTGCGTCAAAAGCAGATACCTTATCACAATCTGCAGCAAATCCCGATGAAACCGAGTCGGTTATGATGCTCCCTATTGCTCCAAACGCTTTAACAAATCCTTTGCACTCGTACGCGAAACGGGAATCCGCAGCCGCCCATCACCTTTTACTGTCAGGTTGTATGCGCCGTTAAACCACGGCTCCAGCTCTTTGACGAATTGAAGATTAACCAGATAGCTTTTGTGCGTCCGAAAAAAGTCATAGCCATTCAGCTTTTCTGCTAACTGAGTCAGCGTCATTTTTGTCGTATACGTATCCGTCTGTGTGCTGATCTGGACAAAGCGCTCTTCGCGAACCGCATATACAATCGTGGCAGGATCAATCACGACGAGTCTGTTGTTTTCTTCGACCAATAGCTTGGAGCGCTTCGCGTGCACGGCTTCCGTCTTGTGCTGGACCAAGCGCTCGCGAATTCTTTGCAACGTTTCTGCTAATCTCCGCGGCTCTGTCGGCTTTAATAAATAATCGACAGCGCGAAGTCCGAATGCATTGACCGCAAACTCTTCGTACGCGGTACAGAAGACGATAAGTGGCTGCTGCTTGCGAGAAGTGAGCATTCTTGCGGCTTGGTCGCCTTCTAGCTCTGGCATTTTGATATCGAGAAAAACGACATCTGGCTGGTGCTCATCCACCATGTACAGGAGTTCCCGTCCATTCGTTGCATAAGGAAGCAGCTCAACATCCTGCTCCTGTTGCAACAGATAGATCAGTTCTTCACGAGCTAGTCGCTCATCTTCTGCGATCATGATACGAATCGGCATCAGGCACTCTCCTCTTTTTGAATCGGTATCGTAAATGTAATATGACAACCGCCCTCTGGCCTATTTCTGAAAACTAGCTTGGCTCCTGGCCCCATCAAGCTGACTAAACGAGAATTAACGTTATGTACACCAATACCGTTGCCATCCCCGCCTTTCATCGGGACGCTTCCTAAAATCGGCAGCAGCTCAGGTGGAATCCCTCTGCCATTGTCCTCCAGATCAAAAACAACCTGAGAATCTGTTTTCTTCACAGCCAGATTGATTTCGCCACCAGTAGGCGTGTTTTGCAAGCCGTGATGGATACTGTTTTCGATTAAGGGCTGCAAGGTTCCTGGCGGTATCATCGCGTCCTCTATCCCCTCGTCGACATGACAGTTGATCACAAGCTGCTCGGAAAAACGAATCCGCACAATTTCCAGATAGGAATTTACATGATCCAGCTCCTGCCTGACAGAGACAAGCGGACTTGATGTCAGCTTTAAATTAAGGCGCATGAACGTACCTAGCTGAATTGTCATATGACGGGCAAGCTGTGGATCAATACGAATCAACGTCACAATCGAATTTAGTGTGTTAAACAAAAAATGTGGATGAATTTGGGCTTGCAGCATGCGCAGCTCGGCATCCTTCATCAGCCCCTTCATTTTTTCGGTCAATGCCAATGTCATTTGATTGGCGATTAGATTACTAAGTCCTCGCGCCAAAGCCTCTTCTACCTTGCCAATCTGCTGAGGACGTCGAAAATAGAGCTTGATCAAGCCAATGACGCTTCCTCCCTCACGAATCGGGAGCAGAATGGCCGCTTGCAGCGTACAGTTTTTGTGCGCGCAGCCTATACTCTCTCTGCCATACCCTTTCTCAATTCCTCCGCTAAACATTGCTCGCCGCTCAAAATCACTCTGGACCTGGGCTCCAGGCAAATGATGATCGGCCCCAGCTCCTACGTGGGCGAGTAGCTGCTTGCGGTCCATAACTGCCACAGCTGCCGCTTTCACCTCGCGCTGGAGCAACAACGCTGCTGCTTGCGCCGTTTGTGGAGTGAGGCCCATTTGCAGATGGGGCTGAATTCTTTCTGCTATCTTAAAGGCTCGTTCTGCTTCCAATGCTGCCGATCGTTCCTCTTCCTGCAAGGCAACGCGGATCATCGTTGTAAAAATGGCGATGGATATGCTGTTCGTAAGGACCATCGGCACACCAATGATATTGACCATCGTCCGAACAAAATCAGGTGGTCCTGCCATGATCAACAACAGCGACATTTGAATAACAGGGGCAAACATGCCGATGAACAGCGCCTTCGATGGTGAAATGACACGCTCCTGTGAAAAGAATCGGGCTACGTATCCAGCCAAAAGTCCCGTAATCGGAACAGAAAGCCCGATAGGCACCGCACCGAATCCGCCCATCTGAAGGACGTGAAAACCTGCAATGATGCCCGCTCCCATGCCGACCAGCGGTCCACCCAGCAAGCCACCGATTACGACACCAACGAGCGTCGAGTTGGCAATAATTTCGTCTGTGCTTAGCTGAAAAATCCAGAAGGCCGGCAAATAGCCTGATTCCCCTACCACGACTCCCGCGTATGTACCCGCAATCCCGAACAGGCCAAACATGAGAGAAAAAGCAATCGAGGTTCCCATGTGCAATTCCCGGTCCAATAACTGACGAAACAAAGGAATTCGCGTCAAAATAAAAGCCAAGGTCAAAAGGATACCCATTCTCTCAATGAGTAAAAGTGTGAGATTGTCCACCGCATCCTCCAATATGTGTAAATCTTCTATAGATTCCGCTTTTTCTAGTCATTTCCCTGCTGGACAGACAATTCATCTGGGCTTTTTGCATACGCTGAGTGTGCAAAAGCTTCAGGGAAGGGTGATCATGATGTGTGGAATTGTCGGTTGGATTGATTGGGAAAAGGACCTTTCCCAGGAGCTGCCTGTTATTCAGAAAATGACTCAATGCCTGACAAAACGCGGTCCAGACGCAGAGGGCTTTTGGCTGAGTTCCCGCGTGGCATTCGGCCATCGCCGTTTAGTCGTGGTCGACCCCAGCGGTGGACTGCAGCCTATGACCGCATGCAAAAGCGAGCATGCCTGCACGATGATTTACAATGGTGAATTGTACAATACCGAGGATTTGCGCCAAGAGCTGATTGCCGCAGGCCATACCTTTCAATCACATTCGGATACAGAGGTGCTCTTGCATAGCTATTTGGAGTGGGGTCACGACTGCCTGACCAGGTTAAACGGCATTTTTGCTTTTGCCATCTGGGATGAGCGCGAGCAAAGACTGTTTGTTGGACGTGACCGCATGGGGGTAAAGCCACTCTTTTACGCGCAGCGTGGCAGTTCGTTTCTGCTCGCCTCCGAGTTAAAATCTTTGCTTGCCCATCCTGATGTAAAGCCAGTCCTCTCTCGTGAGGGGCTTGCTGAGGTATTCGGAATCAGTCCTGCGCGCACTCCCGGTCATGGCGTTTTCCACGATGTCCATGAGCTTCGGCCCGGTTGCTTCCTGACAGTAACCCGCGATGGTGTACGTCAAAAACGCTACTGGCAGCTAGAGAGCCGTCCTCACACTGATGATGTGCTGCAAACCGCCATGCGCGTCAAGGAATTGGTAACTGACTCCATCCAGCGTCAGCTCGTAGCGGACGTTTCCGTCTCTACCCTATTGTCCGGGGGACTTGACTCAAGCATCATCACCGCTGTCGCAGCCGATACGTTCAAGCGTGAGGGGCGCGGCACACTTCACAGCTATTCGATCGATTATGTAGACAATGCACGCCACTTTAAATCGAGCGCCTTTCAACCAAATGAAGATGCTCCCTACGTACAGCTTGTCTCCGAATTTTTGGGTACCCAGCATCATACGATTGAGTTCGATACCGAGGCAGTCGTCGATGCCTTGAAAATCGCTACGATTGCCCGCGATCTACCAGGAATGGCCGATGTAGATGCTTCCCTGTATTTATTTTGTCGCGAAATCAAAAAGGAGACGACAGTCGTCCTCTCAGGTGAGTGCGCCGATGAAGTGTTTGGAGGCTACCCTTGGTTTCACCGCGAGGATCTGCTGCATGCAGGTACGTTTCCATGGTCCAGGGCTACCAAAGAACGTGCTTCTTGGTTATCCCCCGAGCTTCGAGACTGGGTGAAGCCAGAAGAGTATGTGGCGATGCGCTATGAGGAAACATTGAATGAGGTGCCGCAGCTTCCAGGAGAAAATCCGCTGGAGGCACGTCGCCGGGAAATGTTTTATCTCAATATTACCTGGTTTATGAATACACTGTTAGACCGCAAAGACAGGATGAGCATGGCAGCCAGTCTGGAAGCTCGGGTCCCCTTTTGCGATCATCGCATCGTAGAGTACGTCTGGAATATCCCATGGAGTATGAAAAATTACGGAAATCGGGAAAAAGGCATATTGCGCAAGGCAATGGAAGGAACATTGCCAGACGAAGTACTCTACCGCAAAAAAAGTCCTTATCCCAAGACACATAACCCAGCATACACAGAAGCAGTGCGCGTCTGGCTCCTAGACATCTTGAATGACCCTGCCTCGCCGTTGCTGCAATTGGTTGATGTAAAAACGATCCGAAAAATTGCAGAATCAGATGCACAAGCTTCCAGCATTCCTTTCTTCGGCCAATTGATGAGTACCCCGCAGTTGTTTGCGTTTCTAGGACAATTGGATTACTGGCTCCGCGAATACCGCGTTTCGATTATGACCTAACGTAAGAAAACTCCTCGACCCCATAATCATGGGGTTTTGAGGAGCTTTTTCTTGCCTCTGGGCTTTGCTTGCGGCGCGGCCTTTGGATTGATAAACGGTTTTGGCACGGCAGCCACTGGTCTTGCTGGACGATATCTTTGATCAAGCTGTCTTCCAGAACGCTTCATGATGGTAAAGGAAGTGGCATTTCCTGTTTTGATCAGTCGGTAATCCACAGTGATTTTCTTGCCTTTTCCGATCAAAATCGCCTGGACGACCCGCTGATTGGGAAGGCTCGCTCTTACTTGTACAGATTGTACAGTGGTAGGAAAAGGTGGGATGACACCATATGGAACACACAGCTTTCCCTTCAAAGAGCGCAGCTGAAGATTTCTGATCATTGCTTCCGTTAATTGCTTTCCCCAATATCGCCGAAAAATCCGGGAGATCTTGCGTTTCGAATTGTACTTTTCGGGTAACGGTGTGTAATCTACTCCATTCACCGTGTAGACAGTCTTACCCATCGGCGAGGATGCAATTTGCGTCCACACATGCTCAGCCGAGCTAATGAACTGCTTGAACATACGCAACTCATCCAAGAAATTTCACCTCCTCCATAAACCGTATGGAAAAGGGCTTATGCTAGTACGCCCGTTTGTCCTTTTTCAGCAGAAAAGGCGCTGGACAGGCGTTAGCGCTTTTCAACATCCACCCGACCTGAAAAGAATGTAGCTCCACCGCCCATATCTGCAATCCGATCCGGAGTCAGTGCGTTCACAAAATGCTGTGGTGAATCTGCCCATAGCCCCTGACTTACTACTACACCTGGGAGCACATTTTCCCCAACGGATACAACAAGCTCGCATTCCCCGCGGTCATTCCACACACGAACCGTGTCGCCCTCTGCAATCCCTATTTTTGACGCATCACTACTATTCATGTGCAGACGAGTGCTCTTCTCCAGCTTGATGTGCTTCTCATTGTTGGAGAAGGTAGAATTTAAAAAGTTATGATTCGGTCCGGGAACAAATAAGTAAGGAAACGGTCCATCATCAGGCAGCGGAACGTAGGTCGGCAAAGGAGGATATCCTCTGTCTGCCATAAGCTGTGAATACAATTCGATTTTTCCGCTTGGCGTTGCCATTTTCCCTTCAAAATAACCGGCAACAGCTGCTTTCATGAAATTGTTTTCGACGAGCGCTTCAAAGGTGATGCCTTCCATATGCGGATTCTGGTTCTCATGGAGTGCTTGCCGAATAATTTGTTCATCGGTATCCTGGAATTCCTGCTCGTCGTAGCCCATGGCTTGTGCCAACAAGCGGAATACTTCTGTATTGGACTTGCTTTCGTAATACGGCTCCATGACTGGTTGCTGTAATTGAATGTAATGGTGCCAATATGATGTGTAAAAATCCATATTTTCATAGGAGGAGGTCGCAGGCAGGACGATATCTGCATAGCGGGCTGTCTCCGTCAAAAACAAATCGTGGACGACTGTAAATAAGTCTTCTCTGGCTAACCCTTCTCTTACTTTGTTTCCTTCAGGCGCAACAAGGGCGGGATTGCTCGTATAAACAAACAGGGAGCGAACAGGTGGCTCCGCTTCAAGCAGCGCTTTTCCGAGTTCATTCATATTGATTAATCTGGTCTGTTTGTTTTTGAGGAGGTCGGGACGCTGTACAGCTTGCTTGTTGTGCTCCAAGAAGCCTTTATTCCCTTTGATTGCCCCTCCGCCTTTCACCAGCCACTGACCTGTTAGCGCCGGCAGACAGGCGATTGTACGGACGCACATGCCGCCGTTGTCATGATGCTGAATGCCGTTTCCGATACGGATAAAAGAAGGTGACGTCTCGCCATACATCCTTGCCAAGCGATAGATGCTTTCGACTGGTACACCTGTAATTGCGGATACAGTAGCAGGATCATACTGTGCGACATGCTCGCGAAGCTGCTCGTGACCGACGGTGTATTGCTGTAAAAAGGCTTCGTCTACCAAATTTTCTGCGAATAAAATATGCATCATTCCGAGAGCAAGTGCACTGTCTGTACCGGGGAGAATCGGGATGAACCAGTCTGCCCAGCGACCTGTCTGATTTTTATGCACGTCAATCACGACGATTTTGGCGCCGTTTTTACGGGCTTGCTCTGCCAGTACCACCTGATGCATATTTGTACTGACGGTGTTGATTCCCCACATGAGGAAGAGCTTGGAGTGGATCGTGTCTTCTGGATCGGTACCAAACGCACCGCCCATCGTATAATTGTAGCCTACTCCGCCTGCACTGTTGCATATCGTCCGATCCAACTGGCTGGCGCCCATGCGATAAAAGAAGCGGCGATCCATGCCCTCCACGTTAATCCTGCCCATATTCCCGTAAAAGCTGTAGGGCAATATACTGGTCGGTCCCTCTGTTTCAATCAGCTCACGCCAGCGTGTGGTGATCGTTTCGATAGCTTCCTCCCAGCTAATTCTGGCAAACTGACCGCTGCCTTTGGGTCCAACTCGTTTTAACGGATAAGAGAGGCGCTTTTCATCATAAATACGCGCTGTCATGTTTCTGACCTTATTGCAAATATTTCCTTTGGTTACCGGATGAGTTGGATCTCCCTCGATTTTTACAATTTTGCCGTCCTGCTTATGCAAGAGCAGGCCGCACTGATCAGGACAATCGAGCGAACAAACGCCAGGAAATACGCCATCCTTTTGTGTGGTAAAATTCACGACAAGTCCCTCTTTCGCAATTAGGTTCACCATGCTTTTTACTATTTCCGTGTATACAAATTGAAAAACAGAGAATTCTTTCTTTCTTCTTACATTTTATCATGAATGTTACGACATTTCTCTTACTTCCGTCTTAATTTCCACTGTATGACAAAGAAGCGATCACTCTCAACTATTCGTCGCAGAGTGATCGCCTCTTATGATGGTGAACTTTACTTATCGTTTCAGGACAACGATGACGTACACCTGACCAGCATCGTTTACCCACAAATCAACTTTATCCGTCGATTTGATATTGTCCAGACTCATGTTAGAGCCATCGTAATATTTTGCTTTCGCATCCTTTGTAAGCTTGAGGCTTGTAGAATCATCCGCGTAGTATACATAATTGTCGCCATTCACACGGGATTCGATACCGATGAATTTTTCCGCCTCTTTTGTTTTCTTCCCTTGGACAGAAGCAGCGAGGACCTCTCCGTCACGATCAAGGGTCAGTGTCACGTATTCAAACTGATCTACGTCTTCTACTGCATCCTCATGGCTCACCTTGTAAGTCTTGCCATCGACTTCTACTTTTGCCGAAATGACACTGCCGTTTTCATGGCGAACCTCTACTGAATCGACCAAGCCGCTGATTTTTTTCGCTGTGCCAGATACCGCTTTAACTTTTCCAGCGTTATTTAATACGAGCGTATACTCTTTATCATTTGTTGCTGCATCGCTGTCAATCGATACGCCTGATGCCAGTTCGTACACTTTACCGTTCACTGTAATTTTATTGCCTGATTTCTTTGTAACATAACCTTTTACCGTTTGCTTCTCAAGCGTCAGCTCCACAATATCATTGGTTCCGACGTTGTATTTCCAGGTGATGATGCGATAATCATTGAGCTGATCTTGTTTGATCGAGGTAGAAGAGACGCTACTTCCATCAATCGTCAGCTTGGCAGTAGTCAGCAGATCGTAGGTTTTGCCGTCTACTTTAATGGTTGCAAGCTTGGCAGGAGTGCCCGCTTGATAGCCAGTTGTGCCAGAAATCAGCTTGTTGCTCGCTGCCCCGACACCTTGCTCAACCTTAATCAGGTTGCCATCTTCATCAAATGTCAGAATCGCTACCTTGTTGTTCGACAACTCATCCAGTTCGTCTACTCTTTTTTCATCGACGTACAGCTTGGTATCGCGCAATACGTCATAGTCGACCTTGTCGATCGTAATCAGATTATCATCAGTATCAACAGTAATCGTGCCTGTAGCAGAGAGCTTTGTATACACGATGTTTGTTACTTTTCCATCTACGTTCAAGGTCAGCTCCACAAGGTCGCCTTTTTCCAGATCGCTGTAGTCAGCCGCTGTCTCTTTGGCCTTTGGATGTGCTTTTCCTTTTACTGTAGCTTTAGAATCCAATACATACGTGGTTCCGTCTAGCTTGATTTCTTTTTTCGCATTGGAGCCGGTAACGGTCGAAACTTTCTCTACGATTCCCGACGTTGTATTTTTGTTGAAGCTAATCGATTCAATGATGCCGTTCTTACCAACTACGGCAACAAACTTTTGGCCAATTTGGGAGCGCGACACGCTTACTCCGTCCTCTACTTCGAGGATGACTTCTTTATTGCCTACGATTGCTTTAAATTTGTTTTCATCCCCAACGGCTGTAGTGAAATTCAGCCCTGTCTTCACGATGCCTTCGATGATTTCATCTTCAGTCGTCGCCACGGTCAGGAAATTCGCCTTGCCATTTTTCACGATGTACTCAACACGAGCTCCTACGACAATCGTGCCGTATACTTGGGCAGAGTCCGAGATCGTCACGTCGTCTTTTTCACCGATCAATCTGAACTTCTTGTTTGTTTTATCGTAGGAAGCGACTGTTCCTTTGATGACCGGGAGCTTTTGAATGGTTCCTTTGGCATTGCCGTTCTTGTCATAATAAGCGCCATTGGCGTACACGGGAGTTTCCATAAAACGATCTGTATACTTTGCAACCACATCTCGTTTTGCCGCTGTTATTGGAGACTCATCGTTACCATAAATCCCTACTTTGTCCGCTTCCAGCAAATAAGGGAAGTACCACTCGCCAGCTGTCGACGTATTTACATTGATCTTCAGTCCTTGGACGAGAACAGTCAGTGCCTCTGAAACTTTTACATTATTTTCTGGCTTGAAGGTCCCGTCTGGATAGCCTTTGATGATGCCTTGGGAAACGGCAAGGTTTATGTAGCCAGTCGCCCAGTGATTAGATGGCAAGTCTTTGAATGCCGTCTTGCCTTGCATGACTTTTGCCTGTTCATCTGTGTAGCCCATCGCCAAAACCGCAATCTTGGCAAATTCCGCCCGTGTCACTTCTCTATCCGGTCTGAAGGTACCGTCCGTGTACCCTTTTAGGACACCTGCATAATTCAGTTTCAAAATGGCATCCTTGTTCGCATTTTTAGCAATATCGGATAGTGGTAGCGACGTCGCGGCCATTCCTGTATTCGGTATGACCAAAAGTCCCGCCAATATCGCACCTGTTAGTATTTTTTTCAAATCCTTGGCAGATCGTGCCCTAAAGTTCTGCAAAAGAATCCCTCCACCATGTTTGTATTTACATCCGCTGACGCTCGCCAATCTATGCTCCTTTTGATCAAATGTCAGAAGTGCAAGTCGTAGAACTACTTTTTTTGCCGAGCGCTCTATTTGACGTGAGCATGCTTAAGAATGTTGCACCCATTTTTTCCGGGAACTTCTTCCAGCAGAAAGCAAACGCAAAAAAACCGCCTGAAAATCAGACGGTTTTACTTTCGTTCCAGCAGGAAATGCTATAAGCCAGGTTCTGTCTCTCCCGTGCTTCAAGCGGGATATACTCCCTCGCACCAAGAGCGGTAGCCATCTATCTATGGCATCCAAGGATGCCATCCGCCCCTCTGTTTGATTCCTTTGGGACGGTTCCCCTACCTAATTTGGGTTTCTCGCTCGCAGGGTTTACCGCGTTCCATCTTTTCTGTCGCCAGAAAAGCTACGTTTCTGTGGCACTTTCAGCGTACTCGGGCCTCAGAGAGAGCCCTTTCCACGCCGTCAGCTAGACAAGCTAGCTGCCCTGGCTTGCACCAGGTACGAACACTCCAAGCATCTCAGCCTGGGCGAGCCTGGACTTTCCTCTACCGTCAATCGTCGAAACGACCACGGCAGCGACTACCCACATTTCCTGCGTATCGGGATCAGTAATACATACTCTATCACATGGGTGTACGTCGGTCAACACATGGACATTGGGAAAGCAGCCATATTCTAACAACCTCATTGCTTCCCCTTCGTTCATTTGCCGAACTTGTAGTACAATAAAGAGGCTACGAGGAGGGTTGACCGTGATAACCATTACGCCGCATGCAGCCACACGACTGGCTCTGATGATTGCGGAGGAAAGCGATGCAGACGCGTTAGGGATTAAGCTTGTCCCTACAACTACTGGGTGTGGCAGCTACACCTACAGTATTGCGATCACAGAAAAACAGCCTGGCGATCTGGTCCAGGAAATGCATGGCATTCGCATTTTTTATCAAGAAGTGGATGTGGAAAAAATAACGGGAACCGTGATTGATTGTGACGTGAAATCTGGCCGTTTTTCGATCACACACCCTCGTCCGCTGCAAACGGATTGCCCGCATACCCACTAACTAGGAGGATTTTTTATGCTTCTGCTTACGTTTGAGGATCATAAACCACGCATTCATCCATCTGTTTTTCTTGCCAAAGGCTCTGTCGTTTCAGGTGACGTAGAAATTGGCGAGGATTCTTCTATTTGGTACAACACAGTGATCCGTGGAGATATTGCTCCCACCGTCATCGGAAAACGGGTCAGTGTACAAGACAACAGCACCCTGCACCAAAGCCCAAACAATCCACTTATCCTCGAAGACGAGGTTACGGTTGGTCATAATGCGATTTTACATAGCTGCATCGTACGTCGAGGCGCACTGATTGGTATGGGCGCCATCATCATGGACAGAGCGGAAATTGGCGAGGACGCCATGGTTGCTGCTGGGGCACTGGTCCCACCTGGTATGCAGGTGCCACCACGCTCTCTCGTCGTCGGTAACCCGGCAAAGGTAAAACGCGAGCTGACCGAAGCCGATTTTAAAGAGCTGATTCGGATTCGCCAATCCTACGTGGATAAAGGAAAAATGTATCGCATGCTGGAGGAAAGTCCGCTGGAGCGAGTATAACCTTATTTCTCGAAAAAAAGATAAGAACTAAAACGCGCAATCGGTTTTCGTTCTTATCTTTTTCGTTTGGAAACATGACCGATCAAATCGCCAGAGAGAGGATCAGCTGTTCACCGATGGGTCCCATTCGTCGCTTGCCTGTATCTGAAAAACCAGTCTGGACATACAGCTTTTGGGCCGGGATATTTTTATGATTTACAGCAAGCACAATCTCATTACAGGTCGGAAATTCAGCCTTCACAAATTCACGTAGGAAAAGCATGCCCCGTTTTGCATAGCCCTTGCCTTGTTCGGCGTGATTAATTGAAAACGAGGTTAACAGCATCGCTTGCGGATTTTCCGAATACTCTTTTACCCGGTCGGTTGCGTGCAACAAGAAGAATCCTACAGGCTTCTCATCGCCCATGATCACAATCCGGTGCTGCCCTGCTGTTACCTCCATGGCTTTTTGGGGAAGGGATGTGAACTGCTCTTGCTCCTCAGGGAGCTCAAACATTTGTAGTGCAGCCTCATGATGATTTGCAAAATGCATTAATGTTACGTTAAAAGCATGATCCATCGGCCAAATGACTCCTTGTTTTTTGTTCATCATAACACAAGAACATACATTCGTCATTTATGTTTTTCCGAGCAGCTGTTCCGCTCAAGTGGGGCTGAATTGGCTCAGCTCTCTGCCAGTTGTTCAAAATACGCTGCCGGATCGTTACTATCGTTTTCGATAAAAACTCTCGCCCAGTGCCGAAACATGCTCACATACATTTCATCATCCAGCAAACCGTTTTCGTTCAAGCTTTCTGCATGGGAGAGCTCGGCTAAGCTTCCTTCTTTTTGCACAGTATTTTTTCCGACATCAATTAGGACCGTCATCACGACCCTTTCCTCGAACAGTACCCTCGCTGTCACGAGCTTTTTCACTAAATCTACGTGCGGGTAATCCGTTTTAATTCCAGTTGGCCGAAACTCGGTATAACCCCTCACATGCACACCCCTTATGAGAAAATCTGACAACGCCATGTCCTTTACACTATCGTCGCTGCAAAAAAAGCCGCTTTAGCAGCAGCTTTAGTAGCTTATTTGGAAATTTGCAAGAAATGCTCTGCGCCTTGGAGAAACCGAAAGGACGTCGGCTTGAGACTCGCTCTGCACCCCAGCTGCTCCATCCTGTCTATCAGAGACTCCATATGAGGATATGGCCGCTGATCTAAGCCAACTGTCGGATATAGGCGAATTTGCCCACCTGGCGCGCACACCCTGACGAGCTCTGTCAAAGCATTTAGATGAAATGGTTGATCGAACTGCTGATGGTATAAAAATAAGAAGTGACTCCCTATCACCAACGAAAATGTATCATTTGCAAAAGGCAAGTCAGGCAATAAACCCGAGACATATTTCTCCTTTGATACATCGGCGCGAAAAGCTTGTATAAAATGCTCAAGTGAAGCTTTCCTGTTTTGTTGGTGTTTGTCCAAAGTACCGTAATAATCCCACTGAATGGTAGACGCAATACGTACCAGCTTTTCTGTCGACTCGACCCTTCAAGCTCTTCTGTGTGGTCGAGCATGTAAAAAGAAAAACAGATTAAGCTGCCTGTTTCCGGTCCACTTCACGTATATGCTCAAACAAAATGTATGAGCGAATTGCTGTCTCCAGATGGATGCGATCAGGCTCTTTGGTTGTGAAGTATTTTTGAAAGAAGCCGGAGAGCCTGTAAATAAAACCACAGTATTTACGCAACACTCGGTCTCCAAACATTCCTGCTAACAGTCCGATGACTCCGCAAGCTATACTGTATTCCAGAGGCAAAAAGAAAGCCGAAAGTACAAAGCCAGTGAAAAACCAGACCACCAAATTCGTTGAGCACCCGTCATTTACGATGTTTGCCCGCGCAATTTCATTTAGTTCGGTGAGGGACTTTTTCCCATGGTAGCTAAATACCTTGTGCTCTGCTCCGTGAAATTTTTTCATCATGCGCGGAAAAACAAAGTGAAAGCCGCCGAAATAGACCGCAACCCACAGTGGACTTACGATTTCCCAAGCCGGATTTACGAATGTCGCTACGACATAACCGGCAAGCATCAAGTGAAAGAGCTGGTAATACCACGGAAAGGAAAAAAAGATACGGTACCACAGCTTGCCAATCGTCCGAATCGTGATTTTTTCCGCCCACAAATGAATGACGCCATCTCTCACTTCGGCACAAGCCAGCACATTGCGATCATGAAAAAGCACCCCGCGTCCAAAAGACATTCCCATAATCATCTCGTTAGCTATTCTCCTTCCGCTCTAATGTCGTTATAATAGGTTGGTTGAATGTACGCAGTATGAAGGAGGTTTCACAATTGATCCGCATGGTTCCAACTACACCACTAACACCTGGGCACGATCCATGGGAGCCGTTGTTAGGTGCGACACCGCCCGCCTATAAGCTAACCAGCGTCGAATTTACTGTCACAAATCTATGTAACCTCCGCTGTGAGCATTGTGCAGTTGGTGATACATTGCGATATAAGGACGATCCCGCTCTGCCAGTTGATCTGATTCTTCGTCGATTAGATGAAGCAAAAAATCTGCTTACTCTCAGTATAACAGGCGGAGAACCGATGTACAGCGAGCGGACTGTGAAAGAAGTGATTCTTCCGATCCTTCGCTATGCGACAAGCCGCGGTCTGCGTACGCAAATCAATTCCAACATGTCGATGCCGTTTTCGCGCTATGAGCTGATTCTGCCTTACATAGATGTCATGCACATTTCATGGAACTGGTCTACACCCGAAGAATTCCATGATATTGTTTACGCAAAAGCAAGACAGTCGGTTTCATCCAAACAGGCAGAAACTCTTTTTCACGGTATGATCGAAAATGTAAGGAAGCTTGCTGAGGCAGGAGTTTTTGTTTCTGCGGAGACAATGCTGAATCATCGAACATGGCCGAAACTTGAGATTCTTCATCGACAAATTCAGGAAATGGGCAGCAAAAGACATGAGGTGCATCCGATGTACGCCAGTGATTTTGCGCGTGAGCTGGATGTATTGTCTCTTGAAGAGCTTCGCCTGGCTGTTCATCGGATGCTTGATGTTCGCAATGAGGAGCTGTGGATGCTGTTTGGCACGTTGCCGTTTTTTGCGTGCAGTCCAGTAAAGGCTGACCGCGAACTGATCCGCCGTCTGCGCGAAGCCAAAAATGTCACGACCCGTAATGATCCTGATGGACGCAACAGACTCAACATCAACATTTTTACCGGCGAAGTGATTGTAACTGACTTTGGTGATGTCGAGCCGTTGGGCAACATCCAGACAGAATCATTACAACCGATGTTTGCAAAATGGCAAAAGCACACACTCAACCAAAAAACCAATTGCTTCTGTCCTGCTGCTTCATGTGCAGGACCGAATTTGCTCGTGGCCAATACGTACTATCCGCAGATTGATTTTACAAAGCGTAAAGCTTTAGTCTAATTGGGCATCCTATGGACAGAGGTGAATACTACATGAGTAGACGCAGACGTCCTCTCGTCCCCCATGCTCGAAGCGGACTTGATTCCCTGAAAGCCCGAGTAGCAAACGTAGATAACCCAGACCAGGCAAAATATGAAATTGCCCAGGAGATGGATATCCCGCTCCAGCATGGCTATAACGGCCAACTCCCTTCTCAAGCAGCTGGCCGCATTGGTGGTCGACTGGGCGGAAGCATGGTCAAGGAATTGGTTCGTATGGGTATGCATGCGATGAAGCAACAAGGAAACAAATAATGATGTAAGGAAGCATCACGGGAAACCCCTGCTCTGACTGTAACTGCAAACTGACAGAACCGCCTCCATGAAACTGGAAGCGGTTCTTTTGCATTCTCCTGTTTTGGTTCTGCAAAATTCAGCGGAGACGATCCAGCTTCTTCGCACTGGATTTACGCGGACCCAGCATCGTCCGACTAATAATGTTCACTTTATGGAACGAATCGAATACTTGGTCGATCACTTCTACCAGTTCCCTGATCTGCACCACTTTTCCATAGACGCCCATGAAATGGTGTCTTACGTTTTTTCCGTTTATCCCAAACATGGCCGCACCTCCTTCTGATCTCTACTACCACCATATGCACAAAGGGTGAAAGTGGAAATCAAGAATACAGGGAAAATTACTTCAGCTGCGCCTATTGACGCGGCTGCGTAGTTCCTGGCGGACGTGGACGGGGTGGTTGCGTTGGACGTGGCGGTGGTGGAGCTGGACGCTCCAGACGAGTGACACGAGTCTCTAAACGGGTAACCCGATTTTCCAAGCGATCAACGCGGTCACTCAGTCTCGTATAGTCATCACGAAGTGCATCCACACGTCTTTCCAAACGGTCAAGCCTGCGATCAACGGTATCAGTTGGTGCTGGTGTCGTTGCAATCGGGATGTACAGGTTTTGACCAACGTAAATGTAATACGGGTATGCAATATTATTTACACGGATCAACTCCTGAACCGGGACGCCAAATCGAGAAGCGATGCTGTTCAGTGTATCTCCCGAACGGACTACATAGTTCACGTATGACCACTCCTCCATGGTTTTATATACGTTATTAACCTATGCCCGCCTGGACCTAGTGGAAATAAACCAATACCCATTTTTCGAAGAATAGTCAAATACCCAGTATATTCGCCGTTGCAGGCGCTGTCCTACAAAGGCTCGACTTTTGATCCATAAACGTAAGTGTTGCTTAGAAATAGTTCATGCTCATTGCCTCACGTATTTCTTGCATGGTTTCCTTTGCTACAAGTCGCGCTTTTTCTGTACCAGACATCAGAATTTCATCGACCCTTTTCGGATTATTTTGGTACACAATTCTGCGTTCCCTCATTGGATCTAGTAAATCGTTGATCGATTGTGTAATTTTTTGCTTGCATTCGGCACATCCGATTTGTCCCTTTTTGCAGCTTTCATAAATCTCAGCGGAGCCTTCTTCCCGAAAAGCTTGGTGATAAGCATAGACGGGACATACTTCAGGATTGCCGATATCCGTTTTGTGGATTCGTGCAGGGTCCGTCTTGGCTTTTTTTAACTTCTCACTGACCTCTTCCGCGGTGGAATCCAACTGAATGGAATTTCCAAGGCTCTTGCTCATTTTATTGTTTCCGTCGAGTCCAACGAGTCGTGGAACCTCTCCAACTAGTGCCCTTGGTTCTACCAATACAGGCTTATACAGCTGGTTAAAGCGCCGCACGATTTTTCTGGTTTGTTCAATGTGAGGTACCTGATCCTCTCCAACCGGGACCAGCGTTGCCTTGCAAAACGTGATATCTGCTGCTTGACTTACCGGATAGCCAAGGAATCCATAGTACATATCCTGAAATCCGCGTTCCACAGCCTCCGCTTTAATCGTAGGATTGTGGCGAAGGGAATTGACTGTCACAAACATGGAAAAGTACGTCGCAAGCTCAGCAATCTCCGGAATCAGCGACTGGATAAATATGGTGGCCTTATTCGGGTTCATTCCTACGGCTAAATAGTCCAACGCTACATTGCGCAAGTTTTGTTTGATCAACTCCGGGTTTTCGAAGTGGGTAGTCAGTGCTTGCACATCTGCTAGGAGCAGGTATGTTTCATATTGATGTTGCAGCTCCACTCGATTCTTTAAACTGCCAACGTAATGTCCAAGGTGAAGCTTTCCCGTAATCCGATCCCCTGTTAAAATACGCTCTTTCATTTCTGATCCTCCCTAATAATTGGCTTATGTCGCGTACATTTGAGAACCACCAACCGTCATCCATGGACATCCCCCCTTTCAAAGAATACAAAAAACCCCGCCCAACAAAGGACGAGGTTATCGTGGTACCACCTTTTTAATCGCAACAAGCGATTCACTCTAAAGTACGGCAAAAATATGAAATCCTTGCGATACTCCTCTCTTGATAACGGCGAGAGAATCCCGGCAACACCTACTTGTTGTTCAGCGAAGCGATTCAGAAGTCCATTCGGTATCAGGTGAGGATCGGTTCGCAGCAACCACCGACTCTCTGGGCCTCATGATCTGATACGTACTTGCTCTTCGTCAACATCGTTAATCCGTTCCTATATGATTTCGACAATAGTAAACGGAAGTGATGAAGAAATCAACTGAATCTTTACGAAAAAAACCTCCAGCTGCACTATCCGTGCGCCAGAGGCTTTCCACAATCTTCTTATTTGAATACTGGTTCTGCAAATTGAGCCAATTTCTCGAGGGAGGATTTTTCTACATCAGCATGCAAGCTGTTTCCGTGAGAATCCATCGTTACAATCGCAGCAAAGCCTTTTACGCGCAGATGCCACATTGCTTCCGGAATACCAAATTCCATGAAGTCGACACCTTCTACTTTTTCCAAGCATTCAGCATAATATTGAGCGGCTCCACCGATCGCATTGAGGTAAACCGCTCCATGCTCACCCAGTGCTTTCAACGTTTTCGCACCCATGCCGCCTTTACCGATCACAGCGCGGATACCAAACTTTTTGATAATATCGCCTTGGTATGGCTCCTCGCGAATCGAGGTAGTAGGGCCTGCTGCTTTTACATGCCACTCGCCAGCTTCGTCCTTGAGCATAACTGGACCGCAGTGATAAATAATCCCGCCATTCATATCAACCGGGCAATCGTTTTCCATCAGGTAGCTATGCAGGGCATCACGTCCTGTGTGCATTTCACCATTGATGATGACCACGTCGCCTACCTTCAGGCTGCGGATTTGCTCTTCGGAAATCGGTGCTTGCAGAACAACTTCACGACGAGTTTCTCCAGCTTCAGCAGTTGCTGCTGGAGTGAGGTCCATCTTCACTACTTCATCTTTATACAGGTAGCGTTTGATCTCACCTGTCTCTGGGTTAAGTCGTACGCCTTGACGACGGAATGCCCAGCAGTTGTACGCAACAGATACGAAGAAGCTTGCTGGCAGGCGGTTTTCAACACCGATCTTACAGCCGAGCAGCGTAGCGTTTCCGCCAAAGCCCATGGTTCCGATACCCAATTGGTTCGCAGTTTCCATGATGTAGTCTTCCAGCTTGGCCAAATCAGCGTTTGGATTTACATCGTCCACACGGCGGAACAATTGATGTTTCGCAAGTGCGTATCCAGATGTGCGGTCTCCACCGATCCCAACTCCGATGAAGCCGGCACTACAGCCTTGACCTTGTGCTTGGTAAACCGCATGCAGAATGCATTTGCGAACGCCATCCAGATTGCGTCCCACTTTTCCGAGGCCTTCGAGCTCACAGGGCAGAGAATATTGAATGTTCTTGTTCTCACAGCCGCCGCCCTTGAGGATCAGCTTGATTTCAATATCGTCCTCTTCCCATTGTTCAAAATGGATCACAGGAGTACCAGGACCGAGGTTGTCCCCGCTGTTTGCTCCTGTTAAGGAATCAACAGAGTTGGAACGCAGCTTGCCTGTTTTTGTCGCTTCTACAATTGCTTCTTTAATTGCCTTTTTAATGATAATTTGGT
This sequence comes from Brevibacillus sp. SIMBA_040, assembly GCF_046535075.1. Taxonomy (NCBI): domain Bacteria; kingdom Bacillati; phylum Bacillota; class Bacilli; order Caryophanales; family Paenibacillaceae; genus Brevibacillus; species Brevibacillus sp. SIMBA_040. Next base: position 38,750 of record NZ_JAWRXI010000021.1, read on the forward strand.
TAACTCCCACTGGAGTTTTTACCTCGAATGTCGGCATGCCTGTGTCCTGACAGATTGGGGAAACATTCTCTTCTGCCATGACCACGTTTTGCGTGATTGTAGACAAAGAGATCGCTGCGCGTGTACCCAAATCTTCATTCACTTTTGCAGCATTGACAGCACGACGTACGTCTGGTGGCAGATTTGTGGAGGTATCGGTAATCAGTTCCAGGATGCTTTGCTTCAAGTTTTCCATCTATGACGCCCCTTTTGACGAAGTGGTGTGATTGGTATCCTAAACCGCCTACTATTATAGCACATGCTGTCCTACCTGTCCGTAGATTGCAGCCCAAAGCTATATAAGTGAAACACTTCTGAGCGTGACATCGTCTTATTCTCAGGAAGCTTTCAAGCCAGAAGACGACCGAAGGAGGATCACTATGAAAAAAAGGCGTGTTAGCCTTTTAACAGCTGCACTCTTCCTAGCGATTACGCCGTTTCTTTTTGCAAATGGCGCCATGCAGGAAACAACAGCACTAGCAGCAGATAAGGACGGACTTCCTGTAGTTGGTTCTTACGATCAGTTGAAAAAACTGCTGAAAACAACTGAAACGAGCATCATGTACAAGTACGGTGTTACTGCTCCGCAAAGCGTCGTCCCCCCGCAAAATGCTTCTCTAGAAATGGCGGCCGCAGCGCCGGATTCTTCCTCCGACTATTCCACGACGAACACGCAGGTACAGGGGGTAGACGAAGCCGACATTGTCAAATCTGACGGAACTTATCTTTATCAAGCGACGAATGCCGAAGTGCGAATTATCAAGGCTTTCCCGGCTGATCAGCTGAAAGTCGAATCACGAATCACGTATGAGAACGGATTGTTCCAGCCGCTTGAGATGTACGTCGATGAAAAAAGACTTGTCGTGATCGGGCAAGCAACTGAGGTCTCATCGTCACCCACTCCTGCATCGAGCGCACCTTCCGTTCAAGCATACAAAATCGGTATCCCCAGGCAGCCAGAAAAACAAACAGTCAAAGCGCTTGTATACGATCTCTCGAACAAAAAGCATCCACAGCTCACTCGTCAGGTCGAAGTAGAAGGTCAATATCTGTCTTCCCGCAAAATTGGCGCAAGCCTGTACATGACCGCAAACAGCTATGTAAACACGTACAGAATTCTTCAGGAGCAGGGAGAAATACCGGGTCCAATCTATCGTGACAGCGTCCAAGGCGATGGCTATAAAACCATTCCCTACAGCGATATACGGTACTTTCCTGAACGAATACAGCCCGACTACTTGATGGTCGCAGGGGTCAACCTCGATGATCCTAAACAAAAAATGTCCATGAATACGTACCTGGGCGCTGGTGAAAACATATATGCCTCAAAGGAAAATTTGTATGTCGCTGTGACCGAGTATAAAGCTGCTTCGTTGCCTACCCAGTCAAAAGAATCCTTTGCACCGGAAATCATGGTTGTGCCCGCAAACGAAATCAGCACCAATGTGTATCGTTTCGCCATGGATCATGGGACGCTCACCTACTCCGGAAAAGGAGCTGTCCCGGGCCGTATACTCAATCAATTTTCGCTAGATGAACATGACGGATATTTGCGGGTAGCGACCACGAGCGGCGAAATGTGGCGTACGGATGAATATACATCCAAAAACAATTTGTATGTGCTGGACGACGAGCTCTCCATTTACGGCAAGCTGGAAGGAATCGCACCAGGAGAACGCATTTACTCTGTTCGATTTATGGGTGATCGCGCCTACATGGTGACCTTCAAAAACGTTGATCCACTGTTTGTACTGGACCTGACCAAGCCGAAAGCGCCAACGATTCTGGGTGCACTCAAAATACCAGGCTACAGTGAGTACCTCCATCCCTATGACGAAAACCATATTATCGGTTTTGGCAAGGAAGCAGAATCAGATAAAGACATGGCGTATTACCAAGGAATGAAGGTCGCTCTCTTTGATGTATCAGATGTCTCTCATCCAAAAGAAAAATTCAAAACCGTAATTGGCGATCGAGGAACGAATTCCGAGCTGTTGTACAATCACAAGGCTCTCCTCTTCTCAAAAGAAAAGGACCTCTTGGCGTTTCCTGTGACGGTATACGAATGGACGCCAGAACAAAAGGCTGTAGGTAACATTCGTGATTATGGCCAATTCACTTTCCAGGGAGCATATGTGTATCACCTCACTTTACAAAAAGGCTTTACCCTTGCAAATCGAATTACCCATCTCGACGAGCAAGACATGAAAAAGGCTGGCGATGGCTGGTACGAGAGCGAAAAAAATATTAATCGAATCCTTACTATTAATGACACGATCTACACCGTTTCGGACAGTTATGTCAAAGCACATCAGCTTTCTACGAAGCGGCAAGTAGGAACTCTACGACTGACGAAATAGCGGCAATGCTCTGTCATGCGGACTGGTTCTGTGCTAAGATGAGTAAGTGAACGTAGCGTTAGATAGAAAGGGTGTCCCTACGTGGATTATCTTAGTCTTAATTTGACATCAACACTTGCAGGGTTAGCAGCTGTGATTATGGTTATGTTCCTTCGGCTCCACTGGCCCTTTCGCTTCCAATATATGGCCAATCTGTTTAAACGCAGGCTGGACGTTCGGCTTCGCTTTCTGGATGCTTCTTATCGCAAGAACCGTTCGCGCTCAGTAGCCATGCTGGATAAATCTACTCACGAAATCATGAGTGGCAATTATGAACTGGCGGAAAAGTTTATTGTACAAGGAATAAACGTATGCAAAGAGCAGCCCTCTTTGTTTAATCAAGCCATGATTCACTATTTGTTCTATAATCTGGCGGTTGTCTACTATTCGTCTGGACGCTATAGTGAGGCTTTAGAAGTGGCATTTCGCATTTATCAGCGTGATCAAGGCATGACAGATTCACTCGCGCTGATTGCTTGCTCACATGCTCGTTTGGGAGAGGTCGACAGCGCTCTCGAAGCGTATAATCTTATAGCTCGCAAACGATCCGCTCGTGATTGGAAGCTTTTCTGCCTAGCCGAGATTGAGGCAGCCAAAGGAAACTATGAGCATGCCCTCACCTACCTGCGTCAATTAATGGGAAAATCGTCGGCCAGCTTTTTGCATCTCAATCGTTCCGAGCTGGAAAAACGTTTGGAGGAATGGCAAAAAGCCGATACGGAGGCAGGCTAAAATCACCCTCCGCTATGTTTCACACGACCGCACATGCGTTTTTCGTGTGCGGTTTTTGATTGGGGAGTAATTGTGTAAATCTTGTAGAGACAAGCTTTCATTTTCCCCCCGTAATTCTGCCTTACAATAGTAAGCATACATGCATGAAAGAGAGGATTTTTCTAATGAAAAAATTTGATGTAACCATTCTTACTGTATCTGTACTTATACTTGGACTTGTTGGAATAGGATTTACCCAAGCCAACGGGGCACCCACTGACTCTACAGGTTCTATTGTCGGAAAGGTTGGCAGTTTGAACATTACTCAAAATCAAGTTTATGAAGAAATGAAAGGAAATGTTGGAAAGGATGCAATGACGAATGTCGTTGCAACTGAACTATTTAAATTAGAATCAAAAGCTCAAGGAATTACAGTATCTGAGAAAGAATTAGACGATGTTATTAACGAAGTCAAAGAGAAAACGAAAACACCTGAAAAATTCCAAGCGTATCTGGAAGATAGAGGCTTGGATGAGCAAGGGCTTCGCGATAAGACCAAGCTTATTATGTTACGTGACAAGCTGGTTGAAAAGGCATATCCTGTCACTGAGGAACAAATCAAAGAGTATTATGAAAAGAACAAAGATAAGCTCGACATTTCTTCTTTAGAAGAAGGGCGTAAGGAAATTACAGAAAAAGTGAAAGAAAAAAACAGACGAAAAAACAGTGTATTGTGGATGGAAGATATGACCAAAAAGTATCAGGTTAAAATTTTTGATCCTGCCCTTGATTACACCATTGAGCAAAAATAACTCAACGAAAAAAAGACTTCTGTTCCACCTTCACTGGTGACAGAAGTCTTTTTTACTTGCTTATGGTTTGACAAGTGAAATCAATTCTTGAATAAAAGGGACGATCTCTCCTTGAAAGATTAAGCCATGACCGGTAGCCAAGCATTCGATTGGCCAATCCAACAAAATTTCCAATCCAGCCGCGTAGGCAAGCGCTCGTTCAGGTTCCTTCTGTGCGAAAGCTTTGACGTATTCTTTATACGCCGTCCTGCATTCATCCTCGGTTCCGACGATTTGTCCCAGCTCTGCTTTTGACTCTCCAAAAATGAGATGATCACCGACAAAACAGACTTTGCTTTGCGGATCAAAAAAAGCGACGGAGCCTTCTGTATGAAATGGCAGCTGTCTAAATCGGAGGACTGGCAGGTCACCACCAGCCCCGGTAAACGTATGACCGAACATTGTTTGCGAAAAATCGTCCAGCTCATAATAATCCTCTAAGTGAATCCAATTATTGCGAGAAGGAAACAAGTCAGCATTCCCTATATGATCCGCGTGTCGATGCGTAAAGTAAACGTACTCAATTTGCTCAGCTTTGACGCCTATCTCCTCAAGCGCCTGTTGAAAGTATGCACGCTGCTTGCGCAGATGGGTATCAATCACCACAAACGCATCACCCTTTTGGATCACATAGCTGTTGATAAAGCTATTCCATGCTTCTTCATAGGTGATGATCGCCCAGGTGGAGTCCGTGATCGGTGCAATCGCATTGGTCATGCCTCCATCTCTCCTCTCCTCCCAGATACAGTTCCTTACTTCTATTATACACAATCATACTCAAGCGTGCTGATTCTACTGACACTTACCTCACAGAAGCCTCTTCTCCGAGGCTAATCCACGCACGTCCTTGTGACTTCTGGACGTGTACGGGGACACCAAAAAACCGTGTTAACCGATCAGCAGTCAATACCTCCTGAGACGGTCCAACTTGATCAACCGTACCTTCCTTGAGCAAAAGCGTATGCGTAAAGCATGGCAAAATTTCTTCGATATGATGGGTTACATACAATAGAGTTGGACCATCAGGCTGAGCCGCAATTTTTTCGATCATGGCCAGCAATTGCTCACGAGATAAGAGGTCCAGACCCGTACATGGTTCATCTAAAATCAACAGCTTTGGTGAAGCCATCAATGCACGAGCAATCAGTACCTTTTGGCGTTCACCTTGGGACAATGCTGAAAAAGGGCGATTTTTTAACGCTTCACAGCCAAATGTATGGAGTAATTCCTCTGCCTTCTTCTTATCCTCGTCTGATGGAACCGAATATAGTCCGATCGTCGCTTCCCGTCCGCTCAAAACAATTCGATAAGCTGTTTCATGATCATGGAGCTGGGCAATTAAGGCCGTACTGACCCACCCAATCGTTTTTCGCACTTCACGCAAATCTACCGTTCCATACAAATTCCCCAATACACTTACTTCTCCAGATGTAGGCCACGTATAACCACAGATTATTTTTAATAGACTCGTTTTACCCGAACCGTTCAATCCCACGAGACACCAGTGTTCTTTTTCGCGAACCTGCCAGCTTATGTCCTGCAGGATAGTTGTTTCGTCTCTTTGCCAGGTCACATTTTTTACATCTATAATCATGCTTGTTTCCACTCCTAGCTCTCTTTTTTTCCCCGTAATCTTTCTGATTATTAAGAGTATACCTGTCCTTACCCATTCGTTCAATTCTTTTCTATGTATAAAAACGGCTCTGCGGGGTCCGTCCTCAGCTTGTGTGCCAAGCTGGATCGATGCGATTGGAAAAAACCTCCATAAGCTTGAAGCTGCTCACAGAGGTTCAATAATGTTGTGTGGAAACTAAAATTTTTCTTGAATTTTGAATACTATTTCTGCAAACAGTGTTGCAAACAAGAATGTTCCGGTGAAGACAACCAGTGATACGACAACAATCCTCCAGCTGAGCTCTTTAAACAAGTGAATGTCCTTCCCTAAAGACAGACCTGCGTAAGCGAGAATCGGTGTAGCAAGTGCCAACAAATTGATCTTCGCAATCGATGCTGCGAAATATTCATTTCCTGGGAAGATTGGAGATGTTGCGATCATAGCGAACAACGAAATCCAGACAATCACAGGAGATTTGAATGGCAAAATTTTGGTGAAGCCCATCCCGATCAAGGTAACTACTGCGAGGAGCAAAATACCTGGCAATCCTTCTGCTGGTCCTACTCCGTATCCGATCCAGTTTCCGATAAGAGCGATGAGTCCAATGAGTAAAATGGTCAGTACTTGATTCATGCGCTACGTCTACCTCCTTCTGTAGAGGAAGCATTTTTGCGTCCGAGAACAGGCTCAAGCCATTTGTACAAGCGCTGAGTGAGAGGCAACGAAATGAAGATACACACATAAGTTCCGACAATACTCATCATCAAGTTAGCTGCACCCGAGTAAAAAGCGATTTCTTTTGTTGCTTCCGGGAAAATAACAGCGAGTGATCCAGTTGCTGCTGCCATCATACTTCCTGAACCAACCGCGGCTCCCATCGCCAAGGAAATCGGGTGAAACAGTCCACTACTTCCTAACAGACTCGCTAAAATAGACATATAAATGGCACCAAACAAGGTTCCGCAAATATAAACTCCCAATGCTCCGCGTGCTTCCGCAGAATTCGCTCCGAATTTGTCAACGATAATCGCGAGGTTTGGTTCACGGTCGAGAGAATACGTAGCCCCGATCGATTCACGCTTCAAACCGAGCCACAAAGCAACAGGCAAGCCCAGAGCAATCGTACCTACAATGTGGCCAACTTCCTGTACGAGCAGCGATACGCCAGAACCAAGCAGCTTTGGCAGCTCAGGTCCGATGTTTGCTCCCAGCTTGGCAATAAAGAGGAGGAAGGAGATTCCCAAAATATTGGCCGCGGCGTTCATTTCTTTCTCTTTCAGAAACTTAAATTTAGGCCAGCTGATCACGCCTCCTAAAACAAGTGCATACAACATGGGAAACAACGCGATGACACCGATGCCTATGTTGATTTTCTTTGTTCCGATAAACTCCGTCACTGCCACAAGTGCAAGCACAAGTATATGGAGCTTGTACACATTAGCGCGTCCCTCAGTCATAATCTTCCCCCAGTTCGGTCTTTTCTGTTATTCCATTACTACTTTTTCCGCTGCACGAATGAACAGCTCTACGCCGCGGACGAGACAATCCTCATCAAAATCAAACCGCGGATGGTGATGCGGATAAGTAAAGCCTTTTTCCGGATTCCCTGCGCCCAATTGAATGAAGCACCCTGGCGCTTTTTTCAGATACTCGGAGAAGTCCTCTCCTGGCATAACTGGGTCAATGAAAACAATATCTTCTTCTCCCCAACGCTCCCGAATCGTATCTTCCATCAGCTTCGTCACGTTTTGATCGTTGACAACGGAAGTGTAGCCCAGTGAATACGTAAACTCATAAGACGCTCCATGTGCGTCTGTAATGCCTTTGACAATTTTCTCAATCCAGATCGGAATATTCTTGCGGATTTCCTCATCGAAGCAACGCGTAGAGCCTGTGATGGTCAGCGTGTCTGGAATGATGTTGTAGGCTGTTCCTGCATTCAGCATGGTTACGGAAATCACGACTTTGTCGAGTGCACTCACATTACGAGAGACAATTTGCTGCAAATGGCTGATAACAGAAGCACCAATCACGATTGGATCGACTGTCATTTCCGGTTGGGACGAGTGACCGCCTTTTCCTTGGATCGTAATGTCAAAACGATCTGTGGAGGACGTCAGAGCCCCATATAAAACACCGAACTTGCCAACTGGCAAATAAGACGCCAAGTGAATTCCGATGATCGAGTCCATGCCATCAGCTGCTCCAGATCTCACGATTTCAGCAGCTCCACCTGGTGGCAACTCTTCCGCATGCTGGAAAATGAAACGTACTTCACCTTTGATCTTGTCTTTGTAGCCTGAAAGAATCTTGGCTGCACCCAGCAGCATAGCCGTATGACCATCATGTCCACACGCATGCATAACACCCGGCTGGTTAGAAGCATAAGGCACTTGATTTTCCTCATGAATCGGCAGGGCGTCGATATCTGCACGTATTCCCAGCACCTTGCCAGGCTCGGAACCTATGAGCCGAGCAACGATACTCGTCTTCGTCGGACGGGACAGCTCTAAATTACCAAAAGATTCTAACGTTTCATACACAAATTGAGACGTCTTGTCTTCCTGGAACGATAATTCCGGATGTTGATGAAGATATCTGCGCCAAGCAACCACCTGCTCCGCTACCTCGGCAGCCAGCTTCTCTGCATTCCAACTCATGTTATCCACTCCTTTTACCCAGTCAAACGTACTACCTTTGATTAGTTAAGTAAAATTAAAAAAAATAGCTTGATGTGAATTTTATCATGCTTTTTTAAAAATAACAAATGTCCATTTCAGGCGGATACTTTTACAGTTTTATCCTCCTAGCTTGTCTATTTATAAGTTATTTTAGAATTATTCGGCGATTATGTCCATTCTAAATAAACAATAAAAACGATAAAAAAAATTTATTGAGTGATCTTTAAATTATTCGCTTTGTAAACCCTTACATTTCACAAATTAATAGCAAAAATGCCAAATTCACTTCCAAATTGGCCCAGCCAAAGTTCACCGTCACCAACCATCACGCCTTGAGCATTGACAAATGTATTCGTCACGTTTTGCTGGAGTAGCGCCTGTCTCACGTTTCCGGTCATAATCTGATCATATTCTGTCAAAAATTGTTCTTCATCGTGGACAAAACGGCTTGCACCCTCTTTGTTTACACGGAGCGGATATTTCACGTGTTTGGCTACCTTGTTCTTGTCTCCTCTTTTTACTGCCTGTTGCAATTGGCCAAAAAACGCTTCAAACGCAGCCGGATTAGTAATTCCTGCTACCTCATAACGATTTGGTTTTTGCTCGCCTTCCCCCAATCTATGGATGGCATAACAGCTTGCAGCTTCAACAGGATGTGAAATCTCTGCTGCTAGACAATTTGCTGGAGACATCAAAAGTGCGCCTCCAAAAACAACCGCACTCCAACGCTTATGGTTCATTCTCTCTCCATCCCTTCCATCTGTGTTCATTCTCTTATGGTCTCGCTGCCAGACTTCCCTTATGCAAAAATAGCCCCCATTGCCAAAATAATTTGGCTAACGGGAGCTACTGTTTTTTGCGAGCTATTACTCTGTAAATTTTGCTTCTTGCCGCTCGATCTCTTCATCAGAAGTGCCAAGTGCTGCCTGGGGACCCTCAAAATGCTTTTTGTAATACGCCACATCCATAATCAAAAGCACAACGAACATCCCGATCAGGGCATAGCCTGCTGTTTCATTCGGTGGAATCACCATCATGACGCAAATAAACACGATCCAGATAAGGCTCAGAACGTTAATAGGCTTGCTCCAGCTTCCCAAGCTCCACGGACCGTAATGCTTTTTCTGAAATAGCCCATTCGCCTCTGCACGTAGCTTCAAATATAGCGGTACACCATAGGCTACATAGAGCCCTACGACGCTAACGGCTGTCAAAAAGGCAAGTGTCGTATAGGTTGTGTTCGGATTTATTGTTTTGATAATGTAATCAAACAAGGCGAGGGCAAAGGAAAGAATAATGACGAGCCAAATCGCTTTTGCCGGGGTCCTGTATTTTCTGGATATCTCAGCCCAATGACGACTCCACGGCATCCCTTTGTCACGTGAAAACGCATATAGCATGCGAGAGAAGGAGGTAATAGAAGCCAGACCGCAGAACCACATCGCAAACGTAACCAGCCATAATATAACCGAACCAAATGTTCCGCCCAACGCTTCACTAATGACGTAAATGAATGCATTATCTGCCTCACTAGCGGCAGCTGCATTCTTGATGGAAAGCGTGACAAATGCGAGCATGATAAAACCAAAAATAAAGGAAAAGGCCACTGAAGTGAAAATCCCCCAGGCTGCGCGAACCCGTGGATTAATCGTTTCTTCAATCGTGTGAGCGGAAGCATCGTACCCGGTAAACGTCCACTGCGCTTGCAAAAGACCAATTAAAAAGGCGATGGCATACGGTTTATCAGAAAAGGTTTGACCGACCTGGAAAAGATAGTCGAGTGGTTGTAGCTCGTGACGTGAGAAAAATACAAGACTGCCAACCAGAATGACGACAACGCCGATATGATACCACGCGGAAAAATCGTTGAGCCTTGCGACCAGTCTGATGCCAATGTGATTGAATGTCCCATGGAGCAGCAAGGTAATGCCAAACAGGATCAAAGTTGTCGTCTCTGTTGAGGTATAGCCAAAAGCACTTGCGAGTAGCGGATCAGCGAACAAGGAAAAGGAGTAATCAATCCCTGCCACAATTCCGATTTGCCCGATCAGGTTAATCCAGGCGGTATACCATCCCCATCTTTTACTCCCTAAAATCGCTGCCCAGTGATACAATGCCCCTGCTGTTGGAATTGCTGATGCTAGCTCGGACATGGATGCTGCAATCAAAATGACAAACAACGCTACAATTGTCCAGCCGAACCCCATCATGCCTGAGCCACCATAAAACAGTCCATGTCCGTAAAGAGAAACGGCGCCTGTTAAAATGGAAATAATGGAAAACGAAATGGCAAAATTAGAAAATCCACCCATGTCTCGCAAAAGCTCTTGTGCATAGCCAAATTTATTCAGGTCTTTTTTGTCCTCGAGTAGCTGGTGCTCTTTTCCCGGCTTCATTCGTTATCCCTCCCCCGATTACGAATTCGATTTGGAGCCGATAAAGCTTTCGTGCTTGCTTTCATCAAATTTGCGAACGTTTTCGTTAGCTCGGTAGCCAATCGCTACAGCAACACCAATGGTAACCAGGATTAGAATCGCGCCAAGCCAGAGCATACCTTTCCCTCCTTTTCTCCTACATTTTTCTACATGACCAGGCGGCTGGATTAGTACATTTTACGTTTTAAAATGGAGGCTATACCAATTGGGTTGGTCTAAAAGACACTTGTGAAGGTTATCCCTTGGATGGGAAGTTTTCAGGCAAAGCATCAGAGGAAGCATCGGGAATACTAACATCACGACGCTGCCTTTAAAGGGAGGGAATTCCTTGATCCGTTTGGGCTATGCCTGCATTAGCGTAAACACCAAAAACAATCCAAACAAAAAAACGACTGTTGCCCAGGTGAACAAGCTGGAGCCTCAAGCGAGACTGAAAAAATTACGTCAAGTATTGCAGACCAATTTCTTTAATTTGCTGGATCTTCTTGCTTACAATGTAGAAAGGCAAATTTTTTTGTATCGGCTTCCCTCGGAGTTTGTTCCCCTAGCCACTCACCAGGTTTCAGCTGAATGGGATTGGGCCAAAGAGTTTGAGTGGGACTTTCAAAAAGCCGGGGAATTCATTCGCAAAAACGGAATTCGTATGACAGCCCATCCAGGCCATTTCAATATTCTCAATAGCGATAAACCAGCTGTCGTTGAATCGACGATTGCAGATTTTTCCTATCATGCGCGTGTATTTGACTTGCTCGGATTAGACGACAACTCGGTATTAGTCACTCATGTCGGCGGTGTGTTTAACGATAAGCCATCTTCTCTGGATCGGTTTGCGAGCAATTTTGAGCATCTGCCAGAGTCAGTAAAAAAACGGCTTGTGCTGGAAAATGACGATACCTCCTTCACGATGCGTGAGGTTCTGGAGCTGGCCGAACGACTTGGTATTCCTATGGTTTTTGATATCCATCACCACATGTGTCATTCAGATGGTGAAGACTGGGTTGAATACTTGCCGAGAATCATTCAAACCTGGGGAGACCGCACACCAAAAATGCATCTGTCGTCGCCAAAGTCAGAACGAGAATTCCGCGCTCATGCCGATAATATTGACGTGGATCAATTCATCCAATTCGCCTCCGCCCTGAGCAATTACAACGTAGATATCATCCTGGAATGCAAAAACAAAGATGATGCCCTCCTGACGCTGCGCCGCGAATTGAAGAAAAAAGGAATTAGTGTCGAAGCATTCGCGGAACAAACCTGACAAAAAAACGTCAAAGAACGCCAGTGTATGAGCTGGCGTTCTTTGATATGTTTGGAGCATTTTAGAAGGAACAACCGCAATCACAGCTGCAGTCGTGTTGTCCCGACGAGGAATGTCTGTACCCGAACGATGAGGACGAACCGCGTCCTGCCGAGCTGCTGCCTTTATGATGCCAGGATTGGCAACGATCGTGATAATGCTTCATTCTCCGCTGATGGTGTCTGTAGTGCTTGCGGTATTCGTTGTATTTACGGCGATTATCGCGGTGTTTTTCGCATTTATGGTGAAAATATTGCATCCGGTCCATGTGGAACTGGAATTTGAACAAGTACAGTTCTACTTCCATGCCAGATTCTATTCTATGTCTTGGGGGCATCGCATTTGGTGATGCATTTGGTGGCGCATTTGGTGGTCTTCTGTTAGGCATCATCGAACTAGGAGGCATGGGGTTGGCAGGTCTGCGGTTAGGCAGGATTGGATTGGATGGTCTCATGTTCGGTGGCATCGGGTTTGATGGTCTCATGTTCGGTGGCATCGGGTTTGATGGGCGCATGTTTGGCGGCATTGGGTTGGATGGGCGCATGTTTGGCGGCATTGGGTTTGATGGTCTCATATTTGGTGGCATTGGATTGGATGGGCGAATGTTTGGTGGCATTGGATTGGATGGGCGAATGTTTGGTGGCATTGGATTTGCTGGCATCCGGTTCGGTGTCTTCGGTATGTTTGGATTGGGCGCAGGCATGATTGGTCTTTGCGGCATGGGGCGCACTGGCTTTACCGGTTGTGGACTGGGCATTTCAGAAGATGGATTCATTGGTGACGGTTTCATCGGTGAAGGATTAACCGGTGATGGCATCGAAGGAGACGGCAGCATAGGTGATGGCATTGGCATACTTGAGGAAGGCGGCTTCGGCATTTCTTTAGGACGCCTCGGCTGTGCAGGAGGCATAGGCGGCATTTTACGTCGCTTTTCCACGGAATCATACACGTCCTTTCGGATAAACTAACACAGTACATGGTATGACATATATCCCGCTCAAGAAACGACACTTGCCCAGTTTACAAAAATGGACTAAGCCCGTTTTTTTCAAATTAGTGCAGTCGCCGTGACAATATACATCTTGACTGCACGAATTCATCGGTTACAATAAAACGACAAGTGATAATAATCAGACAGATGCATGTGAGCGAAAGAAAGTGAGGAAAAACGTATGTCGCCGGGCACAAGCTTCAGGCTTTCACGTTTTACCAATCGCATATACACCCGGAAAGAGGGGTTAGGATATTTTATCCTAACCCCTCTTTCTTTTCGTTCTCTGCTCTGCTAAAGGAGGAAAAACAAACATGAACAAGCAACCCGCACTCGTAAAAATGGATGGGAATCAACTCCGAATCGAAGAAGTAATTTCCATTGCACGTAACACTTCCCCCATTGAACTCACGCCAGAGGCGATAGAAAAAGTCCGTCAATCTCGGGCCATGGTCGAGAAGATGGTCGATGAACAGCGTGTAGTTTATGGCATTACCACGGGCTTTGGCAAATTCTCAGATGTCATGATCCAAGGCGAGGACGCAGCTAGACTACAGGAAAATCTCATCATGAGCCACGCTTGCGGGATGGGAGAGCCTTATCCGACAGATGTCGTACGTGCGATGATGGCGCTTAGAATCAATGCTCTTGCCAAAGGCTTCTCTGGCATCCGCGAGGAAACACTATTGCATCTGGTGGAAATGTGCAATCGCGGTGTTCACCCTGTCATCCCGCAGCAAGGCTCGCTGGGTGCTAGTGGGGATCTCGCACCTCTGGCTCATATGGTGTTAGTAATGCTCGGCAAAGGACAGGCAACAGTAAACGGTAAGCTTTTGGCTGGAAGCGATGCCCTGCTTGCGGTCGGACTCGCTCCGATTCGTCTACAAGCAAAGGAAGGTCTTGCTCTCATTAACGGAACCCAAGCGATGACTGCTCAATTGTGCCTTGCCCTGTATGACTCGCGGGTCGCCCTGGAAAGCGCAGAGGTAATTGCGTCGATGACAATCGAGGCTCTTCGCGGAATCCCAAAAGCTTTTGACCCCCAGCTCCATCTTGTTCGCCCTCATCCAGGTCAACAGGAGTCCGCCAAACGCTTACTTCAACATCTGGCGGGCAGCGAGCGCACGACCGCACAAGGCGAATTGCGCGTCCAAGATCCATACAGCCTGCGATGCATTCCGCAAGTACATGGTGCTACACGCGATACGCTCGAGTACGTCTGGACGACGGTTACACGCGAATGCAACAGTGTTACCGATAACCCGGTGCTGTTCACAGAAACAGGCGATATCATTTCAGGTGGGAATTTTCACGGTCAACCAATGGCCTTTGCTGCGGACTTTTTAGCAATTGCCGTAGCTGAGCTAGCCAATATTTCTGAGCGGCGTACAGAGCGTCTCGTCAACCCGCAGCTTAGCGGACTCCCAGGATTTTTGACAGAAAACGGCGGACTTCACTCCGGCTTTATGATCACACAATATGTAGCCGCTTCCATTGTTTCTGAAAATAAAGTGCTGTGCCACCCTGCATCTGTCGACTCAATCCCTTCCTCGGCCAACCAGGAGGATCACGTCAGTATGGGCACTACCTCCGCACGCAAGCTACGGACCGTCGTTGCCAATACCATCAAGGTACTTGCGATCGAGTATTTGGCAGCAGCACAAGCGATCGACTTTGGGACAGGAAAATTGGGTGTGGGAACAGGATACGCTTATCAAAAGCTTCGTTCGGTCATTTCTCGCTTGCAGGAAGACCGCGAAATGCATCCCGATCTCACAAAAGCGGAGGAGCTTATCCAGCAAGGTGCCGTTGCTTTCGTAGCGGAATAAGAGACCTCTACCCTGGCCTCCTCATGGTGGAGCGACCGCGTTTTAGCGGAAGGTTATTCTTACGAAATCAGGATGCAGATGCGTGAAGTTAATACGTTCTGATTTAGTAAAAACGGGACCTACCGTTCACACAAATGACAGCCGTTCTCTGGTAAAATAAAGGTAGGAATAAAAAGCATCATTTGGAGGGCTGCCAATTGAAACAGTCGCATCCACCAGAACAACCTGATCATATTTTACTTTTTGACGGGGTCTGTCATTTGTGCCACGGTGCCGTTCAGTTTATAGTAAAGCGAGATCCAAAGGGACATATTCATTTTGCCTCGCTACAATCGGAAAAAGGGCAAGAGCTGCTCCGTTCTTTTGACTATCCGGAAAGCGAAATGTCCTCGGTCGTATTCATCTCCAACGGACGACTTTTCAGTAAATCAGACGCGGTTTTACGCGTAGGAAAGAAGCTTTCGGGTGGATGGCCGATCCTCTCGACGGTAGCACAGCTTTTTCCTCGCTCACTTCGCAATGTCGTTTATGACTGGGTGGCGCGAAATCGTTATCGCTGGATGGGCAAAGCCGAGCAATGCATGCTGCCCACTCCGCAGATCAAATCCCGTTTTTTAGATTAAAGCAGAAAAAAGGAGAAGCCGTGACATCTGGCTCCTCCTTTTTCATGCTTATTAGCGAACGTCTTGTGGATGGTCTTCCGTAACATAGTCAGCTGCTTTAGCATTTGCCACCACCTGTGCCGGGCTTTTGCTGCCCGGGATCACAGTCGTCACAGCAGGATGCTTCAAGCACCATGCTAACGCCCATTGCGCCATATCCATGCCAGCAGGAACTTCCTGTTGCTTGATTTCTTCCACTTGGGAAAGCAAATGGCGAACTTGTTCCTGGTCGTGGCGATGACGAACGTCATTACCAGCAAAAACGGTTCCTGGCTTATACTTTCCGCTCAGGTAGCCACTAGCCAGCGGCACACGAGCCAATACGCCCAAATTCTGTTCTTGGCAGGAAGCAAACACATCTTGTTCCGGCTTTCTGTCCAAACGATTGTAAACGATCTGTATCGTTTGAGCGTTGATTCTGGATGCCGAAGCTGTCTGATGTAGATTATCATTTTTAGCGATAGACAGACCAAGATGTCTGATTTTCCCTGCGCTGATCTGCTTGTCTAGCATCGTCCACAGCTCGTCATTGTCAAACGCCTCGTCTGGCCCCGAATGGAATTGATAAAGATCAATATAGTCCGTTTGCAGTGCTTTGAGCGATTGATCTAATTGCTGGAGAACAGATTGTGCCGAGTAGTCATTTGTCCTTGTAAACCGCTCATGAAAATGATGGCCAAATTTAGTAGCCACAATCCAATCCTCACGTTGATCCTTTTTCAAATACTCACCAATCAGCTTTTCTGACAAATGGTCGCCATAGCATTCAGCGGTATCGATGAGGTTGATTCCCCATTCTTTTGCTTTATCCAGAATTTGATCAACCTCGGCTTGGGTGAAGTCTACCCCCCACTCGCCTCCAAATTGCCAAGTTCCTACCCCAATAACCGAAACCTTCAGATCAGTTTTGCCTAGTCTCCGGTACTTCATTCCCATTCCTCCCAGGTTTGAAAATGTAGAGCGCCCTGAGCGAACTGTCGCTCAGGGTGAATCCATACCAAAATTAAATGGTTTTCTCAACAGATAATGTGCTGATAAAAGCTTGGGTATTGCTTTTACGCTCCTTGCGCATTTTTTTGCGCTCATCTGCCGAAGCCATGAGGTTTTTCTCTTCTTCTGTTTCAGGAGCGACTGCTGGTACTTCAGTCGGATTCCCCTCTTCATCAAGTGCTACGAATGTAAGAAACGAGGTCGCCGTGAGTACACGCTCGCCTGACTGCAAATTCTCGGAAATCACCTTCACAAATATCTCCATCGAGGTTCTGCCAGTCGAGGAGACAAATGCTTCAAGACAAATGGAGTGACCCATTTTTACCGGAGCGAGAAAATCTATGGAATCTATGGAAGCCGTTACGACAGGACGTCTGGAGTGACGCATCGCAGCAATTGCAGCGACTTCATCTACATATGCCATCATCGTTCCACCAAAAATCGTCCCATGATAATTCGTGTCCGATGGTTGTACCAAGGATGCTTGGATTGTACGAGATTCTTGTGTTGTCTTGACGTTCATTTATGTTACTCCTTTGCAAATCTACTTCAAGCCAAACCCATCATAACATATGACTAGGACGGTTCCAATCATGCTTGCGCACTTAGCTGGTTGTAGCGATTTGACAGAATTTTTTCAACTTCCTCCGCTTCTTCTTGTAGCAAATAGCGAAGGAATGGCAGATTCCATTCGTATGCTGGACGGTAGCCGTCTAGAGCAAACAATTCGTCGCTTAGATGAACCGCAAGTCGTCTACGCTCCTGGCTCGCACAATAAAATTGCTCCAAATAATCCGTCCCCCAGCGAGAGAAGGAAGAGGTCTCCTCGGTAACAGCAGTCAATAAAACGTGCTCACCTGTATCAATCAGATCGATAGGGTACAGCTGACAGCTAAACGGCTTTAGTGTATGCACATCATGACCTTGTTTTTCCGCATACGCATGGATCGCGCACCCATAACGTCCGTTGTTTTCTTGATAAAACAGGCAGTTGCCGTGCCACATCTGAATCGTGCCAGCAAGCTGCCGCTCATCCCATACGCCTTCTTTCAGCAAACTTTTTTTCACTTGCTCATCCATAAGTCGGCTCGAAATCTCAGGAATCTCCTTTTCGATGATCGGGATCTGCCATTCCTCTACCGAATAGGGTTGTCCACCTTCGCAGCAGGTTTCCCGGTGGACACTCCGACAATTCCAACAATCCAGATGAAACAAAGATAATAGGGCTGTGATGTCAATCAAGTACTGTCCTTTTTGGACCATCTTGTCTTTGTTTTTCTTGATATATTTTTCACAATGGTACCCTTCCCTCTCTGTCATCGGGTCAGGAGTACCGACATAGCGAAAAGCATGCTTCTTTCTCATTTTTCCAAAACAATCTCCGCTTCTGTGCCAAAAATTTGGAGACGTCCCTCAGCATAAGTAGCCAAGTCTACTTCTTCTCCCGGAATTTCCATCAAAATCTCGACTGGCTCATTTTCCTCATCGGTAAAAAGCAGTAACAAGTCTTTTTCCTCGAATTCATTTGCAGTCAGCTTGACCCCTACCAGCTGTGCCTTAAATACACTTACCTCTTCGTCATGTTCACTATCGGTATCCCATTGAGTGAACGTAATCGATGCCAGTTGTTTTTCAAATTCATTTGTCAAAATACCTAGTAGCTTCTCGTGTTGTTGAATCTCCATTATAGTACCCCTCCGAAAATTTGTTCTTAGTGCCCATCATATCAAACAATGGGCTTTAAGCAAAAGAAATACCGCCTCAAAATGAAGCGGCTACTTTCAGTTTCTTAGCTTACTTTGCTTATCGTCTGAGCGAGTGCAAAATCTTTTCCAGTCAAGCCTTTTGCTTCCCGGGTAGCCAGTGTAAAGGTAACGATCCCGCCATTGAGATGTATCTCTACATGCTGGCTGTCCGGCTCAAGCAGCTCTGCTACCCGATTGACAAAGCTGATTGCAGCAGCAAAGTCTCGACAGTGGTAGGTACGGGATAAAGCCATCCTGTCCTCAACCAGCTTCCATCCTGGCACCTTGCTTAAATACAGTTTGACCTGCTCCAAAGACAATCTGCTCATATAAGGCGCCTCCTTTTGTCCGATAATCGGTTGTTACACCATCATATTCACCAGACGCAAAGGTTAGTCACGCTTATCCGCTTTATCCTACTGCTTTATTGCATAGAAAATCATACGTGGTGACTCGTTTGCCACATATTCTTCAAATTGATAATTCCCAAATACTTGAATTTGCCCAAAGCCTGCTTGCTCAAGCATCGCAATCATTTGTTCTACCTCAAATAGTCGAACTTGTTCGTGATATTCACGCGGCTCACTGTTTGCTCCCTCATGAATCTCAATGCGCTTTTTTACGAACCCATTTTCAATCCAACGTCTTTCTTTAATCAGCATCTCGCCGACTTCCTTGGTCGATTCGGCAACCAAATTCGCAGTTACATAAGCTGGATTTAAATAATCGATAATCACTTCGCCTTGCGTTTTCAACGCCTGAGACATATTACGGATGACCGTAGCATTTTCCTCATCGGACGAGAAATAACCAAAGCTGGTGAATAAATTGACGACGATATCAAATTCGCCTTTATAAGGTATATTGCGCATGTCACAGCGGGCAAAGCTTAGCTGTGGAAATGTGTTCTGTTCCTCAGCCAGTTGCAAAAGGACAGGGGACAAATCCACCCCAACCACGTCGTACCCCCGGCGAGCCAGCGCACGCGAATGACGCCCGCTCCCACAGCAAAGATCGAGTACCCGTCCTGTGCTTTTGATCGGCAATCGTTCCAGCAAATTGGCGATCTCTCCATCGGCTGCCGAGTCATCCCGATGCCGGTACACAAGCACGTAATCTTCGCGAAAGCTGCGTTCAAACCATTCTTCTGCCATGTCTGAGCTCCTTTACCTTTCCAAGATGTTCTTATTATACCACAGTGGGGTTTATCCGCAGGCGTTTTCCGATAGCCAAAGTGCAGAAAGGACCAAGCATTCCGTGAAAAAGTCTCTTGCTTTCATTCGTATTTTGTTTACATACATACAGTACGTATGTTAAATTAAACGTATCTTCCCATTATAAGGAGTGGATCATGAATGAAAGTGAACAGTTTTTATCCAGTCATTCTAACGGAACAGGTTACTGCAAGTTCGGCTTTTTACATCGAGCATTTTGGCTTTGATCCCGTGTTTGAAGCAGATTGGTATGTGAGCCTGAAAAACAATCACAGTATCCCTCCTTTTGAGCTGGCCATTCTGGATTCCACACACACTACGATTCCTGCTGGCTTCCGTCAAAATACGCATGGCCTTATTTTGAACTTTGAAGTGGATGATGTAGACGCCGAATACGAAAGGCTAATCAAAAAAGTGGGTCTCCCCCTCCATCTCGATATCAGGGACGAGGCATTTGGACAACGTCATTTTATTACCTCTGATCCAAACGGTGTATTGATTGATATCATTACAGTGATTCCGCCATCTGAGGACTTTAGCACCCAATATATCGCAAACGAAAGCAATCCGCTGACCTAAGCAAGCTTTGATGCAAAGACAGGAGCATGTCCCACTATGAAAACATCGAAAGCAGAACAAGCAAAGCTGACCATAACCAAGCTGACAGAGGTTGCGAGACACTATTTTTCCACATACGGCTATGCTGAGGCCTCTATGGAGGAAATGGTGAAGACAGCTGGACTTACTCGCGGCGCACTTTACCATCATTTTGGCAATAAAGAAGGCTTGTTTATGGCTGTGCTTGCCTCTGTTCAAAAAGAAATTGGCGAACGCGTGGAAGTGGAAGCCGCAAAAAGCGAAGATCCTTGGGAGCAGCTGCTTTTCGGCTGTCTCGCTTTTGTGACCTCAGCCGTAGAAGAGCAGAACAGACGAATCCTTTTGATCGACGGCCCCTCTGTAGTCGGCTGGGACGCGTGGCGCAAAATGGATGAAGAGCATTCCATGCGCCTTTTACGGGAGCAGCTTCAGGATATGGAGCAACGAGGGTATCTCAAGCCGGTTTCCATCAACGCTTTGACCCACTTGCTGTCCGGTGCGATGAACGAAGGTGTGCTCTGGGTAGCGCAAATGTCAGATCAGGAGCAGGCCCTTACCGACATCCAAGCAGCACTCTCGCTTTTATTAGATGGCTATCGGGCGCGATAGAAGCATAAAAGACAAAACACCCCCTGCTTCGTACAGATACGTAGCCAGGGGGTGTGTCATTTTTTCGTTTTACAGCCTTGTAGCTCGTCCAATGCGAATTTTTTCACCTACGCGAGCAATAATATTCTCTACGGATGCGGGGTCATCCACGACATCGTACTCATTAATATTCACTCGCAAAATAGGACAAGCATGGAATGAACGAATCCAATCTTCATAACGCCCATACAAGTCTTTCCAGTAATCAATGGGGGTTTGTTGCTCCATCGGACGTCCACGCTCTTTTACGCGGTCAATAATATCGTCAAAGCTTCCTTCCAAGTAAATCAAAATATCAGGATGCGGGAAGTATGGTGTCATCACCATCGCTTCGAATAATTCTGTATAAGTGCGATAATCTTCTTCTGTCATATTTCCTTGCTCATACAGCATACGAGCAAAAATGCCAGTATCCTCATAAATGGAGCGATCCTGAACAAACCCTCCACCATACTCAAACATTCTTTTCTGTTCCTTGAAGCGTTCAGCCAAAAAGAAAATTTGCAAATGAAAGCCCCAACGCGACAAATCGTTATAATACCGGCCCAAATAAGGATTATTATCCACTTTTTCTACGGAGACACGAAAACCCAGCTGCTCCGCTAGAGCATGTGTAAAGGTGGACTTCCCCACCCCAACCGTTCCTCCAATGGTAATGACCGCGTTGCTCGGTATTCCGTATTTATCACGGATTTGGCTGCTTTGAAACCTAGACATGTACGCAACTCCTTATTCACAATACTTGCAAACGAACAAAAACAGATCGTTTACCCCATCAACGCGCGAATCTGCGGCTCGATACGATCCAGCACATAACGCAAGTCCTCTGGCCGATGAACGAAATCAAGATCATCGCAATCAAATTTGATCACAGGTACTTGTGGATGATGCTTTTCAAACTCTTCCATGAATTCGTCGTAATCGGCAATCAGATTCTCCATATAAGAAACATCCATGGTCCGCTCCATTTCCCGATCCCGCATGCCAATCCGATTCATGACTGTATCGAGTGAAGCAGTCAAATAAATCACCAGATGCGCCTGTGGCAGATCCGCTGTCAAGATATCATAGATCTTCAAGTACTTGGGCAAGTTTTCTCCCGTCAATGTCCTTTTGGAAAAAATAGTATTTTTAAAAATATTGTAATCAGAAACAACAGAGATGCCTTGGTTTAAGTAGTTGGTATGGATGTCTTGCAATTGCTTGTAACGATTGCACAAAAAAAACATCTCGAGCTGAAAGCTCCATTCCGAAATGTTTTCGTAAAACTTCCCTAAGAATGGATTTTCATAGACGATTTCTTCCAGCAGCTGCAAGTCAAATGCACGACTTAGTTCCCGTGACAAAGATGTTTTGCCGATGCCGATGGGTCCTTCAACAGTTATTAATATGGACTTCATGTATGCTTCGAATCCTTTCACGAAAATGAGAGCACTCCATATTTTAGCACGCGTGCGATCTTTTGTCGAAAGCATTCGATTTATGGCTAAAAAAGGAAAAAACTGCTCCGCAAGCGAGAGCAGCTCTCTGTCATCATCTTTTTGTCACGTAAAATACTCCACCCGCGCCCGCGGAAACAATCTGGCAATTTCCCGCTCCAGATGCCCCTGCAACGCTTTTGCTTGCACATCCGGGTAGACGTATTTTCCCTTTCCATACTTGCCCCATTTGTATTTGCGTTCGTCCTCGTTCATTTCCAGCTTCGTTTTTGGATAACGCTGCAGGATCAGGCTTTTAGCGATTTTCGTGAATCTGTGCTGGATCAGTTCAAATGTCAAATCATCTAATGCCTCTGGAACCAGCTGGGCACGAAGCCTTTCCAGCAAGTCCGTATACCCTGCTTCCCAGCCTTCGAACCAATACAATGGCGCAAGAATAAAGCCTAAAGGATATCCCGCTCTAGCTACCTTGCCTGCCGCTTCGAGCCGTTGACTAAAACTAGAGGTTCCCGGTTCAAAATTTTTGATTACATAATCGGCGTTCATACTGAAGCGGAACCGTGTATGCTTGTTATGCTTCGCATCCAGCAAGGAATCTACATGATGGAATTTCGTGACGAAGCGCAGACGACCATATTCCTGCTGTCCCATAAATTCAATCGCTCGTTTCAGATTTCCGGTAATGTGCTCAATACTGACAGGGTCAGAGGTACATGCGGCCTCAAACCGGGTAATTTCCCCTGGACGCTCCTGAATGTATTTTTCCGCCTGCGTCAGGATTTCATCTGTATTGACGTAGACGCGGATATAAGGCTTGGAGCCGATATTTGTATTTAGATAACAATAATGGCAATGCGCTGCACAGCCGGTTGCCAGTGGAATGGCGTATTCTGCTGAAGGCTTCGAAGTCTCGAATTTTAGTGTTTTCCGTACGCCAATCACGAGTGTACGTTTGGCGTTGCGATATTTTTCTACATCCGTTTCTCCAGGTATCCCACGTACCTGATTGTGACTTGTTGTCATTTGCATCGGGATTCCCTCTTGTTGAAAACGATTATACAGCTCTTGTCCAAGCGGATAATTCAGTGCGTTTGGTTCTACAAAGACATAATCGGGAACGAAAAGCTTCGCATCTTTTTGTCCAGTTTTTTCCGGTGTCTCCAGAAGCGTCGTTGCCATAGACAAAATCACCCCTAAGACCTAGTATGATCTGATCTGGTCTTCGAGTGGCAAGGGGATAGATGGCAGGAGGGAGCTACTACCCCAATGAGCTTTTGAATTCATTCAACCATTTTCTTGCTTGCTCCTCCTGTTCGAATGGCACTTGCAGCATGTAGAGATGACCTGCTCGCTTCGTTTTTTTTGACATGATTCTGACCGTAATCCCTTTGGTTTCAAGATACCGGCGGCACTCCTGCGCCATTCTGGGAAGACCGTACGATTCATGAATCGTTGTCCATTTGATCCACATTCATCTGCCCCACCCTTTCCCTTCTTTCTTCACTGTAAGCAAGTAATGGGCGGTAGGTTCACCAAAAAAAGCAATGCGCGACATTTTGTTAAAACCGTTTCATTGACTTGCGCGTCTAATCCTATAGGAGGGAGAAAATGTGAATCTGGAACAGCTTGTCCTACAAGCAAAGCGCGGAGATGATGAAGCTTTTTTTCAAGCCATCCGTCTGCAAAAGGAAAAAATGTATAAGGTCGCTTTCGCCTTTCTACACAACGAAACCGATGCATTGGAGGCGATTCAGGAAGCGACCTGCCGTTCCTATCTCAAGCTGTCGCGGTTAGAACAGACTGCCTATTTTAGTACGTGGCTAACTCGTATCCTCATCCACGTCTGCATCGATGAACAAAAGCGTAAAAAACGGCTGCTCGTTGACCCGACAAAGCTTTCTAACGAGCAAACGCGAGGTGTAGACACGCTCCCTCACGAGCAGAGCATCGAGCGGATCTTCATAGAAGAAGCCCTCTCCCGTTTGACTCCGACGTATCGGCGTATCATCATTCTGAAGTACTTTGAGGATCGGACCGTACGGGAAATTGCAGACGTGCTCGGTCACCCCGAAGGAACGATAAAAACCTGGCTGCATAAAGCTCTGGGCGCCCTGCGCAAAGACCTTGGGAAAGGATGGTGACGAGCGTGCTGGATGATACAAACACTACGGAGCTACAAACAGTACCTCCGCAGATTGATCAGTACATTCGCAATGGAATCATGCAAGCAAAGCAGCAAAAACAAAAACGCCAACGCAGGTTTTGGATTCGTATAAGCTCCACAGTAACTGCCTGCTCCCTTTTGTTAGCCTTATTTTTTTCGATCAAGCTATCACCTGCGGTGGCTGCCTATGTCAGTCATATACCCGGATTGGAAAAGCTCGTAGAATTGATCAACGATGACAAAGGCATGCGCTTGGCAGCAGAACACAACATGGTGCAAAGCGTGGGAGCAAGCACCTCGCTTGATGGGGTGAGCTTTACTGTCGATCAGGTTTTGATGGATCAAAAGCGGATGCTCGTTTTTTATACACTGCACGCTGAAAAGCAAGAGCATCAGGTTTCCCTGCACAAAATCGAGCTCGTCGATCCGCGTGGAAACGATTGGGAGTACGGCATCTCCTGGTCGCGAGGCAATCTCAAGGAAGCATCGACCAGCCATGATCGATTCGATGTTCATATCAGTGAAAACAGCCCGATTCCAGACTCTCTAACAGCAAAGGTTACTGTCGCATTAGACAATGTCCCGCAAGAAAATCCCCTGTTCGTTACGTTTGCTATTGATAAAACCAAATATGTGTCGCTGGAAGAAAAGGTCTACCCTGTCATGAAGCAGGTAACCGTGGACGGGATGCGTTTCACGATTGAGCAGATTGCCGTCTTCCCAACGCAGACAGAAGTCAGTATTCGTTTTGATTCAGCCAATACCAAGCACGTCTTTGATTTTGATCAGCTCCGGCTCGTGGATGAAAAAGGCCAAACGTACGCTTTTTGGGGCAACGGTGTACCCTATCGCCCAAACGGTGAAAATGGCGTTGTCTACAATTTGGAAAGCACGTATTTTGTCCAGCCCGAAAAGCTGTATCTGAAAGCGAGTGGCATCAAAGCGATTGATAAAGACAAGCTGGAGGTCGTCATCGACGCCAAGACCAACAAGCTCGTAAAAGCACCCGACTCCAGTCTCCAAATAAAGGCTTTGCGCCAAAACGGCGATGTTTTGGGCATAGACTTCACACTGGATGTGCCAGAGCTAGACACAAACCGTTTTTATTCTCTTTTAAGTGAATTAACCGATGATGTCGGGAATGAATACGATTACGTCCAAGGCACCTCATCTTCTGGTCAAAAAGAAACCACTCATTCTTATGGCTACCTGTTTAAGCGCTTGACAGACAAGGGAGAGCCCAGCTTATATACGTTCACACTAAATAGTTACCCAATTCGATTACATGGCGATTTTTCTGTTCAGGTTAAGTAAATGCATATCTAGACAAACAAAAAACTCGAGCTCTTGTACCGTCAAGAGCATCGAGTTTTTTACTAGTAACAAGAACAATTCCTACGTTAGTCGACAACCGCCCAATGATTCGTTGGCCCGTGTCCGCCTCCAATTTGAGGGGCTGTCTTGATCGCTTCAAAGATGAAACGATTCGCCTTCTCTACAGCTTGCAAAAGCGGAGTATTCTTTGCCAATTCGGCAGTCAATGCAGCCGAAAACGTGCAGCCTGTCCCATGTGTATGACGTGTATGGATACGCTCGTGGGTCAGCTCATAGAAATTCGTTCCGTCAAACAAAATGTCAACGACCGTATCTCCCTCCAGATGACCACCCTTCATAAGAACATTACGCGCACCAAGTGCATAAATCGCACGTGCGCCCTCCCGCATCTCCTCCGGCGTCCGAATCAGCATCCCCGTCAAGCATTCAGCTTCCGGCAAATTTGGTGTGACAACTTCCGCCAGCGGCAGCAAATGCGTTTTCAAAGCAGCGATCGCATCATCTTGCAACAGCTTCGCTCCGCCTTTAGCGATCATGACCGGATCGACGACCAGCTTCTTCAAACCAAAAGCATGGATCTCTTCGGAAACGGCTTTGATAATCGCCGCATCGAAAAGCATTCCTGTTTTTGCAGCATCTGCCCCCAGGTCGCGCAGCACTTCACGCATTTGATGCGCCACGGCTTCCGTCGGCAATGGATATACGCCTGATACTCCCAGCGTATTTTGCGCAGTAATCGCTGTTATCGCGCTCATTCCGTATACACCTAGCTGATGAAAGGTCTTCAGGTCTGCCTGAATACCGGCTCCTCCACCACTATCTGAACCTGCTATCGTCAATGCTTTCGCAATGGTATGCATGGATGTCCCTCCCGTTTTCCACCTTTTCACATACGAGTATATCATCCGGTTGTCCCATTCGGTATACTTAGTAGTGATTGCCACAAGTAAAGAAGGGATTTTCTTATGTCTTATCGCATCTTTTACTGGTTGACCGTATTGATTCCTACTATTATCATCGGTGGCTTCGAATTCGTCCGTCATGATTTTCTTTTGCCTTATATGTCGATGGAGACAGGCAATGTGTACATCACCCTGCTCACACTCCTGTTGTCCTATTTATTCGCTACCTGGATGTTTCGCACGATCAAACGGATGAATGCGCGTATTGTCGAAGAGCAGGCACGCAGAGCTGTCTATGAAGAAAGAGAACGTCTTGCCAGGGAATTACACGACGGAATCGCACAGTCCTTGTTTTTCCTCAATGTCAAGCTGAAGCAGGGACATCTGGATGAGGCACGTGTCGCGGTAACTGCTATCGATAATCATGTGCGGCAAGCCATTTTTAATTTGCGAGCACTCCCCGAGGAAGGCAGCCTTGATCAACGTCTGGAAAAGTGGCTTGGTCAATGGAGCGCCCTCTCTGGTGTGGACGTAGCCTCGGAAATCCGGATTAAGGAAAATTTTTTTACAGCTGCCGAAGAAGTGCAGCTGTTCGGCATCATCCAGGAAGCTTTCGCCAATATTCGTAAGCACGCACAGGCTAGGCATTCCTGGATTAGTCTGACCACCGAAGAACCGCGTAATTGGGTCCTCGCTATTGAAGACGATGGTATTGGTATCACGCACACCTCGGTTGATACCAAAAAATATGGATTATCGATGATGCGCGAACGAGCACGTCAGCTAGGGGCCGCTGTCGATATTCGAAAAAGAACGGAAGGTGGCACTATCATTAGCCTGACTTCCCACTCTGGAGGTAATGCACGATGAACGGTTACCGTGTTTTAATTGCCGATGATCATCCGATGGCACGCATGGCGATTCGAAGTCTCCTCGACGCCGACCCATCCTTTGAGGTGATCGGTGAGGCAGAAAATGGCGAAGAGGCCTTCGAGCTATGTGGAAAGCTGCAGCCAGACCTTGTATTAATGGATATCAACATGCCCAAGTGGAGCGGGCTAGAAGCTACACGCGAAGTAAAAAAGGCATATCCACACATCAAGGTCGTCATTTTGAGCATCTCTGACGATGTGGCCGATCTGATTACAGCTATTCAATTCGGTGCCCAAGGCTACCTGCTAAAAAATCTGGAGCCAGATGATTGGGTCAACTATCTTCATGCCTTGCTCGGCGAGGACAGTGAGCTATCACGTGAGATGGCGACTCGGCTGCTTTATCGTTTTCGGCAGGAGGAGCATTTGGACGAGACTGTCCCTGATGTTCTGACCCCACGCGAGCGTGAAATCGTCATATACGTTGGTGCCGGAAAGACGAATAGAGAAATTAGCGAGGCCCTCATCATCGCTGAAAATACCGTAAAAAATCATTTGAAAAACATCCTGGAAAAATTGCAGCTAGCAAATCGCGTCCAGCTCGCAGCCTATGCTGTTCGTCATCATTTGGTCATGAAAAAGTAATCTAGTTCCAATACAACAACAGCTTCCAGCTATCCTCACTGCAGTTCGATAATAAAAATGGTTGCGTTCAACGGAATCAACTGTCATTCTTAAAAAGGAAAACTCCACAGTCAAAAGAACGCAGGTGATGATTCATGATAGAAGTAAAGACATCCAAGCTCAGTAACGGAGATTTAAATAGAGGCGTATTTGCTACACGCGACATTGCAAAAGGCGAACTCATTCATGAAGCTCCCGTCCTTCCTTATCTGAATGAGGAGCATGATCATATCGAGAAAACATTGCTTGCTGATTACGCGTTCGAATATGGTGCTAACCACACTGCGATTCTTCTCGGGTACGGCATGCTGTTCAATCATTCGTACACGCCGAATGCCACTTATGACATTAACTTTGATAATCACACATTTGATTTTTATGCGTATACGGACATCGCTGCTGGAGAAGAAATTTTGATCAATTATAACGGCGATGTCGATTGTGATGACCCTCTCTGGTTTTATGAAGAAGAAGAAAACAAATAACGAAAAAGCTGACGTCTCATATAGAGGGGACGCCAGCTTTTTGTATTTATTTTCTCTTTTCAAAAAAGGACAGCGGATTCTTGATCGCGATTGACTAAAATCACTCACTAGCTGCTTGATGCTGCATCGTAGCTGTAATACACATACGGGTCTTTTGGTGCTTTTACAGGTTCAACCCGATTTGCTTTTAGCACGAGCATGTCAAATCCATCTATTTTTCTGAGTTCGAGCTTGCCGCGCACCTTCACCCAGCTGTCCTTTGCCCACTTGCTACCGTCTGACTTCTCTACCAAAATGCCGAATACACTGGCATCAGCCGTGCAACAGGACACCGAAAATCTCGCCACCACAAACTGCTCGGCAGAAAAATCTGTTTGCCTGTACACGAAGCCGAGAATCTCCATTTCTTTACCTGCAAATTCCTTGGCATACAGCTCCATCGTGGTCAAACCATCGAGAAATACTTTTTCGTGCAAGTCGATCACTGGTTGCTTATACAAAGACACCGCCAAATCCGTATAAAAATCCCCGAAGCCATTTGTATCAAAGCGTTTACGGATTTGCTCATCCTCTACGTCAGCTGGCTCCTGCTGGCTTGCATCCTGCTCCTGATTACCCTCCTCTACCTGTTCTGACCCAGCTTCAAGTGCTGGCTCGGTATCGCCTTCTGACTGCGACGGGTCAGTGGAATGACTGCTGCCTGCATTGTCTGTATTGCTTTCTGCTGAATCTGTAGCTACCGCGACTTCTGCCAGCTTTCTCACATCGTTACTGAGCAAGGTAATTCCCCTTTTTTCTGCAACATCACTACCCAATATTTTGTCAGGCATGAGAAAACCCATGGCAAGCGGCAAAAGAAACAGGCCGTATACGATGAGCGAAATCCACGGGGAGCGCGGTACCTTATGTACGTCCTCGCAGTCACAATCATATTCATTCGCACCGACGATCGCCTGGCGAATACTGACTACTGTCAAAATCACCAAAATTCCTAATGTGACGTAGCTGAACATGTGAAGGCGAGGCGCTAAATAATGGCTCAGCTTCTCGGACACGATCAAATATGCCAAGAGCAAGGTAAATCCAGACAAAATCACACTTCTGATCAAATAATGACGCTTCAAGCTGGTCTGATCCATATCCTTTCCTCCCCTACACTGGCATCAGCATGGTAATCGCCAAGACGAGAACCGTTACTGCCACCACAAGCTTGACTACAAAACCGAAGCGAAACGTACTGAGCAGCATCAACGTTGTCTTGAAATCTAGCATGGGACCAAAAACGAGAAAAGCAAGCAGTGAGCTGCTGTGGAAGGTATTGGAGAAGGACGCTGCAATAAACGCATCTGCCTCCGAGCACAAGGAAAACAGATACGCCATTCCCATCATCACCAGATTTGAGGTAAGTGGCGTCTGACCGATATTTACGAGCGTCTCCCTGCTGACATACACTTGCAGCAGCGCACTGATAAAGGCACCAAACAGCAAATATTTCCCCATGTCAAAAAATTCGTCCACCGCATGAGAGAAGGTAGCTGACAGCTTTCCACGCACCGCCTCTGTGTGTAGGGCTTCATGTCTTATCTGCGATTCCATGCCGAGGCGAAGCGGATTCTTCTTTACAAAGAAAAAAACGAGCAGCCCGACAATAATCGCTACAGCAAAACCGGCAACACCTCGATACAACGCCATATCAGGCTGGCGCGTAAAAGCGATATAGGTGGAAGAAAGCACAACCGGATTCACGATTGGACCTGCGAGTAAAAATGTGATTCCGACAGGCAGCGGCATCCCTTTTTGGATCAACCGGCGAACGACCGGAATAATGGCACATTCGCAGACGGGAAACAAAAAGCCAAGCAAGCCTGCAAACGGCAAGCCAATGATCATGCTTTTAGGTATCCAGCGCCTGACCTGCTCCTCTGAAATAAAGGTCTGGATAAAGGCTGAAAAAAATACACCGAGCAGCACAAAAGGAATGGCTTCCAGGACAATGCTCAGAAAAAATGTTTTTACATCCAGCCATTGCGGGGACCATTCCATTTTCCAGCCAGCGAAAATGTCGGTTGTTCCGTTTACGGTCAACACGACTACGGCAAGTCCAAGAATGAGCGCCCCCAGAATCTCTATGAAAAAGTGACGGATTTTCGCGAGCAAACTTACTTCCTCCTTTTCAAACTTAAATCGTTATCATTCCTAATTATATACATTGGCATAAAAATCCTGCCCCATTTCGCTATTTTTGTGACTAATCACCTATCAGTGCTATCTTTTTTTTCCAATTCAACCCTTTTATAATAGGGAGACACACTTCTTTCTCCACACACATCTCTTCCATTCCTGCAGGAAAGGAGGCGAGTCCCCAAACAAGCCGCACACTCTGATATGACGTAACTCGCAGTTCAGAGCCAAATCTCTGTACGATAGGAGGCGTCACGCATGAACCATCCTGATTTTCGTCATCTGCAACAAAGTATGGAGGACGTAACGACTGCTGCCCTGGACAAGAATATGGGTCCTCTCGATCCTACTGAGTATCACTCCCTATTCGAACGCTTACATGACGCAGCAACCTCTCTCCCCCCACTTTACCGTGAGCATGTGTACCATCCGTTTATGCAGGCATTGGACAAGCTAACCGAGGCCGGATTTTCGAACATGATGCGGCGCGATCCGAACAAGGAACGCGAGGCAGGGCTGTTTTGTGATATAGCCCAGGCCATCTTGCAGAACAAAGAAGGGTACGAACAGGAAGCGACAGATGCCTTTCAGGAAGTGGTAAGTGATTTGTATGACGGCTTTTTGAGCGAGGAGGACAGGAAAGGGATCAAACCTCCTGACCAAAGCATGATCGCTCCCCTCGTCAAATGGGGACGGCCTCACTATGGTCCTTATACGTGGACTGTAGAAGCTGCTTCACATTTTGGACTGAAAACGGGAATTGTCAATTTACCTCCAGCCAATGCGCGCCATGGACTGCTGGC
This sequence comes from Brevibacillus sp. SIMBA_040, assembly GCF_046535075.1. NCBI lineage: Bacteria > Bacillati > Bacillota > Bacilli > Caryophanales > Paenibacillaceae > Brevibacillus > Brevibacillus sp. SIMBA_040. Next base: position 70,322 of record NZ_JAWRXI010000021.1, read on the forward strand.
TTGGTCAGCACTCGGACATGAGACGGCAGGACACGATATATTGCATGCGGACACCGGGTTGCTTGGAGAGCTGCAAAAAACAGTATACGACGCACTATGGAGTGAGCTGGACAATCGCTCCCTGGCCGATTATTGGTCGTTGCGAATCGATGAGACCGCATCTGACGTACTGGGTATATTAAACAACGGGCCTGCTGCTGGAATCGGATTAATCGGGTATTTCCGTGGCTTGAATCAAGCTTATACAGGAAAACCCCTTTTGCGTAATACAGGACCTCAGAACGACTCACACCCTGCTGATATTTTGCGTGGCTATCTTGCTGCCGAGACCGTGCGCTTTCTTCATTTTGATAATGCAGCAGATTGGGCAAACGCCCTGCAGGAAGAAACGGACAAGGACCTCACTTCTATTACACTTGGTCGAACAAGCTATGATGCGGAGTTAATCAAGCAATCAGCTACGGTCGTAGCACGCGCTATCACACAGACTCGGCTATTGAGCCTGGAGGGACATGCCCTTGGTGATATTCAAAATTGGCACAATCACGATGAACGAATTGTCCAAGAAGTGCGTACTCATCTGGTGAACGCAGCCGAGGTACAGGATTGTGTCATATCCGGCATGTATGCTGCCCATGTGGTTGCAGCTGCCGTAACAGGAGCCATCGCAGGAGAAGTGTCTGTCGCAACGGCCTTCTCAGGGATGACCAGTCTCCTGAAAAGCATGCATGATGCCAATCCTTCCTGGGGTCCCCTCTACGTACGTCATCCTGGGGATTTGACCCCACATCGGATCTACTCTCGTTCTGCAAGTTGATGCATGTGGTGTGAAACTGTAATCAAATAAGCTGGTGAAAGACCGTTGATTCCTTGACGGTCTTTCTTTTTCAATTACATTCAAACGATTACTTGAATATTAAATTGATTGTGGTAATATTTAGATGTACCCCGCATGAAAGAAGGCGTTTTCTATGAACGACTACGATGTGATTGTTATCGGAGCAGGTCAAGCAGGTTTAGCAGCTGGATATTATTTACAACAAAAACAGCGCCGCATTCTTCTTTTGGATAAAAGCAAAAGGATTGGAGATAGCTGGCGCGAGCGATACGATTCACTCGTATTGTTTACTCCCCGCCGTTACTGCGATTTGCCTGGATTCCCCTTCCCTGGTGAACGTGATGGGCTTCCAACAAAAATTGATGCGGCAAACTATTTAGAAGAGTACGCCCGGCATTTTCAGCTGCCGCTCCAGCTTGGCACTGACGTTATCCAGGTGACGAAGACTAGCATAGGCTTTGCTGTACGTACAAACAACGAGTTGTATCACACGGAGAAGCTGGTGGTAGCCACAGGACCCTTCCATACTCCCTATGTGCCACCGATTGTATCTGCTCTCACAGATGAAGTTTTGCAGGTGCACACGGCCAGCTATAAAAATGAAGGGCAGCTAAAAGACGGTCCTGTCTTGATAGTGGGAGGGGGAAATTCAGGGGCACAGCTCGCGGTAGAGCTAGCAGCCAGTCGAGCCGTCACTTTTTCTATGAGTCAATCCCGTTCCTTTCTGCCGCTTTCTTTTTTGGGTAAAACTATTTTTGATTACATGCGAGCCACAGGAGTATTGACCGCTCCTAACACCTCTTGGCTAGGAAAATGGCTCAGCAAAAGGCCCGACCCGATCTTTGGGTATCGAGCCGAGCTGCAAAAGTTGGAACAGACTGGACAAATTCGAATGGTCCCGAAAACAGTCTCGATCACCGGAAATACTGCTACCTTTGCGGGAGGTCATCAGGAGCGTATTACTAATATCATTTGGGCAACCGGATTTCGCCCAGGATATGAATGGCTGGACATTCCGGAAGTGTTAGGCGAAAACGAAGCTCCCATTCACCAGCGCGGCGTTTCTGTCGTGCCAGGCCTTTTCTTTCTGGGGCTTCCCTGGCAGCATAATCGCCAATCTGCACTCATGGGTGGCGTAGGTTACGATGCAGCTTATTTAGCAGCACATTTATAGAGGAGGTATTCTTATGGGTCATCATCACGACCACGGAGACGGTCACGGCCATCATCATCATGGCAAAGGTGCCAGCAAGCGGGCGTTACTCGTTTCCTTCGTTATCATTACTTTGTTTTTGATCGTGGAAGTAATCGGGGGCTTCCTCACCAATAGCTTGGCTTTGCTCTCCGACGCGGGTCACATGCTAAGCGATGCCTCAGCGCTACTTCTGAGTCTGATTGCGATTCACATCGCAGCCCGTCCGCCAACTGCCAAGCGGACATTTGGCCTTCAACGCTTTGAGATATTGGCAGCACTGATAAACGGCGTTACTCTGGTCGTCATCTCTTTGATCATTTTTTGGGAAGCGTATCAGCGACTCTTTGATCCTCCACAAGTCTCAAGTGGTAAAATGATCATTATTGCCACAATCGGGCTATTGGCGAATATCGCTGCTGCCTTCGTCCTGATGCGTGGTGACTACAAAGACAATGTGAATGTTCGTAGTGCTTTTTTGCACGTACTCGGTGATCTTCTGGGGTCAGTCGGCGCCATCATCGGCGGGATTTTGATGTGGTCCTTCGGCTGGTATATTGCCGATCCACTAATCAGTGTGATCGTTGCTGTATTAATCCTTTTAAGCGCTTGGCGTATAACGAAAGACTCCGTTAATATTTTGCTGGAAAGCACGCCCTCTCGTATTGACTCAACGGCGGTCGAAAGCAAATTGAGCCAGCTTGCGGGTGTAACCAAGGTGCACGACCTTCATATTTGGACAGTCACATCTGGATTCGACTCGCTTACCTGCCATTTAATTGTAGAAGATGGCTTGCCGAGCTATCCGATTTTGAATGAAGCACTTGAACTACTCCAGCATGAATTCGGGATCAGCCATGCTACGATACAAATTGAGAATTCCTCTGTCACGCACGGGGATTTGCACTGTCAAGGAGGGTCCGCTTCTCATTCTCATTCTCATTCCCATACGCATGAGGGAGAACATCAGCATCACAGTCATTAAAAAAAGCATCCCGATCCGTAGCTGCTTTTTAGCCGGTATAAAAAAACCATCTTCCCAAGTGGAAAGATGGTTTTTGTTTGATTATTAGTCTTCCATCGTAGACAGGTCGCCCGTTGGCAATCCCAGCTCCCATGCCTTCAGGACACGGCGCATGATTTTTCCAGAGCGCGTTTTTGGCAGCTTGTCGCGGAATTCAATCTCGCGCGGTGCAGCGTGTGCAGCGAGTCCTTCTTTAACAAATTTGCGGATATCATCCATCAGTGCATCACTTGGCTCATAGCCAGCACGCAAGGATATGAATGCTTTAATAATTTCACCGCGTACAGGGTCAGGCTTCCCGATTACACCTGCTTCTGCTACAGCTGGATGCTCTACCAGCTTGCTTTCTACCTCAAATGGACCAACACGCTCACCGGACGTATTGATCACATCATCAATTCGTCCTTGGAACCAGAAGTAGCCTTCTTCATCCTTGTACGCTGAGTCACCTGAAACATACCAGCCTGGAATGTGGAAATACTCTTCGTACTTCGCTGGGTTGTTCCAGATTTTTCTCATCATTGCTGGCCAGCCTACGCGGATTGCCAAATTGCCCATTCGATTAGGCGGCAGTTCATTTCCTTGATTGTCGATGATTGCCGCGTGCACGCCAGGGATTGGTTTACCCATGGAGCCTGGCTTGATTGCCATGCTGCGGAAGTTGGAGATCAGCTGACCACCAGTTTCGGTCATCCACCAGTTGTCGTGAATACGATGATTGAACACGCGCAATCCCCAGTATACAACCTCCGGATTGAGTGGTTCACCCACACTCAGTACATGACGGAGGCTGGACAAATCAAATTGTTTGACTACCTCATCGCCCGCTCCCATCAGCATACGGAAAGCTGTTGGTGCACTGTACCAAACAGAGACTTTGTATTTTTCGATTGTTTTGTACCAGTCCTCTGGTGTAAATCGGCCACCACGAACGACGTTGGTCACACCGTTCAGCCATGGAGAGAAAATACCGTAGGCCGTACCTGTTACCCAGCCTGGGTCCGCCGTGCACCAGTAAATATCGTCGTCTTGCAAATCCAATACCCATTTACCTGTTTGCAGGTGTTGAATCATCACGTTGTGCACGTGTAGCACGCCTTTTGGCTTACCAGTCGATCCTGAAGTGTAGTGCAGAATCATGCCGTCTTCACGGTCTACCCACTCGATTTCAAGCTCGGACGAAGCTTCGGCCATCGCCGCTTCATAGCTGACGACACCCTCTTTTTGCTCATCCGCCCCACCGACGAGGATGACATGCTTGAGAGCTGGCAATTCACTGACAGGAATACGCGGCAAGAGTGAAGGAATCGTTACGATCGCAACAGCCTCACTGTCAGACAAACGGTCACGTACAGCTGCTTCCATGAAGGCCTCGAAAAGCGGACCAACAATAGCTCCAACTTTAAGTGTACCTAAAACGCTTACATAAAGCTCAGGAGTGCGCGGCATGAATACAAATACGCGATCCCCTTTTGCAATTCCAAGCTTGCGCAAAACATTGCCAAACTTATTGGATAGTTCGCTCAATTGCGCATATGTGTATGTCTCATCTCTGGTCAAATCACTATAAAAAAGAGCAGGTTTGTCTTTTTTGTCCGTCAGCAAGTGGCGATCAATCGCCTCATAAGCCATGTTTACCTTGCCTGTTTCGTACCAGGTAAATTGTTTCTCTACTTCAGCCCAATCAAAATTAGCGTAAGTTTCATCATAATTTTGCAGATTAAACCGGCCTTCCGTTGCCGGAATTTTTTCTACGTTCATACACTCACTCTCCTAATGACTCTAAATTATTTTTCTATAGCACCTCAACATTCATAATATTTCTGCACTTCCTGTCAAATTCCTTCTGCCAAAAACCTACTTATTCGATTCGTGAAAAAATCTAGTATAATGAGCGTTATTCCCAAGACAAAGGAGATGGCAAACTACCATGACTTGGATCTTACTTGCAGTTGCTGTCACTTTGCTTTCGATTCGTGCCTACCGCAATACTTTCGATGTCCATACGCAAGCTGTTACGATTCCCCTGCAAAGATCGGCTCGAATAAAAGACACGAGTGGCTGGGAACCGCTGTCCATATTACACCTGTCTGACTTGCACATGGAAAATCTGTCTATCGACGCAGATCAGGTTGTCGCCAAATTTTCTGCCCAGCCAATCGATTTGATTGCGGTTACGGGTGATTTGCTCGATCGACAAAAAAATATTCCTAAAGCTGTTGATTACGTAAAAACCATCATGAGCTTGCAGCCTGCCCTAGGCACATACGTCGTTTTCGGAAATCACGACTATGTATTAAAAGCATCCAAGCTGCGAGAATTAAAAAAGGCACTTGAACAATTAGGCTGCCGTGTCCTGATCAATGAGCATGTAACCGTCTATCATCATGGTCAGCCACTCCACATTATTGGCGTAGACGATTTTGCTACTCGCCGTAGTGAACTGGAAAAGTCGTTTGAGCATGTTCCCGAAACAGGAGCTAGACTCGTTTTGACTCATGACCCCAATATTGTGCTACAGATGAAGAATTACGCCTATGATTATTTGCTGTCGGGGCATTTTCACGGTGGGCAAATTCATTGGCCACGCCCTTTTCATTTGGCGAAAATGGGTAAGCTACCAAAATTGAATATGGTCAAAGGCTTGCACGAAATGGACGGCAGACCGTTTTATATTAGTGAAGGACTCGGGCAAACAGGTGTTAACATTCGCCTGCGCTCTCGACCGGAATTGACCCTGCATACGTTGGTTGGCACGTCCTCGCCTGCTACTCGCTACGAACCTGCTGCAGGCTCGTCCTCTTTGTCGGAGTCAGCCGCCACACTTGTCATGGAGTAAGGTATAATAGCCTTACTCTATTTTTTTGGAGAGGAGGGCTTTTATGGAAAATTGGACGAGAGACGTGGAGAAAATTCGCCAAGCAACCAATCTCCCCATAATATGCTTGCTCACCTCTGCAAGCATAGCGGATTCACTAGAGCGAGAATATGAGCAGCGCGGCTGGGAGCTGATTGCGTCCTCCCAAAATCATGCCGAGATATCACTCGTTTTCATTGAGTCGATCCAATGGGATGGCGCTGCGCGTGCGATGCTGAATCTGTTTTTTACCCAACCGGAACAACAGACTTCGTTCCCCGAGCAGCTGAGCTCATGGCTACGTGGTGTCGCAGCAGGGACCCCTGCCCCTTCCCCAGCACGCTTGGAGCAGCAATGGCCCTGGCGAGGGGAACGTGTCTGTTTTCTTCTGGAAAGGTGTCGGGTGGACAGCACCTTTGAGTGGACGGATATACAGCATCTATTGCATGACTTCTTCAATAGCGACGAACAGACGAGTCCATCGCTGCTCTTTATCCCTTTGAATCACTCCTATCTTTTCCTGATCGTCCCATTGTCTATGCTGGGAAATCAAAGTGAAAAAGAGGAATTGCTTGAGTGGGCTTCAGGACTACATGACTTGATCACAACCGAATGGATGGAAAATATCCGCATGCTTGTAGGATCGCCCCTCTCCTCGTCTTCTGCTTTGGACAAGGAGCTCACGCATTTACTTGCTTTATCTCAGGCGATATCCACCTATCGACCACGTACGATGGTTGCCGGCAGCTGGTCATATAAACTCGAGCGATGGGCAGCGTCTCTAACACCTCATGATACCAAAATGCTTGCAGATCATGTCCGCCAACTCGTCACCATTTCACAGCTAAACAAAGAGCAGCTGGAGACGCTCGAGACATTATTTTCCCGCCAATTAAATGTAAGTGATACTGCGCGCCAGCTTTTTATCCATCGAAACACTCTCCTGTACAGATTGGACAAGCTGACCGAACAAACAGGTTTGGACCCGCGTCTGTTTCCCGATGCCGTGCTGCTACAGCTATTTCTACTCTTTCGTCAGAATTAACAAAACATTTTGTACATTATAACTATAGATCATTATCCGGCCGCCTGATACGATTCTTGTAACCAACCTAAGAACTCGCTTTCTTTCTATTTTTATGTCGGAGGTGCCTGCTCAATGGCAAAGGTGACGCTTTCCCACATTTACAAGCGATATGGAACTAATGTAACGGCTGTTGATGATTTTCACTTGGATATCCATGACCGAGAGTTCCTCGTTCTTGTCGGTCCTTCGGGCTGCGGCAAATCTACCACACTGCGCATGATTGCCGGTCTGGAAGAAATCTCTGATGGCGACATGTACATAGGGGACCGGCGAGTCAATGACGTTGCCCCCAAAGACAGGGACATCGCTATGGTCTTTCAAAGCTATGCGCTCTACCCGCACATGAACGTCTATGAAAATATGGCATTCGGTCTGAAATTGCGCAAATTTTCAAAGTCCGAGATTGAAAAACGAATCCAGGAAGCTGCCCGTATTTTGGATATTTCTCATCTATTAGATCGTAAGCCGAAAGCTTTGTCAGGCGGTCAACGTCAGCGTGTGGCACTGGGAAGAGCCATCGTGCGAGAGCCTCAGGTCTTCCTGATGGACGAACCGTTATCCAATCTGGATGCCAAGCTGCGGGTACAAATGCGCACTGAAATCTTGAAGCTGCACCAGCGATTGAATACGACGATCATTTATGTCACGCATGACCAGACAGAAGCGATGACCATGGGAGATCGGATTGTAGTCATGAAGGATGGGTTCATCCAACAGGTCGCGACTCCTACCGAGATTTATAACAAGCCGGTTAACCTGTTTGTGGCGAGCTTTATCGGTTCACCTGCAATGAATTTTGTAAAAGGTACTGTTCTGGAAAAAGACGGCGTCTGCGTGTTTGAAGCTCCGAACATTCACATCCGTTTCCCTGAAGACAAAGCAAAGCTCGTGCGTGATCATGGGTATGTAAACAAATCTGCTATTTTCGGGATTCGTCCAGAAGATATTTACAGTGACTCTACATTTTTGGAAGCTAACCCATTTGAAAGCTTCCTCCATGCCGAGATCGATGTCGTGGAAAATATGGGCTCTGAGTTGTATGTTTACTTTACCAATATCGGCGATGCCCAAATGGTGGCCCGCGTCGATTCCCGTGAAGGCTTGAAGCCGAAAATGAGCGTGAAGCTCGGTATGGATCTTTCCAAATGTCATCTATTTGACAGCGAGACACAGCAGGCTGTATTCTAATAGCAAGTGAAGAGGAATGTCTTTTCCGGGCATTCCTTTTCCTATTTTTTTGTGTGAAAACGCCTGTGCGGTCATATAGAGAAAGAGTGGAGAGGAATAGAAATGAACTACAAAATCGTCTTTTTTGATATCGATGGAACACTGCTGAATACAGAGCACGTGATTCCTGAAACAACGATCAAGGCTGTATCCCTGTTGAAGGAAAATGGTGTCAAGGTAGCAATCGCGACTGGTCGTTCTCCCTATCACTTAAAGCCGATTGCCGATCAGCTCGGGATCGATACATTCGTCGGTTTTAACGGGTCTTATGCAATGAGTGAGGGCGCTTTGATTCATCACACCCCTGTTGCGTCAGAAACGCTTGCCACGCTTGAAGGAATGGCGGATAGCAACAACCATCCGATGGTTTTTCTCAGTGCAGAAACGTGCTATGCCAATGTCAGCAACCATCCGCACGTGATGGAATCGTTCGACTCTTTGCAATTGCCTCATCCTGACTATCGACCAGGCTATTGGAAGGAAACGCCGATCTACCAAGCTTTTCTCTACTGCAGTAAGCAGGATGAGCACCCTTATATCGGTCGCTTTAATGAGGTCTCCTACATTCGCTGGCACCCACAAGTTTTGGATATCCTGCCTCCAAATGGCTCCAAGGCACGAGGAATTGAAGCGATCTTGCGTCACTTTGGCCTCTCACCGGATCAAGCCGTAGCATTTGGCGATGGTTTAAATGATAAAGAAATGCTCTCTTACGTTGGTATGGGTGTAGCCATGGGCAATGCTCACGAAGACCTGAAGCCACATGCCAACATGGTCACTCGTCACGTCAATGATGGTGGAATCCATCACGCATTATTACAGCTCGGATTGATTTAGATGGAAGGACGTTGAAAAAAAACATGTCTTGGGAATGGTTTAACATCGTTGGCACGGTGGCGTTTGTCGTAAGTGGCGCCATCATTGCCATGGAAGAGGAATATGACATCTTGGGGGTAATCGTTCTCGGAATGGCTACTGCATTCGGTGGCGGGATCATGCGCAATATCCTGTTAGGCATACCTCTTACGACTTTTTGGAACCAAGGAACACTATTTACCATCGCTCTCGTCACTATGCTCATCGTCTTTATCCTTCCGCAAAAATATCTTCGTTACTGGGATCGATGGGGAATGTTCTTCGACGCAGTCGGACTATCTGCCTTTGCCATCCAAGGTGCGATGTATGCGACAAAAATGAATTACCCGCTTAGCGCTACGATTGTCGCTGCTGTATTGACAGGAATTGGCGGCGGAATCATCAGAGATGTGCTCGCTGGTCGCAAGCCACTCGTTTTCAAAGAAGAAATATACGCAATGTGGGCAATGGGTGCGGGGCTTGCTGTCGGACTCAAATGGACCACCACAGTCAATGAGCTGTACGGACTTTTTATGGCGATCGTGCTTTGCCGGATGATCTCGGTGTATCATGGCTGGAAGCTCCCTCGCCGTTCGCTTCGTTCAGCAAACGTTCGTCCACTTAACAATCGAATGTAAGCTTTTTCCTTCATAATCACTCTCTCCGTGTGCAGGCTATATCCATAAGCACTGGAGGGAGTGAATTTTTTTGCGAGTCTTGCCCACGTTAGCTGTTGCCATCGCCTTGGTCGGACTTGTTGTTGTTCCTTATCGAATGCATCAGAATGCCGAGCAGGAAATGCGCGAGCCTCATCCCAAAGTCACTTCGATTGGGGCTAGTATTCCACGAATCAATTATATCGAGCAAGTCAAAGACATACGTCGTAGCTTAGAAGGAAAAAGCCATATTCAGACTCTCCACCATAACCCGCGCGATCGCAGTCATTATGTGGAGCATGAAGTAGTCGTACGCTTCTCCCCCAGACCCGAGCAAAAAAAGATTGATGCTCTGGTAACTTCCCTCGACGCTACGATCAAACGCGATTTTGATAAATTTTTGATCATCAAGTCACGCAGCCTGACCACCAAGCAATTAATGAAAAAGCTGGCTGAGCATCCTGACTCTGCTTACGCTGAACCCAATTACCTGTTATTGCCAAACAGAAAGCCTAACGATACGTATTACACCGAGTATCAGTGGAACATGCCGCTCATCGGTATGGAAAAGAGCTGGGACATCAGCGAAGGCAGCAGTGATGTCATCGTCGCTGTTGTAGATACAGGCGTAGACATGAACCATCCGGAATTTGCCGGAAAGCTCGTTGAAGGCTATAACGTACTGGAAGACAATAATAAGCCTCAGGACGACAACGGACACGGTTCTCACGTCTCAGGTGTTATCGCTGCCAAGACCAATAACAAGGACGGAATAGCCGGGATGACGTGGAAAAGCAAGCTGATGCCAGTCAAAGCGATTGGTGCTGACGGCTCAGGCTCTGCTGTAGATATCGCCCAAGGCATCTATTGGGCAACGGATCATGGAGCGGATGTGATCAACCTCAGTGTCGGCAATTACACCTCTTCTGCTGCGCTCAAGGAAGCTTGTCAGTATGCCTTCCAAAAAAATGTGGTTCTGGTTGCCGCTTCGGGAAATGACGCCAGCGACCAACCGAGTTATCCGGCTGCTTATGACGAAGTCCTCTCTGTTGCGGCTGTCGACCATCGAAAAGAGCGTGCCGACTTTTCCAATTTTGGTAAGCACCTTGATGTCTCCGCTCCTGGAGTAGATATTCCCAGCACCTATATCTACAGTGATTACGCCTCCTTGTCAGGCACCTCGATGGCTTGCCCGCATGTAGCTGCATTAGCTGCATTGGTTCGCTCTGTTCAACCCGACATGAAAAATCGTGATGTGATGGACATCATCCGCAAATCCGCTGTCGACCTCGGCCCCCCTGGTCACGATCAGCTATACGGCTACGGAATGATCGACGTCAACCAGACATTGCGGCAGCTGCGTCCTGTTGAGCCCGCGCAAACCGTACAGCCTCCAGAGCACCAAACCGTGGGTGGCCTGTTCCATAAATTCTTGTTGCGTTTGCGAGCTGGATTCCAATAAACCTAGGTGAGGTTAAGCCTTTCTCAACACATTTTCAATTAGGAGGATCGAATATGAAAGCATGTATTGTTTTTGCCCAGGAAGGAACGGAAAGCTTTTGTCATGGTATCCTCTCTCGTGTAACTCAAGCGCTGGACAAGCAGCAAATCACTTATGAGGTACGTAATCTGTATCAAATGAACTTCCAACCCGTGTTCAACGCAGATGACATGCAGCGTATCGAGCAGGGGACGGTTTCTGCTGATATTGCATCCGAGCAGACGATTATTACCGATGCGGATTTGTTGGTCATGATTTACCCCGTGTGGTGGTGGTCCGCTCCCGCCATCCTCAAAGGCTATATTGATCGTGTTTTTACCAATGGCTTTGCCTTTCGCTATGAGGCAGATGGTCCAGTCGGTCTTTTGACCAATAAGCAGGCCCTCGTGATTACAACCACGAGGGAATCTGCAGAGACGATGTCAGCAACCGGTCTCGACTCTGTTGTCAGCAAGCAGATTGTGGACGGCACGCTTCAGATGATTGGCTATGACGTCACCTATCAAAACTTTGCAGCGGTACCGTATGTCGACGATGCGGCGCGTGAGAATATGCTTACCCAGGTCGATCGCCTAGTGTCTACTCTCCGTCAGCCTGTTGGCGTATAAAAACTGGATCGTCCGCGCAGAAAAAAAGCACAGGCATTTACGCCTGTGCTCGTTCATTTTGCATCCGTTTTTTTGTAATGTAGTCTGTTTCGTAGTATTGCAGATCGTCACGCATTTGTTCAAACACTCTAGATAAGGAAAGGGTCAATTGTTGTAATTCAGGAGTTACCTGCTTACGGAAAATGATTGCATCTTGACCGGTATAAGAATAACGCCCGTCCTCATCATAGACCTCGCCTTTGGGATAATAGAAGTTATTGATACAGGTATGATATACCTGATACAGTACTTCCTCGGCAAACTCCTCGTTAAATCGTGCTCGGCGAAGGGATACCCCCAGCCTGTCGTACGCATTCTCACAGTAGACCAGCAAATGGCGCAGGTCAGAAAGGTAGTTGCGGTAGTAGGATTCAAACTCTTCCGGATCACCGGATGCTGAGACCAGACTTGATAATGTTACCTGGTTCAAATAACGTTCCACTTCCATGCTAACCCTTTTCAACTTGGTATACGTCTCTTCACACAATTGTTTCAGATGAGTCGCTGACATAATGTCCCCCTAGCGTTGAAGAATCTGCCTTTTTTTAAATAAGTATAAAGGAAAGATTCTTTATAACACAAGCGTTTCTTTTACGCAAAAATTACCTAAGCACTCGGGGAGTCACTCGTTTTTACCGATTTTTTCCGTGTTTGGGCAAGGTAAATGACATAGGCTGCGAACAAGCCAACCAGCGTCATAAAGCCTAAAGCAGCGAGGTCATTACTCACATAGGACAAGCCGTGTCCCTTGGTCAAAATTTCCCTGACACCATCCAAAAAATAAGTCAGGGGCAAAGATTTCCCGATCGCAGCAATCAGTGTTGGCATCGACATGAACGGCCATGTAAAGCCCGAGAGCATAAACGACGGTACCGCAATCATCATTGCAATTTGCGTAGCCTGAAGCTGATCGCTAGAGAAAAACGAGATCATGTACCCAATGGATAAAACTGCAAGATTAAATGCACTAGCAACAATCATCAAATCAACTGTGCTTCCGTAATAAGGGATGCCGAAGCCTTTTAACAGCAGGGTGAAGCCGAGGAACATATTGAGCGTCCCTGCCAGGAAGTAAGGGAGCAATTTGCTCAGCGTAATGGCGAAAAAGCTGTTCGTGGCCATCGTTTCCTTCCAGGTACCTGCTTCTTTTTGCTGTGTTACTGAAAGGGCAACTCCCAAGAACAAAACCTGCTGCAGCACCGTCCCAGCCAGTCCGAACACCATAAAGGACAGGTAGCTAAACGTCGGATTGTACAAGACCCGATAGCGGTAGTCAATCCCGGTAAAAAGGTTCTTCCCTTCATCACCCCAGCTGCCTTTTGCCTCCAGCTTCTTCAATGTAGCACCTGCGGAAACCGTCTTGACTACCGTACTTGCTGCTCGCACAGCCGTATTGGAAATCATCATATTGCTGCCGTCAATTACAGTGAGTACCTCAGCTTCACGCCCGGCTTTTACATTTTGTTCCAGACTCGGCGGGATGATAAGCGCGACATTCGCCTCCCCTTTGTCCACGAGCTGCATTGCTTCTTCCTCGGTACCTACAACCGAATTGATCCGAAATGTCTTGTCGACCTCAAAGGCGCGATACAGCTCTCGGCTTAATTCACTTTGGTCTGCATCCACGAGAACAGTCGGAATTTCCATTACTTTTTTCTCACTGTACAGAAAGCCGAACATCGTCAAATAAATCAGTGGAACAATGAAGACGACGTTACGAATTGTTTTATTGGTAAAAAGATTTCTCCATTCCTGCCAAAAAAGTTCGGGAAATTTACTCACCACGACCAGCCCCTTCGATCTTCCACTCCACGGTCAATCCAGGACGCAATTCTGAGCCTACGACGAGCAGTTTTACCTGGAAGGAACGAATATCACGATCGCCGAGCTCTTGTGTTGCTTTTTTCACGGCAAAATCTGCAGCAGGAGCAATCGTAGCAATTTTTGCATCTACCTCCCGTTTCAGGGCAGGCACGTACAGCTTCACCATATCACCAGACTTAATGTTTGCGAGCGTATACTCGTTCACGTACAGCTTCACATAGTTGTCTGCTTTGGTTTGAATGGTCATGACGGTGAAGCCTTGTGCCACCAGCTCACCTTTTTGTACTGAAACGGATTTGACGATTCCATCTACAGGCGCGGTCAGCTTCGTGTTGTTCAGGTATGCTTCGATCTCTGCCAAAGCTCCTTTTGCTTGCTGTACACCTGCTTCTGCGGATTTCACGTCCAATTGCTTCAGTCCGACCTGACCACGGCCTGCTACCGCTTGGTCATACGCTGCTTTTGCCTGGTCCAGCTGAGCCTGGGAAGCATCGATTTGCTCACGACGAGAACCCGATTGAGCCATTTTCAGCTGTTCGTCAGCAGCCTTCAGCTCTGCTGCAGCTTTGTCAGCCTGCATTTTCGCTTCTTCTACCTTTACTTGGGGTACCGCGCCTTCAACCAACAGCTTCTGCATCCGCTCCAGGTTGGTAGCCGCAATTTGATTGGAGGTTTGTGCCGCGGAAAGCTTTGCTTTGAGCTGTGCAATTTCCTCTGCGCGCGCACCGTTTTTATTCGCATCGAGCTGTGCCTTGGCTGAATTGACTACCGCTTGTGCCTGATCCACTTGAGCACTGCTTGAGCTGTCTGTTAACGAAACCCCTTTTTTCGCCTGCTCCAGCTTTACTTGTGCGAGGTGGTACGCAGCTTCGGCCTGTTCCTTTTTCGCAAGCAGCTCTTCACTGTTCAACGTCGCAACGAGCTGACCAGCCTTCACTTCATCTCCGTCTGCTATTGCAATCTGCTCGATCGAACCACCCATTTTAAACGACAGGTCCACCTCTGTTCCCTCGATGACTCCTGCGATTTGTGTACTATCTTTTCCGGTTACACTCCCGATTCCCGGTCCAAACAAAAACGTTCCAAGTACTGTAATGCCGACTGCAAAGCCAGCCACCCCGATCCAAGCACGTCTGTTCATCGTTCATTCTCCTCTATGTCTCAATTATCTTGTTTGCAGTATTCCTGCCAGTAAATACTTCAAAGTATTTCTGCCTGCATCGCTGCTTACAGGCTCTTTCCGGAACTGCTTGCGAAGCACAGTAAAGCCAATCATTCCGAACAAGGCAGATGCCACCGTACGAATCTCCGCATCCGCTTTGATATAGCCTTGCTTTTGCAAATCAGTCATATAGGCTTCCATCGTGGTAAAGTAACCGGTCAAAAGCTTGCCTACCATCTGGTCACGCTGCTCATCTCCCGTGAAAAAGCTCAGCAGAAGAAAGCATAGTTCCTGGTTTTCGGAAAAGAAGCGAAGATGCTCATCCAGCACATTTATCATGCGATCCTCAAGGGACAGCTCATCCGTTTGCATCGCGGTGTCTACATGGTAAATCAGCATATTCACGCCTTTTTCGATGACGTAGAGAAACAGCTCTTCTTTTGTGGAAAAGTGGTAATAGAGTGTTCCCTTCGCTACCTGAGCCATTTCGGCAATCGCATCCATCGAGGTTTCGCTAAATCCAAACTGGGCAAAAGCCCTCAGTGCTCCCTGTGCGATTTGATCTTTTTTCGATGAGGCCATCACTTCCATCCCCTTTTTGGTTTCTGAACTGACTGGTCAGTACAAAAATTAGTTTATGGTTCCTTCCTAGTTTTGTCAAGTGGTCAAAACATAATGAGCAGACTTCAGGACTAAGTTCCACTGCTTCTGTTTTTCGTGGCTTCAGTGGTGGGTAGGAAACAGGAGAAAACGCTCCAGGTTCTTGGGCCTCTAACGGGGAGGGACACTGTCCGCTTACGGGGAAAAAGGGAAACCGCGTCCAAAGTGGCCCTCACAAGGATGATTGTTCAGAGGTGGACGCTTAAGGGCGTGTTTCCCTTTTTCCCCTCCAGCTTGGCAGAGTCCCAAAGACCTTCGCTGTTTTCTCCTGTTTCCTCTGCCAGCTATAGAGACAGTTGAAACTTAAATAACATCGCTTGTGAAACACGGATGAATGGCTTGGGTCATCCAAGACAGTGGAGCTTTTTTAAGGCTTAGGAAATTGAGCAGTTCGCTTCAAAAAATAGAAGCACCCTTTGGAGTGGCAATCTAAAGTTTTTTAAAGGGAATCTTTGCAAGCTAGCTTCGTCCCAAAAAACAAAGCCGCTGATGAGGAAAGAGGAGAAAATAGCGAGAGCTCTTTGGGATACCAACCGAGGCGCAGAGGAAAAAACGAAACAAGCCTTTAAGCGTCCACCTCTGAGAGACCCCTTGAAACATCCTCTTTGGACGCGGTTTCGTTTTTTCCTCGGAGCTGGGCTCGGACACTCCCAGCTAGTATCCCAAGAAGCTGGAGCGTTTTCTCCTCTTTCCTCTCCTCCACCAAAAGCCACGATCAAGTATTCTTTACTTCCTTTGCCTGAACCGCTGAACAGGTATTCGAAGGGAAAAAATAAAAGACCGCTGCAAGAGCGATCTTTTTAACTTCCCACGATTTGGCGATACGTATCTAGAGTTGCAGGCATCGGCTGTACTCCAAGCTGCTCCTTTAATTTAGCGACGCATTTATCATACCAGCGTATCGCTTGTGTCCGATTGTTCAATTGAAAATAAGCAATCATCAACAGTCGATACGCCTCTTCCCAGCAATCGTCGACACTCAAAATGGCCTCGCACCAGCGAATAGCGCTCTCCACGTGATTGCCCTCTAGCCTGCTTTTTGCCAAGCGTTCTGCCCCGCGCAGAAACAAGGCTTGCAGTCGTTCTCTCTCCTCGACACACCAATCCTCGTAGCGGCACTCTGGCATGTAATCGCCTTGATAGTAGCTGAGCCCTTTTTCCAGCAGAACCTCCGCCTGCTCGTTCGTTGCTTCAGACAATCCAAGAGTGACCAGCTTTTCAAACTCTTCCACATCAATATGGTACCCGGAAGCCAGATTGAATCCATACGAGCTGCCATGCCGCTGAATAAAAAAAGTATCCGCTCGAGCAGCACGGTCAGGCTCAAGCGCCTTGTTGAGGGCATTTAATGCCACTTTAAAATCGCGTAGGGCAGACTCTTCGTCCGCTTCGGGCCACAGGCTGTTCATGATTTCCTCACGTGCCAGCAAATGCTGCCGCTTGGTCAAGAGCAATTGAAACAACAATTTGGCTGTGCCTCTCTGCCAAGCTTTTTCACTTAGCTCCCGCTCTCCCAGCCAGACGCGAAATTTGCCCATCGTTTGTATGCGCAACGTGTACCCTGGATGAAACGTCACATTTTGCAGACCCAAATCATTTAAGAGCTGAGAAACGTAATCGGGAAATACTTGCCTGCGCTCGGCCTCAAGAAGTACAGGCATCAGCTGTTGAACATCCTGGGGAGTAAGCATCGTCGGGCGTTGCAGCAAAAAATGATACTCGCCAGACTGCATCAGTGACATTGCCTGCGTCACAGCAGGTACGAACGCGTCCCATTGCTTGTTTCGATACGCCAAATAGCTGAGCCACAGCTGGCAAATCGCTACGCTATAGCTGTCCCCACAATGACTGAGCCGCTCTGCACAATCCTCAATCGTGCTTTGTGCTTCCGCCTCTTTCCCATAGGTGGCATAGGCAATCCCGATCGCGAGTCTGACGAGACTGCCAAGCCAATCATCGCGCATAGCCTCCGTCTCTTTTATCCCTCTCCGTCCATACTGAAGGGCTTGCTCCAATGATTTTTCGCGTGCATAAAGCAGTGTCAGCCCCATTAATGTCTCGGACTTCCCGCGCGTAGACTGTAGTTCCTCCATGATCCGCAAACCTTTTTCATACAGCCTGCGAATTTCTTCAGTGGGTAATGCTTGGCTGATAAGTGCTGCATGTGCTTTTCGGACATACCCATTTGCCTCAACAAACGGCGAGTCTGCTGCCCTCCCTAGCTGTATTGCTGTTTCTGCAGCCTGCATGCCACGCTCCCACTCACCATTCAAGGCATAGACAAAAGAAAGCAGCAGAGAGGTTTCCCGGTACGATCTGGTCAGAGGCGGCTGCTTCGTCTCCTCTGTACGCCATTTCGTTTCTAATAGCTGAATCGATGACTGCAAACGGCCTGTTCGAAATAGCAGACGCGATTCCAGCTCAACTTCCGTTTCCTGCTCGAGCTCTTGGCTCCGTCGGTACCATTCAGCTGCTTGCTTGGCATCTCCACGATTTGTGTAGATTTCGGCTAGCAAACGGTAGAGACGAGGAGCCATTTCGCTTGACTGTTCAATCGGCGGCAGCAACTGAATCGCCCGCTTCAACAATTCCTCTGCACGAACGCCCTGCACGCTGTCCAAATGAACTCTTGCCATCCCCTCAAGCCCACGGCATTGTCCGATTTGATCCCGCTTTTGTTCACAAAGTGCAAGAAAATGCTCGTATGATCCAAACGCTTTGAAATAAATACAGCGATATCGTTCCACTTCCCCCTGGTAGAACCAAAGCCAATACTCTTTCTCTTTGACTGTGTCCGGCAAAATGGTTACCCAATGATACAAAAAGTCCAGTCTCCCCGCCGTCAACAGCCGTTCTGCTGCCTGATATAGCCACTCTGCGAGTACCTCCCATTGCTCGATCAGTCGCAAACGCTCAAAAGCCTTGTCCTCTTCTCCCCTGCGGCGATGCCAAATGGCTGCTTCCATGTTGACTCGGATATACGTATCTTTCTGCCCGGCAAGCTTACTGGACAGAAGCCGTTGAAACAGGGGATGAAACGAATACACACCCATGCTGTTTATTGTCAGAAACAAGTTGCTACGCTGTGCAACGGCAAGCAGTTCAGTGCCGCGGTCCCCGAGAACCTGCTGACAATCCTCTCTGACAAAAGTTTCGAGAACGGCAGCCTCGACTAAAAACTGCTTCATCAGTTCATCCAGTCCGAGCCATACATCTGCTTCCAGTAAATGCAGCACAGATGATAAATCACGCAAGCTGTCAGATACAGACATCCCCCGCATGATTCGTTCCCCAAAAGAACGCAATGCAGTGATCCACCCTGCAGAAACCTGCTCGATTCGCTCCCACTCATTTGGTGTCAAGGTGACATCATATTGATCCAAAAAGAGGGCTTCACACTCTTCCCGCGTAAATGTGAGGTCTTCTGCTGTCAGCTCTACACATTCCCCCCGAACTGACCATACTTCCAGCTCTGGCCAGTCTGGGCGAACGCGCGATAGCAGAATCAGTTTAATTTGTGGTGGCAGTTGCCCCGCTAATTTTTGAACAAAACAATCAACTTCGCTGCCTTTGGCGATATGGTGATAATCATCCACCAATAGCAGCTGTTCCTTTTGAATAAGCAAACACTCTCTAATGAATAACTCCACCATGCTCATCCAGTCCAACGGATTCTCTTCTTCATTAGCCTCACCTGATGCAGCGACCCGATCCAATATGACTTGACCGAAAAGCGGATGAAGCCTCCGTACGCTTTCTACCAGACCCTGCAAAAATTGTGGAAGTCCTTTATCTTTTGCCCGGATAAAATACCAGCTGGCTTCCAGACCCGCATCGTACAAGAAGGTCGCTAGGGCAGTTGTCTTTCCGTAGCCTGTTGCTGCGTGAACCAGGCACAGCGGAGCGTGATGTAATAAGCGCAGCTTCTTCGCAAGGGCCGGTCTTCGTAATACATAAGGCTTTTGCCTCGGCGGTGTAATTTGAGAAATGGAAACATGAGATGATTTCATGACTTGCACTCCTTGCCGTTCTCCTCTACTCTCTTTTGACTATTTCCCCATTTCTGTTTATTTTCCTGCACACAAAAAACCCACCCGGGTATCCAGGTGGATGCGTATTAATCAACAAGGTTAACGCCTTTTACTGTATAACCGATATCGTTGATCAGCACTTGGAATTCTTCATTGCTCACCTGCTCGCCTCGCACAATCCGCGAGTGAAGGTCCGCAATTTTATCATAGATCGCACGGTTTGTAGAGACGTACATCGTATTAAAGCGTGATTCCGTTTGCAGCCTGGTGCGCATTCTGTCCACCACACGTTTTTGCAGGTTATCGGTGTGTCCATTGTCTACACGGATAATTTTCCCAGGGGTATACGGAATCGACGGCCTCGGATTAACCTCATCTACTTTGGGTGTATCAATCGGCAATACTCCCACTAGCAGTGAATCTTTATAAGCAAGTACTTTGATGTCTACAACGCCTTGGATTTTCTCAGCATGACGTTCCAAAATTCCAACGAGATGGGGCTCTCGTTTGTGAACCATTTTTTGGCTGATCATGGCTGCTGGCCCTTTATCTCGTCCTGCATTATCGTTTTGGAAATTAATTCCGTAAGCTTCGAACTTGGCTTGATTCCCGCTCATATCCTCCGTACCCTGCTCCTTGTTGGGTGAACAGCCGGTAAGCATGGCGGCTACTAATACGGATACAGATATCCCTAATCCGATTCGTTTCACAAGATCACCTCCTTGCATTTATTTTGATGTGCAAGAGGTGTTCTTACTCAAGGAATCTACGCCCTAAATTTTAATAAAATGCCGCCATAACAAGCGCAAGTAATACTTAAAACCCCTACCTTTCGAACTAATTTCAAATAGTTACAAAAATGAAACCATATTCCTTCAAAAAACCGTTACAATAGACATGCAACGACATTTGAAAGAGGCGGAGAAACATGAAGAAATTAATTCCTTTTCTTATCCTGGCACTTATTTTAAGTATGATTCCTCAAGGTGGGAGTTCCGCCAACACCGCTGCCATTCAATTAGGAAGTGATATTCTCTTTGATCAATTCCATCAACAGATTGAAGGCAAAAAAGTGGGGCTCGTAACGAACCAGACTGGCGTCAACAGTCAAGGTATGAGCACAATCGACATGTTGCGTAGAGATCGGACTGTCAAGCTTGCTGCACTGTTCGCTCCCGAGTATGGATTGGATGGTAAAACCCCAGCAGAAAAACAGGTAACGAGCTATGTTCATCCTGTATATGGTATCCCGGTCTACGGTTTGTTCGGTTCGACACGGATGCCTACGAAAGAAATGCTCGCAGACGTGGATATTCTTCTTATAGATTTGCAGGATGTCGGTTCACGTACATACACCTACATCTCTACCTTGCAGTATACAATGACAGCAGCAGAGCAGCAGAATAAAAAAATCATCGTTCTCGATCGCCCGAATCCTGTCGGGGGTACGATCGTGGATGGGCCGGTACTCGAAGCACCCTACCGCTCCTTTATCGGAGTAGACACGATTCCGCTGGCACACGGAATGACGATTGGCGAGTTGGCGTTGTTTTTTAATCGGAACATTGGAGTCGACCTTACTGTCATACCGATGTACGGATATACGCGCAGTATGATTTTCCACGATACTGGCTTGACGTGGGTCCAAAGCTCTCCCCACATCCCGGATCTTACCTCCGTCTTTGGCTACATGGCTACCGGCTTGGGAGAAAGCACGGGAATCAAGCAGGCTGATAATTTTACATGGATTGGCGGAGAAGGTATCGATTCTGTCAAGTACGCTGATTTGCTAAACGGCAGCTTGCTGCCCGGTGTCGTATTCTTGCCAGAGAACAAGGAATCCTTGGGTGGTGTTCGCCTGCAAATCAATGAGCCACGATTGTTTAATCCAGCAAAAACGGGCATCTATGCTTTGACGTATGCCAGAGCGCTGAATCATTTTCCCGTTCCGAAAAGTACAGATAAAGAAATGGTCTTGTTTGACAAAGTCATGGGCACAAACAAAATTGGTCAGTATTTAGAGCAAGGTCGTACCCCCCAAGAGGTGGAAGCTTCTTATGCAGAACAACTCAAGCAATTTAAAGAATTACGCAAGGCTTATCTGATTTATGGGGAGGAGCCATTCCATCCTACGTCCGTCATCCATAGCAAACTAGTTGTTCCAACAGCTCCTGTAACAGAGAAACCTACAGCGCCTTCAACTGGAACTACGGGTACAGGAAAACCGCCGGTAACGAAACCACCGCTACCTAGCACAACAGGAACAAACGGCACAGCGGTTCAACCACCGGTCAATCCGCCTGCGCCCGTACAAAAGCCAGCGCCAGTGACAAATCCTAACGACAAAGTGGCTTACCTGACCTTTGATGATGGTCCGTCCCCAATCACCCCACTGGTTTTGGATATACTAAAGAAAAATGAAGTAAAGGCTACGTTCTTTATCGTTGGAAGTCATGTATCTGGAAATGAAGCAATCCTCAAACGGGCAATCAGTGAGGGTCATGCAGTCGGCGGTCATACGTACTCCCATGATTACCGAGTACTGTACAAGAGCAGGGATGCTTTTTTCGCTGATTTGGAAAAAGGAAATCAATTGATCGAAAAAGCCACGGGTATAAAACCTACTGTCTTCCGTTATCCTGGTGGCAGCACCAATACAGTCAGTCTGAAATATCAGGATCAAAAACTGTATAACAAGCAACAAACCGTGATGAGTTCGATCAAAGCCGAATCTAACAAACGCGGATACATCTTCATTGACTGGAATGTAACCAATGGCGATGCTCGGAGCAGCCACTATACAGCCGCAGGAGCACTTGCCAATATCAAACAGCAAGTGAAGTCTCAAAAGGAAATCGTCATCCTCATGCATGACTCAAGCACCAAGGCAGCTACAGCCCAAGCTCTGCCTGAGGTCATCTCCTTCCTGAAAGGAAAAGGGTATCGATTTGAAATCATTACCTCTGAGCACCCGACGATTTCTACTGTTAAGTAAACCTAAAAACCAAAGCCCGCTCGTAGGTCGTTTTGACCGTACGAGCGGGCTGCTTTTTTAGGAGCTTTTACGACTTCTTTCACGCATCATGATTGTGTGGCAAGCACCTCATATCGCAAACGAAGTTCTCTTTTCAATATTTTTCCACTAGGGTTTCGCGGCAGGTTTTCTGCAATTACCACATATTTAGGTGCCTTGAACGAGGACAGGCGCTCTCTGCAAAAGTCAAGCAGCTCTTCAACGGTCACAGCTTCATTTGCTTTTGGCACCACAACAGCCGTTACTGCTTCAATCCAATAAGGATGCGGGATACCGATAACCGCTACCTCAGATACTTTTGGATGCTGATAGATCAATTCCTCGACTTCTCTGCTCGCTACATTTTCTCCCCCGGATTTGATCATGTCTTTTTTTCGGTCGACTACCGTAATAAAGCCCTCTTCGTCCATAATCCCCAAATCGCCGCTGTGAAACCACCCACCGTTAAATGCCGCCCGCGTTTTTTCTTCATCACGAAAATAACCCAGCATGGCGTGACTCGTGCGATGGACGATCTCCCCGATAGACCCGCGTGGAACTTCCTGGCCTTCATCATCGACGATTTTTGTTTCGACGTTGAGAGCTGGCTTTCCAGCGGAGCCAGCTTTACGGAGCTGCTCGTTTGGCTTCAAGACTGTAGCGAGAGGAGCCACCTCTGTCTGACCATAGAAGTTGTAGAATTGTGCATTCGGCAAGCGCTGGTTGAGCTCCTTCAAAATTTCAACTGGCATGATTGCAGCACCATAGTAGCATTTTTTGAGCGAGGTCAAATTACGTGAGGAAAATGCAGGTGAACGAAGCAGTGCAATCCAGACAGTCGGCGGACAAAACAGCTGCGTAGCCTTGTAGGTCTCCACTGTCTGCAGCATCAAATCAGGAGTTGCCTGCTCCAAAATAATCCCGCTGCCCCCCAGATATATGTACGGCCCAAGGAAGCAGTGCAGCTGTGCGCTATGGAACAGTGGAAGTGCATGTATGGCTACATCCTCTGACGTCATGTTTCCTTCGATGATCGTGCTCACGTATTCGGAGATAATGCTTTTATGTGTGAGCATGACGCCTTTTGGCTTCGATTCTGTTCCACTCGTGTATAGAATCTGAGCAACGTCATCGTCTGTCAGATCAACCTCCGGCTCCTGTGCATCTGCTTCAGTGATCATCTCTCTAAATACATGCCACTCTCCGTCAGAGGCAGCCGGTCTGGAGATAAGCGACAACAGCCGTGGCGAGACTGCCGCCTGCTCGATTGCCGCTTGGGCGACTGCTTTGAACTCTGGCGATACGAAGCATGCATTTACCTCTGAGTGTGCTAAAATATATGCGACATCCTCTGTATTCAGCATGAAGTTTATGGGAACGAGAATGATTCCAGCTTTGGCAGAAGCGAAGTTCAGAATGGCAAAATCCATAGAATTTCGTGACAGCACCGCCATTCGCTCGCCTTTTTGCAGACCTTTTGTCAGCAATACATTCGCTGTCTGATTCACCATATGATCGAATTGCTTGTATGTAAGAGCTTCTTCCTCAAACTGCAAGGCGACCTTGTCAGGAAAGCGTCCGTGGCTCCTTCGCAATATGTCACCAAGTGTATTTCTCCTGACACGATTTGATTCGATCATATGCATGCCTCCCTCAGAAAACATTTATCGTCATTATACCAGCAATTATCTATATAATGTGTATTTTCTGATATTTTGAGTTAAAAAAAACGGCAGCTCCCTCTGCATTATTGAAGCTACCGCAGGCCCCCAAGAAAATTCCGAGTCCCTAGGTACAGCATATATCAAATTGACTGTTGCATCGACATTGGTTCTACTGGATTTTGAGGAAAAAAACGGATTCGAACGCTGTTTGGCTCTGCAAAAGCAGGCTTTTGTGCGATGCTCCTCTTTACTCTACAGTAATCGTTGCAGAAAGGTATTCATGCTGCGGAGTGCCATCCTGCAATTTATAATCGATGCCATAATATACAGTATACACCCCAGGTTTTCCTGGAATAAATGAAGTCACTTCCCTGCTGTACTCATCATCACTATCTAAACGTACAACGTTTTTGATCAACTTAAAGTATACCGATCCGTCCACATTCCACCCTGTCTCAGCATCTAGTCCCCTCGAGTGCTTTCCTACTAAAAGAACCTCCTCCCCTACCTTTACCGTCGCTTTGGACGGACTTAATGAGAGTGACTTTACAGAAGAAATTTTCAGTCTTGTTGATTTATAGCCAGTCCAAATGAATCCTGTTTTATCTTGCATCCTTAAAGAAAAAACAATGGATATCGTCCCATCCGTCTCGGGTGCAGTAATTTTCCCTTTTACGATAAATGATTGATTTGTACTTCTCATCGAGTATCGCAATGGCGTTTTCTCATAATCAACCATTAATTGCGTACTGCCACCATGTATGTTCCTCGCCTTTCCACTTCTGCTGTAAATTCAACAGTCTCGCCCGGTGCATACTGTTCTTTGCTAAAAGTAAGAGTCATAGGAGCCTCATCATCGATCACCTCTGGTAACCGTGTAAGCTCTCCTTCTTCTTTCTCCTGCGTTAACGAAGTGTTTGCTTCATCAGCTACTTCCGAGTCCGCATAGATAGCAGGTGCATAGCTGAAGAAACATGCCAACAGTAAAACGAATATCGAGAAACGCTTGATGAGGTGAGTCAAACTAGTCACTCTCCTAAAATTTTTTTAGGTGACAAAGTAAATCCATAAGTACTCCTTTTCCAAATCCCTAAAATCACTATATTTTGTTAATATTTTGTAATCATTATAGCACAACACAAGCGAACAAATTGCTAGTGGAAAATAAAAAGCCAGCCCCGAAGGACCGGCTTACATGTTTTTCGCGCTGAGGGTTGCTTTCCCTGCTCATTCATTCCCTTAAAAGAAAAAAGAATGTACGAACGCGCTCGCTGCTTCGGATAAAGGAACATTCTTCAATTTGACGATGCCGATCTCACGCGGTGGTATCCGTTCTGCTAAATCAATTTCAAACAATGTGGAACCTTCCAGATCAACAAATTCGCGTGTAAGACAAGAAACCCCAAGTCCAATTCTGGCAAATTCGACTAACAAGTCTAAACTTCCAAGCTCAATTTCTGGTTCAAGGATGTATCCTTTTTGCTGCATAAACTGATTCAGGTATTGTCTGGAGTTGCTACCTTCTTCAAGTAGAATAAGCGGAAGAGAAAGTAATTCGTCTAGTGAGAGCCTTCGATCCCTCACATGTTCGAAACGTGGTCCAGCGAAAAAGCAATCGTGGACTTCAAATACTTTTTTCACTTCAAGCTGGGGATCGGTCAAAGGTAAATTAGCCAGGGCAAAATCTATTGTGCCATCTTTCAACAATGCTATACTTTCGGGCGTAGTTCGATTCGTCACTTTTATTTTGATAGCAGGATGGTCATCATGAAATGATTCTAGTGAGGGGAGCAGGATGTATTTACAAAGGGTATCACCCGCCCCGATTCGCACTTCTCCTGCGAGCAGTCGCCGCATTTCTGCCACCTTTTTTTCTCCTAAAGCAATGTAGTGAAAAGCTTGTTCGATGTACTCCAGCAGCACGGCTCCCTCCCGTGTCAAGATAACACCCTTGGGAACTCGCGAAAAGAGTGCTCCCCCCATGCTTTTTTCCAATTGCTTAATAGAATGACTGATTGCGGGTTGTGTCACATGTAATTTCTCTGCTGCTTTTGTCAGACTCCCCTCTTTTGCGCACGTATAAAAAACACGATATAACTCTAACGGTGCATCTTCCACAATGACATTACCCCCATTTATGGATAGCATCAATAACAACAATTTTATTTATGTCAATAATGTTATTATACTTTACTTTAGAGGACGTGTTGCAACAAAATCAAACGATTGAATTTGTCAGGAGGCAGCTCATGTTATTATTCATTGGATTTTTAGCAATTGGCATCTTAACCGGTGTTCTTTCAAGCTTGTTTGGATTTGGTGGGGGGTTTGTATTAATCCCTGTTATGTATTTGCTCTTGCCAGGCTTTGGTGTTCCACAAGCTTTTATCATGCATGTGGCAATTGGAACATCGCTTGCCATCATGATTGCAAATTCGATCAATTCAACGATATCACATCATCGAAAACAACATGTTATTTGGTCCATTTTCTTCCGACTTGCGCCAGCCATAGCTGTCGGTGCTCTCCTGGGCGGACTATCAGCACCTTTTATCCAAGGAAATATTTTGCGCTATCTGTTCATACTGCTGGTAGTTTATACAATCGTCATGTCCATTCGAAAAAAATCATTTCTAGACGTTGATGGTTTGAAGTTCACGTTGCCCACTCCATTCAAAACGTCATCGCTTGGCCTTGGAATAGGTTTTCTCGCCACCATGTTAGGTGTTGGTGGCAGTGTAATCACTGTTCCCTTTTTACGAAAACGTGGACTTGCCATGCTTCATGCCGTTTCGTTGGCAAACCCATTAAGTCTTCCGATTGCAATAGTTGGGGCTGCTACATCAATCGCAACTGGACTACAGCAACCCGGCCTTCCCGAGTGGTGCTTAGGATTCGTCTACATGCCCGCCTTTCTAGGCATTGTTCTGGGGGGATTTATCGGTGTTCCGCTTGGTACCCATATCGCCCAGCATCTCCCTGACCGTCTGTTTTCAAAAATTTATTTAATTCTGCTGGTTGTGGTTGTTCTGATCATGGTCTTTGAATAAATAAAAACAACCCCTCGTTACGCGCGAGAGGTTGATAAGTTCTTTTATCAGTAGTAAAAAAGTAGAAGTATGGCGGAGGGAGCAGGATTCGAACCCGCGTGAGCTTGCACTCTAACGGTTTTCAAGACCGCCCCGTTATGACCACTTCGGTATCCCTCCGCGTTTTAATCAACAATAGTTACTATAGCATAGGTCTCCTATTATTTGCAAGAGGTTTCTACTCTTTTTCTTTCCTCATCGTTTGACGATCACCAGCTTCAGCTCCGTCATTTCTTCTATGGCGTACTTGACACCTTCTCTGCCTATCCCACTCTCTTTTACACCACCATACGGCATATGGTCTACCCGGAAGGTTGGAATGTCATTAATCAGCACTCCGCCTACCTGCAACTCGTCTGCCGCATAGAGAGCCAAACCCAGGTTATTGGTATAGACTCCAGCCTGCAAGCCGTATCTAGAGTCATTCACAAGCTTGATCCCTTCATAAACTGAGTCAATCGGATTAATTATGACGACTGGACCAAATACCTCCTGGCAGGAAACCTGTGCATTTGCGGGCACTCCTGTCAGCACCGTTGGCAGTAGCATAAGCCCTGCAACCTGCCCCCCGCACTCGACTCGTGCTCCTAGCTGCCTTGCCTCCTCGATCCACCCCAAGACACGCTTTGTTTCTTCTGGATGGATCATCGCTGAGTAGTCGGCTTCCTCGGAAAGGGAGTCTCCCCCGCGCAGCGTCAGTGTCTCGGCAACGAACCTGCGAACAAATTCCGCATATAGCTCTTTTACCACGTAGATGCGCTGCACAGAAATGCACACCTGACCTGAGTAGGCAAAGGCACCAAAGATACAGCGTGGGATAATTTCTCCGAGCTGTACGTCACGGTCGACAATCACGGCCGAGTTTGACCCAAGCTCGAGTGTAACTCTTTTCAATCCAGCTCGATTCCGTATCGCGATCCCAACGTCAGGACTACCAGTGAAAGTCAACGCACGCACGCTATGGTCTGTAACTAACTGATCGCCGACAATGGCTCCACTGCCCGTCACCACATTCAGAGCACCAGCAGGAACACCTGCCTGCTCTGCCAGTTCCGCGAGAAAAAAAGCACTCAGTGGTGTTTGTGATGCTGGCTTTAGCACGACCGTATTCCCGGCAGCCAGGGCAGGTCCTACCTTATGGGCAACCAGATTCATCGGAAAATGAAACGGAGTGATAGCGCCGATCACGCCAAGCGGCTCGCGGACGGTGTATGCAATACGTCCCTCTCCGCCAATGGCAGCATCCAGGGGAACCGTTTCTCCATGCAGCCTCTTTGCTTCTTCAGCAGCAAATTTATAGGTCTGGATCGTACGAATGACCTCTCCTCGTGCTGTCTTGATCGGTTTGCCAGCTTCGATAGCAATGATTCTAGCCGCTTCCTCCAGCCTCTCATTCATCTGGATCGATATCTTCTCCAGCAGCGAGGCCCTTTGATAAGCAGGCAGCCTGCGCATAATTGTGGCGGCTCCTTCTGCAGCAGCAATCGCTTTTTTTACAGTATGGGGATCTGCTTGGGGAATCTGGGCAATTTCTTGGCCGCTATAGGGAGAGTAAAGTGGTGCATACTCAGCAGTGCTTACCCATTCTCCTCCGATATAGCATGCTTTTTTCATAGCCAACTCCTCCATCCATGGGCGAAATAAGATATTACTAATCCCCAAGACATTCTCCAGCTCACCCATGCCTTCCTTGGTATTTTCTGTCGACCATCTCCAAAAAGAAACCGACCCTCATCGACAAAACATGACGAAGGTCGGTTAATATGATTGCTGTCGATTGATGCCGTTTTCACACCGGTACTTTTGAACTACCGACAGCTATTCCTTATTTATTTTCTTCAGCAACACCGCACCATTCTACCAAGGTGAGCGCAAAAATTTCTGCACAGCGAAACACATCGTCCAGTTCGATATATTCATTCGGATAATGTGCTACTTGTGTAACCCCTGGTCCTACTACAATGGCTGGTGTATCTGCCAATGCTGTTAACAGCCCTCCGTCGGTACCCCAAGGAGACGCTTCTACAACCGCACGACTGCCCGTAACTGCCGAGAACTGGTTATGCAAAATTCCCATAAGAGGGTGATCCTCATCGACCGCTCCAGGAACCCAACGTGCACCATACCATTCCAGCTCTACAGGCTGCTCAGCAAACCAAGGATCAATTTGTGCCAGCTGCTTCAATGCTGCTGCCATTTCTGCCTTGGCGTCCTCCATCTGCTCTCCTGGCGCCACACCCATACGTCCCTCCAGCTTGACGAGGTCAGCTACTGAAGAAGGCCATTTTCCCCCTTCGATCACACCGATGTTGATTGGGATCGGGATCGGCAGCTTTTCGTAAAGAGGATCATCGAGTCGATCGTTCCGCTCTTTTTCCAGCTTGCCTATAGCCTGCACGACCAGCAAGCTTTTTTCAATCGCACTGACGCCTTCATAGCGTGTTCCGCCATGAGCCGAACGACCTTTTACAGTCAAACGGAACCACATGGAGCCTTGCTGCTTCGGAAAGATTTTCATATTAGTCGGCTCGGGGATCAGAGCGGCATCTGCTTTGTAGCCACGCAAAATGGTTGCGAGCGTACCTGCACCGCCACTCTCCTCTTCGACCACGCTTTGGAAAATGACGTCGCCTTTCAATTGAACACCAAGCTTTTGCAGCACTTGAATAGCGAGCAGAGAAGACAGATTGCCACCCTTCATATCGGTAGCCCCGCGTCCATACAGCTTCCCTTCCTCGATTTTCCCACTGAACGGGTCGTCACTCCACTGACCCTGATCGCCGGCAGGCACGACATCCACATGACCATTCAAAATAATCGAGCGGCCCCCGCCTTGGCCTTTCCACACGCCGACCACATTTGGACTGACGTCAAATACGGTACGAGGCGATACAAAATAGGGATGAGCCAGCAGCTCTTCGCCTTCCATTACCCACAGATCAACTGCCAGCCCCATTTCAGCAAGACGGCTTGCGATGCTCTCCTGTATGGAACGCTCCTCTCCTTGCACACTTGGACTTTGAACCCACTCCTGTAATAGCGCTGTGGCCTCTTTGCGATCCTTTTCCAATTGCTCGTGAATGAGCGCTTGCCAGTTTGCCATTTTCATCCCCCGATCACTTGTTATGATTTAGCGGAATACTCCGACTTCGCCTTCTGTTTTTAGCTCTGCTTCCGTCGCGCCAATCACATCGGCTACCGAATACGGATACATGACCTCGCGCAAATAC
The DNA here is from genome assembly GCF_046535075.1 of Brevibacillus sp. SIMBA_040. Lineage (NCBI taxonomy): Bacteria > Bacillati > Bacillota > Bacilli > Caryophanales > Paenibacillaceae > Brevibacillus > Brevibacillus sp. SIMBA_040. The sequence goes on from NZ_JAWRXI010000021.1 coordinate 100,879, forward strand.
AGACCGTCTGACTTTACCTCCATGACCGCCATATCCGTAATGATCCAATCTGCTGCTTTGGCAGCTGTGAGTGGCAATGAGCACTCACGAACAATTTTGGAGCGTCCATTTTTATCGAGATGAGTCGTTACCACCATTACTTTTTTTGCCTTTTGTGCCAGCTCCATCGCTCCACCCATGCCAGGCACACGCTTGCCAGGCACGATCCAGTTGGCGATATCGCCAGCTTGACTCACTTCCAGTACACCCAGAATCGTCATATCGAGCAACCCACGACGGATAATGGCAAAGGCGGTAGCGCTGTCAAAAAACGAAGCGCCGGTCGCCAGCGTAACGGGAAACCCGCCTGCATTGCAAAGCATGGCGTTCTCTTCCCCTTTTGCCGGGCTGGGACCTGTTCCTAGAATACCATTCTCTGCGTGAAACATCACCCGTTTATCCGAAGGGATAAAGTCTGCAACCAAGGTTGGGATACCAATCCCCAGGTTGATGATCATTCCGTCCTCTACTTCCATAGCGGCACGGCGAGCAATTCGTTCACGATAGCTTTCCGTCTCCTTTACTTCTCCCACGCCCATTGCCAGTTCACCCCTTCACTTTGGACAATATAGTTGACGAAAACGCCCGGGGTTACGATCTCTTCCGGGTGAAGCTCGCCGATTTCAACGATTTCATCCGCTTCCACGATCGTGATATCTCCCGCCATCGCTACCAACGGATTGAAATTGCGTGCACTCGTGTCAAATACCAGATTGCCAAAACGATCCGCTTTTTTCGCATGGACAATCGATACCTCAGCTGTAAGCGGCGTTTCCAGCAAGTATTCCTTGCCATCGACAACGAGCTTTTGCTTCCCTTTTTCTGCGATCGTGCCAATACCTACATCGGAGAGAATCCCTCCCAGACCGACTCCACCAGCCCGTACACGCTCTGCAAGTATTCCCTGCGGGCAGAACTCTACCTCGAGCTCTCCCGCCGTCATTTGGGCCCCTGCGTTCGGATTGGAGCCGATGTGTGAAGCGATCACTTTTTTGACGCGCTTCTCTGTCACGAGCTTTCCGATGCCGATATGAGGAAAAGCCGTATCATTGCTAATCAAGGTAAGATCACGAATTCCTTTATCCAGAATGCCCTGGACCAGAGTCGGGGGATTACCGATTCCCCCGAACCCACCTGCCAAAAGCGTCATTCCATCCCGAAAGTGAGAAAGCGCTTCTTCTAGCGAAACGACTTTTTCAAAACGATTGGTCATTATTGGTTCCTCCCGTTCCTGACTATCCGATCAGTGCCTTGTCTTGCAGCTCTTGCTGCACTGCTTGAATCGCTTCTTTCAACAATCCGATCAACTCATCGATTTGCTCTTTGGTGATCGTGAGTGGAGGCGAGATAATGACCGAGTCACCTGCTACACCTTCGATACCACCCATTGCCGGATAAATGAGCAGACCTTTTTCAAATGCTTTCGCAATAACCTTCGCTCCTACACCTTCGGAGAGCGCGAACAGTTCTTTGGTTTGTTTGTTTTTTACGAACTCCAGACCGCAAAGCATACCGAGACCACGTGCATCCCCGATTAGTGGAAGCTCATCAGCCAGCTCCTGCAAACGAGAGAGCAGGTAAGCACCTTGTTCTGCTGCTTTTTCAACCAACTGATTTTTTTCCACGTAATTCAGGACAGCAAGAGAGATTGCTGCGGATTGCGGATTCGCACTGTAGGTGTGACCAGCCATTATCAGACCGCTGCCTTTGGTGATCGTGTCGATGATTTCGTCAGATACCATCGTAGCGGCCATCGGGGTATAGCCCGCACTCATTCCTTTTCCGAGGGTCATCAGATCAGGCACTACTCCCCAGTGGTCTACACCGAATGCTTTTCCTGTACGTCCTACGCCAGTCATAACCTCGTCTGCAATGAACAATACTTGATATTTGTCGCAAATCTCACGAATGCGCTGGAAGTAGCCGTCTGGCGGCACGACTGCGCCCGCTGTAGCCCCGATGACAGGCTCCGCGATAAAGGCTGCTACGTGGTCTGCTCCGACGCGCAGGATGGCTGTCTCGAGCTCGTTGGCGCACGACAGCGCGTACTCCTCCAAGGACATACCCTCTGGGCGTCGATACGGGTACGGACCAGTAATGGCAGGATAGTCCTCCAGAAGTGGCACGAAGCGTTTCCGGCGTAAAACGTGTCCCGACATGGAGAGTGCTCCCATGGTGATACCGTGATAGCTCATCCAGCGAGAAATGATCCGGTTTTTCGTTGGCTTGCCTTTTTCCTGCCAATATTGGATTGCAATTTTTTGAGCGGTCTCTGTTGCCTCGGAGCCACTGCTTACAAAAAAGGTCCAATTCAAAGAGCCAGGTGCCCACTGAGCCAGCTTGGCTCCGAGCTGTTCTACAGCATCGCTGCTAAAATGAGAACGGTAAGCAAAGGACACTTCCTTGGCTTGCGTGTACATCGCCTCGGCGATTTCTTCTACGCCGTGGCCGATGCTCGCCGTTACTGCACCGCTGCATCCATCGATATACCGATTTCCCTCTTTATCATAAAGATAGATCCCTTTGCCATGCGAGATTACTGGATATGACTTACCGAGCTCAGGCTTGATTACATAACTTTTTTCCATTATCGTCGCCACCCTTATTAATAGGTCCTGTTCAAAAGGCGGTTTATTCCTCCACTTTTTGAACATCCTCTGACTCTCTACCTCTATCCTAGCTGACCATCGCTTCGGACTCATCCGACGTGCTGGCAAAAAAACATGGCGAAGAGACAAAATCTTTTGTACATTTTGTATAAAGAACTCTGAGATTTTGGAGGTACTCCTCATGACGATAACCATTCGTGAAGCATTGCAACTACCAGATATGGTTCAAACGAGGCTGATCGCTGGCGCTGGCGGTCTGGATAATCCCATACGCTGGGTGACAATTGTGGAAGTGCTTGAGGATACGGGGCGCCTGCAAGAAGGCGAATTTTTGATTACGACTGGGTTTGGTCTAGCTGGCAATCCAATGAGACTCTCTTCGTTTATACCTTCCTTGGCCAAGCAAAAGCTGAGCGGTGTCGCGATTCATACAGGCTTTTATTTACGGGAAATACCGGAAGCGTTTATTGAGATGGCGAATCGTCATCAGCTGCCGTTAATTGAGATACCGACAGAAATCAACTTCTCGACCATCACTAAAGCTATTTTGCAGCCGATCGTGAACAGACAGTTTGAGACGCTCGCTTATTCGCAGGCAATCCATAATAAAATGATTGACGCTGCTTTATCAAAAGGGGGCTTGCCAGCAATCGCAGGAGAACTGGCTACACTTACTGGAGGTGCAGTAACGCTCGTCGATGCTCTTGGCTTCGAGGTAACACAGCAAGGCTGTTTGGGCGATGCAGCCGAAGATCATGCCACAGAAAGTGCCCACTCTGTTCCGATTCGCGCAAGCCGTGAGCACTTTGGAACACTGACCTTGGTGAAGCCCAAGCCTGCGTGGGAGGAGCTAGATGACGTGGCCCTGCAGCATGCAGCCACTTTATGTGCTCTGGAGTATGTAAAGGAACGTGCTGTCTCCGCTACGGAATGGCGCTTGAAGGGCGATCTCGTAGAGGAATTGTTAAATGGCAAGCCGATGAGTGCGTCCGAGCTAGAGAGTCGCTGTCGCATGCTGGGATACCCAGTGGCGGGTGGACATCTGGTGGTCGCTGTCCATGCACAGGGAACGAATCTCTCTGGCAACGGAGACCTTCACCAAAATGTCATTACACTGATGAGGCGTCTCTGTGACCGCCACAAGCGCTCTTACCTTCTGCGTGAGCGGCCGCACTGTCTCCTGTTCGTTTTGCCTGACGATCAGACAAGCATATCCCTGCTCGCACAGCTTACTTCACGCTGGGAAGCCTTGCATCCATCCTACGGCCTGCATGTAGCCATCAGCAATCCCTGTAGGCAGCTGTGCGATGTGGTTCATGCTGCTGAAGAAGCGATGTTTGCCTTGCAAGCCTATCCGTTATTGGCGAAGTCTCCCGAGCTCCTGCACTACCGAGACATGCAAGGCTATCAGTTTCTTTTCCCCTATCGGGAAAGCGAGGATAGAATGCTGACTCTCTGGCAGCCTTTGCTCGATCCGTTGATCCGTTACGATTCCAAATACAATCAGCAATTGCTCGAAACACTTGATGTCTATCTGCGCCAAAACGGCAATGGCCTGCAAACTTCTCAGACTCTGTATATTCACCGTCATACCTTGAAATACCGGCTGACTCAAATCGAAGAAAAGACAGGCTACCGCCTGGAGGACGCCCATCAACGTTGGCAGCTTCAGCTTGCCTTGATGGCGCGGCGTCTTCAGCAGCAGCTGTATCCCTCTATCGAGTAGCTTTTACTCTTGAATCGGGCGAAGCGGCTTCACCCATATATTCATGTCCTCATATCCGGAAAAAATCGTGCAGTTATTAATCAGCCGCCCTCGGTATTCATAACCCATTTTTGCAGCAGTGACGTTCATCCCGGCCGATTGTGCCCGTGTCAATGTGTACAAATAGTAGATACCGGCTTCCTCCATCCTGTGCTCCAACGCAATGAACAACGGCTGGAGGAGGCCTTTTCCCCCATGGTTGGGATGAGTGGCGCAATCCGTCATCTCAGCCGACCCCATCCGTTCCGTAACTTCTGCTGAAGCCGCACATGCGATAGCCCCGTCATACTCGACCACGAAATAGACCGTACCCTCCTGCATCGTTTTACGAATATACTTTGGATCGTCCATCGGCGTTGGATACGTCGCAAATACGAGCGCATACAGACTCGCCAGCTCTTCTGCATCCGCTTCTGTTGCTTCCCGCAAAAAATAGCCATCGGGCAGTACTTTTCCTTCGGCTTTGCCCGCTTTTGCGAGGCTCAGTGCGAGTATTTCCTCCGCCAGCTCAGGTGCAACCGAGGTCGATCTCTCTTCGGTTAAGTAACGTGTGAGCATATGAGCGGTCTGACCGTGAAAAAACCCGTCGATGGTTCCTTCCAGCGTATATCCCTCGTCTTGCCAGGTTGGAATATCTTCTTTTCTTCCATAGACAATCAATTTGGTTGCATCCGACTCGATTGCCAGCTCGTGCAATCGCTTATTCCATTCCGCAATTTTCGTATGTTCATACCGATGTAGCTTGACGCGTCTATTTTGCTGATCGATCACCAGATCCCCTGTTTCGAGCATCTCCTTTTCATTTACCATCATGAGGCTTCCTCCTCTGCTTCATTACTCCTTTCATTGTAGCAAATTACATTAGCCCGTCATCTGCCAATCTGTATAAAAAGGCGTATGTCATGCACAAAAGGAGTCAGGATGGGCATTCGACGAGCGCCATTTTCCCTATTCGCTCATAGGATGAAGGGAGTTGCTCCATCTGGGAAGGAGGGGGTTTGAGTGAGCTGCGGCAGAAACAACGATTTCGCACTCGTATTGGTGCTGTTCGTCCTGTTGGTGATTGTTCTTACTGCACTTGGATAGGTTTCTTCTGCTGCCCCTCAAGAAAGGTTGTATCGAGGGGCTTTCTACATATGCATGTAAGAGGAGCAGATGTCTTTGAAGGGAGGAAGCCCACGTGCTCCCACTTATCTATGCCCATCGCGGCGCTTCCGGCCTCTTTCCGGAAAACACGATGGAAGCCTTTCACGCAGCAGTCAGGCGGCGTGCTGATGGAATCGAGCTGGATGTGCAATTGAGCCAAGATAACAAGCTGGTTGTTATTCACGATCATCAGTTAGATCGTACGACGACAGGCTCTGGTTTGGTCCGCCGTCATACCCTGCAGGAGCTGCGCCAGTTTCGAGCAGACAAGGATTCGCACTCTCGATCTTCAAAAGCGCGAATTCCTACCCTGCGGGAAGTGTTTCAAGCATTTGCTGGTACATCCTTGCGCTTTATAATTGAAATGAAAAATTTCTTAGTCAGCCAGCCTCATCTGGAGGAATTGGTCATCGAGCAAATCCGCCGTTTTCAGTTGACAGAGAGAACGATTATTTCCTCTTTTAATTTTGATAGTCTGTTACGCATAAAGGAATTAGATCCCGTACAAACTACAGGGCTTTTATATGTAGGGCCAATCGCAAAGCCATGGGAGGTAGCTGCTCGTTACCAGGCTGACCAGCTTCACATCCCCCATGATCAGCTCAGATCGAGTGTGATAAAGCAATCACATCAGCATGGATTAACAGTCCTGGGCTGGGATCTCAACAGTAGCCGTCACATTCAAGAAGCGCTCGAATTAGGTGTAGACGGTGTCATTACGAATTATCCTGGTCGGGCAAAAAAAGTGCTTCGGGCATTGAATCGCTATAACTAAAAAAAGAGGAGCCTCCATGTGGCGGCTCCTCTTTTGCTTGCATAATCAACGATTTATCCTTTTGGCACAAAAAATTTCCCTTGCCAGCTGCTCCGGTTTTTCAGCTCGGCATCGATACCGTTCAGCACTTCCCATTTCTTACGGCTCCACATCGGGCCGATCAGTAAATCTGGTGGTCCATCTCCTGTAATCCGATGAACGATCATTTCGGGAGGAAGAATCTCCAGCGTATCGACAACCAGCTTGGTGTATTCTTCTTGTGAAAGAAAATCCAGCAGCCCTGCTTCATACTGCTTCACCATCGGTGTCTTGCGCAGTAGATGCAGCAAGTGAATTTTGATCCCCTGGACATCTAGATGCGCAACAGCATTGGCCGTCTCCATCATTTCCTCATGAGATTCGCCTGGCAATCCGTAGATGATATGCGAGCAAACCCGAATGTTGTGCTTGCGCAGCTTCTCTACAGCGTCTACATAGCACTGGTAGTCGTGTGCACGGTTAATCAGTGTCGCTGTGTGCTCATGAACCGTTTGCAGACCCAGCTCAACCCACAGATACGTGCGCTCATTCAATTCTGCAAGATACTCTACCACGTCATCTGGCAGGCAGTCAGGACGTGTCGCGATGGAAAGACCGACTACTCCGTCTTGCTTCAAAATAACCTCATACATCTCACGAAGCTCTTCTACCGGAGCATACGTGTTTGTATACGCCTGGAAAAAGCCGAGGTATTTGGCTTGTGGCCATTTCTCATGCATGCGATTCTTGACGTCGTGAAATTGCCGTTCCAGATCCATCCGACGGTCACCTGCAAAGTCGCCAGAGCCTCTCGCACTGCAAAAGGTGCAGCCTCCCGTTGCTACTTTTCCATCCCGGTTCGGGCAGCTGAAGCCCCCATCCAATGGCACCTTAAAAATCTTTTCGTGAAAGGTCCCTCGAAGATGATAGTTCCATGTATGATATCGCTTGTCTCCCCACATCAATGGGGTTTCGCTAGGGCAATTATTTTGTGCTACCTTCATTGCTGTTTTCCTCCTCATGGCACAGCTACGTCTGTACTCTCTTTTGCGTAGCCATGAACGGATGCCTCGATCCGGCGAGACATGGTCCGATTCCTTAATCACGTCATTATACCAAAAGAAACGCCATTCTTGCCACTTTGAATAACAGGAAAACCACAGGTTTCAGTTACCCTGTGGTTTTGCTCGCAATTGTTATTGCTGGATCTCCTCGATACGAATCGCGCGGGTGTGGGAGGTATGACTCCACACCTGATTTTTCTTGGTGAAAAACGCGTAAAACATAATCGGGAGCCAGGTTAGGAAAAAGAACGGCAGTAGCAGCAGTCCTAGATAGCCTTTAAGCGGCACCCTTTCCAGATACAGCGCCAGGAATGGCAGTAGATAAAACACTGCTGTTGAACCATATACGAGCCAGCTTGGCAAAATGGTTGCGGCTGGAGTCAATGCAGCGATATCGAAGAAGCGGCCCAAAAACAGCAGGGACATCATGGTAACCATCAAGACGTACATCGGTTGGAACAAGTAAAACGCTGCGTCCAGCATTCCGAGCCTTCTAGATTTGAGTCCGTTTTTCAAAACGGTGCCGATGTATCTGCCCGCCACGTCATAGTGACCCTGCATCCAGCGCAAGCGTTGGCGCATGGAAGATTTCAGGTCAATCGGCTTTTCATCCCAAACTTTGGTATCATGTGCCCAGGTTGGGTAAATACCTCGTGCAATACAACGAGTAGCAAACTCCAAATCCTCAGTCAGACTGGTTGCTCCCCAGCCCATCTCTTTCAGCAGGTTGCTTTCAATGCACAGTCCTGTTCCTCCCAAGGTGTTCGGCAGTCCCAGGTTGTGACGTGCCAGCTGCCACATACGGTTGGTAAACCAGTACGTAACTGCATACGAAAGCGTAATCCAGGAATCAAACGGGTTCTTGGAATCCAGATAGCCTTGGATTACTTTCGCCCCTTTACAGAGACGATCGTTCATCACACGCAAGAAGTTCTTCTCCACGAGATTGTCGGCATCAAACATCACTACAGCATCGTATTGCTTAGGTCTTGCCCAGAGGTTTTCCAACATCCATTCAATCCCGAAGCCTTTACCACGCTTGGACGTATCAAAACGCTCACAAGCATACGCTCCGTGTTGCCGGCTAATCTCTGCGGTGTTATCTGTACAGTTGTCACAGATGACAAAGATGTCGTACATTTCACGCGGATAGTCCAGCTTTTTCAGGTTCTCAATCAAGGGTGCGATGACAGCACTTTCGTTGTGTGCAGCAATCAGTACAGCAAAAGTCTTTTGTGGTTCAGTTGTAACAGTTTCATTTTTGCGGAACAGCCCTGCACAAGAAACCAGGGTTTGGTACGTGCTGATGACACCTACCGTTGAAGTAAATCCGATGAATAATCCCTCAATGATCTCTCTAATTACACTCATGGGTTCTTCTCCTCGACCTAAACCAGAATTGGGTCAGTTCTGATTTGGGTAGTGTTTTTCCAAAATTTCTCTATTCTTTTTCTCTCAATTGGGAGTTTACATCAAATGTGATTCATTTTGCAATGACCCAAAAGTGGGAAAAAAATAAGGCACTGCTATCACCTTTCCCACCTTTTTCTCTTTCTATTCGACATCTCTTGACAGCGAGCAGATTAGAAAATTTGGCTTATCACCACGTCCAACAGCGAAAGCCTTCGTTTTTCTTATACTTTCATCCTATATCTCAGTAGGTTTCCGAAAGTAAAAAAAGCCCTTGGCAAAAAAAGGCTCGATTTGATTAATGGATCGAATATCCGAAGTGATTTATTCCTGACGAAAATTTGATAGGGTGCGGTCAGCAAGACGTGATCGTACACAGCGCTTCATGCCGTGGTTAGCTGCAAAGCAATCTGCTAATACCACTTAGGCCGATCAATTATCAAAAAATTTTGTTCTATTCCTGGTTGACTTTAATCACGGAATTGAGTATACACAATCCACTATATGAAGTCAATACGACTTTCAGACATCGAATTACCCATTTTTCCGTCATAACTTTTTACTCTTACGCAAAAAATCTCCTTTTCTACTAAATTTGTAAAATAGTGTTAATCGGTGTCGAATCCTCTGCTAATTGTGGAAGATTTGTTCCACAAGAATAACATGGATTCGTCACATTCGCCCTTTTGACCGACTCCAAGATTTTACGTTTTCTTACATATTTTTGATGAAATTAGACAAATTATTACCAGTGGAAGCAAAGTCTCATGGGCGTTCCCGCCACAAAAATATTCTGATCTGAGAGGGAAAATCGATGATTCCTGAGGATATTAAACTACTGTTACATGATATTCGCTTAATCGGAGGTGGAATGAAGGAATACGAGCACCCCGATGACTGGCAGCTAATACGAAACCTGCTTGGTGATCCGCAGACCGTTGATTTAAGCGATGCTACGCCTGAGTATTGGGAGCAGATGAAAGTCTCGCTGGAGGCCGTGAAAGAGGTGGCCATGGAAAAAGCAGAGAAGCGCTATCTACACGGTCTCTATTACTCGAATCCATTTATTTGATGGCTTGCGAAAAGCCTCCTCTCTTTCGTTTTAGAAATCGAGAGGAGGTCGTGTTTCTTCTATTATATATGTTCGGTCGATATGCTCTTTTGCAGACATCAAAAAACCTCCCTTGGACATTTATCGTCCTTAGGAGGTTTGTCATCCTTTGATAATAACGATGCGTCCCAGGAGAGATTCGAACTCCCGACCGACGGCTTAGAAGGCCGTTGCTCTATCCTGCTGAGCTACTGGGACACAGTTTGGAGGGAGTACCCGGATTTGAACCGGGGGTGAAGGTTTTGCAGACCCGTGCCTTACCACTTGGCTATACTCCCATTGCATGGGGCGATCGATGGGACTTGAACCCACGAGTGCCGGAGCCACAATCCGGTGCGTTAACCCCTTCGCCACGACCGC
>NZ_JAWRXI010000284.1:0-256 GCF_046535075.1 Brevibacillus sp. SIMBA_040
ATAGGCCCCGATTTTTAGCAATTCATAAACGAAAATAAGCCGCGCATTCCTTTCGGAAGCACGGCCTTACAACTACAACTCGGTCTGATCGGAGAGCAACGCTCTCGGGGAATTAGTACAGACGAGTGCGGCGTGCGTTTTCGCGAGCCAGTTTCTTCGCGTGACGTTTCACTGCAGAAGCTTTAGCGCGCTTACGTTCGGTAGTCGGTTTTTCATAGAACTCACGACGACGAACTTCCGCCAGAACACCTGCTTT
>NZ_JAWRXI010000285.1:0-256 GCF_046535075.1 Brevibacillus sp. SIMBA_040
GTGATTGAGTGACCTAAAGATAATTTAAAGGAGTAATTGCTTTGAGTACGGAAACGCAAATTGCTAGTTTGGTTCAGGCCTCTAATAATCTGACAAGTGCTGTAACTGGGAAAATAGGTGCCATCGATGCACGGATGGATCAAGCGCGTGCGGAGTTTGATCAGTTTCGTGCCCTGAAGGACGTTGTGGGTGAGGTAGGTCAGCCTGGAACACTGTTGATGAGTGTCTTTCAAGGACTTATATGGGGAACAGGGGC
>NZ_JAWRXI010000286.1:0-256 GCF_046535075.1 Brevibacillus sp. SIMBA_040
GTCTTAAAAATAAAACTGTTCCCACTCGTTGCATCTGTAACGCAAAATCCGGTATTGGCATCAGTAAAATACACACTCGTAATTCTGTCCTGGTATACTGTCGGAACGATGGCACTCGTCCATGTCGCTCCACCATTAACGGACTTATACATTCTGCTGTTTCCACCACTTACGAATATTGTATTATCATTCAATACAAAAATAGATTCAGCATTACCGGGAAAAGTGTAGGAAACTCCAGGAGTTGAAAACTTAG
>NZ_JAWRXI010000287.1:0-256 GCF_046535075.1 Brevibacillus sp. SIMBA_040
TATAAAAAATCAGCTAACCAAGGTGATGCTTATGCTCAATATAACCTTGGAGTGATATATGCCCAAGGCAAAGGCGTGCGTCAAGATTATGCTAAATCATTGGAGTTGTATAAAAAATCAGCTAACCAAGGTGATGCTTATGCTCAATATAACCTTGGAGTGAGGTACGACAATGGCAAAGGCATACGTCAGGATTATGCTAAAGCAGTGGGTTGGTATCAAAAGTCGGCCGATCAAGGATATGTTAAGGCTCAAT
>NZ_JAWRXI010000288.1:0-256 GCF_046535075.1 Brevibacillus sp. SIMBA_040
ATATTTGAAAAAATTAATTATAATAATTATGAAAAAATTCCTTATTATTCCTACTCTATTATTTTCTTACTTTTCTTTATTTGGGCAAGTTCTTCAAACTGTACAATCAGTAGATACTCACAGTTATTACGAAATACTTTCTCCAAAATCAGGTAAAACATTATCTTATAGTGATATTTCAGGATCTCCATATTATAAAAAAGAATTTACGCCTGCAAAAGTGGCAGATAATTATGAAACTTTAGTTGCCAGATAT
>NZ_JAWRXI010000289.1:0-255 GCF_046535075.1 Brevibacillus sp. SIMBA_040
TGGTGCCGGCAATAGGACTTGAACCCACAACCCCCTGATTACAAGTCAGGTGCTCTACCAATTGAGCTATACCGGCGTACTTTTATAGTTTAAAATATCATTCAACAAAAATCAAGTATTTTTTAGTGGAAATAAACTTTTTTCATTTTAGGAATGATCGCCATCTGTTTGAATGAAGATGGCGGAGCTGACGGGACTCGAACCCGCGACCTCCGGTGTGACAGACCGGCGTGAACTCCAACTTCACCACAGCTC
>NZ_JAWRXI010000290.1:0-255 GCF_046535075.1 Brevibacillus sp. SIMBA_040
CTCCTAGTTGTGAATTTTCTCAGCGAGCTTAGCTATGGCGGGGGCATGAGCTTCTCCTTATGGTTGGCGGTTGAGAAAGTGGTGGAGCCATCCGGAATCGAACCGGCGCACGGTAGGTCCAAAGTCTCCCGCGTCGTACCCAACGATGACCCCCATTTATTCACAGTAGATCCTTAATGTCTTTCGGCCCCTCCTGGCCCTCGGCCGGAGGGGCTTCTTCCGTCAGCATGTACCCGCCTAGGTCGCGGTCCGACG
>NZ_JAWRXI010000291.1:0-255 GCF_046535075.1 Brevibacillus sp. SIMBA_040
CGGCAGCGCCTGCGACACGCGGTTCTGCACCAGCTGCTGCGCCTTGTCCGGGTCCACGCCCAGCTTGAAGTTGACCGTCAGCGTCAGGTTGCCGTCGCTGTTGGCCTGCGACTGCATGTACAGCATGTTTTCGACGCCGTTGATGGATTCCTCCAGCGGCGAGGCGACGGTTTCGGCGATGACCTTGGGGTTGGCGCCCGGATACTGCGCGCGGACCACCACGGACGGCGGCACCACTTCCGGGTATTCCGAAAT
>NZ_JAWRXI010000292.1:0-255 GCF_046535075.1 Brevibacillus sp. SIMBA_040
TTAGCACTTCACCCGTTTTTGCTACCGGAACCGGTACCTCAGCTAATACCAGATTTGATGCATCCCCATGGGCTTGTAAAATTATTGCTTTCATTTTTTTTTTAAAATTATATGAATGCAAATATACAATTTTTTGGAATAAAAATTCCAAAAAAAAAGATACAGATACAAATGAACATTAATTCTAAAATGAAAATAAAAAAAATGAGCAAACCTGTAAGGATTTTAGTGCAATACTATCACTTGTGGGAATAT
>NZ_JAWRXI010000293.1:0-255 GCF_046535075.1 Brevibacillus sp. SIMBA_040
GCTCACCAGCAATGTCAAGTTCATGAACTTCTACCCGTTCAACGACATCGAGACGATCTCGCCTCGCCCGATGCTCTTCATTACGGGCGAGAACGCCCATTCGCGGGAGTTCAGCGAAGAGGCCTATCGCCTCGCTGGCCAGCCGAAGGAACTGGTGATCGTCCCGGGTGCGGGACATGTGGATGTCTACGATCGCGTCAATCTCATCCCGTTCGACAAATTGACCGCCTTCTTCCGCGGTAATCTGTGACACCT
>NZ_JAWRXI010000294.1:0-255 GCF_046535075.1 Brevibacillus sp. SIMBA_040
ACTTAGAATTGTTTGAAAATAGTAACTTTTATTTTAATTGTATTGAATATATTACTATTAATAAGCATTTTGAGAAATTAATAATGCTATACATAAAAAAACGAATGAAACTAAATTCACTCGTTTTTTTAACTAATAAAATTAACTAATATGGGATAAAATATGAGCCTGTAAAAAGAAAATTAATAGCAGAAGGGTAAATACCTGGATGAGAATATTACCCTTTCTCAGCTATTAATTTCCATCATTGTGTGT
>NZ_JAWRXI010000295.1:0-255 GCF_046535075.1 Brevibacillus sp. SIMBA_040
CAAGTCAGAATCTTTCTATAAGACAAAATCTGATACAATTTCCGATTCAACTTATATCGAAAGAGCCAAATGGATTGAAGAAGAAAAAAAATATTGGGATTCTACCTGTCAAGCAGAAACAAAAAGAGCTAAAGCGGACATCAGGAAAAATAAGCTTGTTTATTTTCATTACTTTGGAATGGTAGATGAGTATAAAGGGAATACAGAAATGAATGACCTTTTAAGAAAATACAATATTGATATAGATTCCGCATT
>NZ_JAWRXI010000296.1:0-255 GCF_046535075.1 Brevibacillus sp. SIMBA_040
TTAATTTACTACAACTGTCAATACCTGCGATGTAAAGATTCTTAAAATCAGTGTACCTGGCGTCCCCATTCATCTGCTCAATTAAGTGATCTCTTCTTTTTATGAAGCGTTCGTAGGACTCCGACCTTTTTATCAACTTCAGCTGAAAAGATTCGAGTATCGCCTTGTGCCCAGAGCAGTTCAATTCGAAAACCTGCTTGAATGCGGCTAGCAACTCATCCTTTTGACGAACTGAATCTAATACAAACCCAGATT
>NZ_JAWRXI010000297.1:0-255 GCF_046535075.1 Brevibacillus sp. SIMBA_040
GGAAGAAACCGCAGGTGGCGCCGTATTCCGGCGCCATGTTGGCAATGGTCGCCCGGTCGGCCAATGGCAGCTCGGCCAGGCCATCGCCGTAAAACTCGACGAACTTCCCCACCACGCCTTTCTTGCGCAGCATCTGGGTGACGGTCAGCACCAGGTCGGTGGCGGTGATGCCTTCTTTGAGTTTGCCAGTGAGCTTGAAGCCGATCACTTCCGGGATCAGCATCGACACCGGCTGGCCGAGCATCGCCGCTTCCG
>NZ_JAWRXI010000298.1:0-254 GCF_046535075.1 Brevibacillus sp. SIMBA_040
ACAAGGTATCCGTACCGGAAGGTGCGGATGGATCACCTCCTTTCTATGGAGATATGACGATTAACGCACATTCGCTGCTCAGTTTTGAGGGAGCATCAACTCCCTGACGTATATAGATCTTTGAAGCGCCCCATCTTTTGGCCTTCGAAGTTGTACGTCTTTTTTTGTGGGTTCTGAGGGCCTATAGCTCAGTTGGTTAGAGCGCACGCCTGATAAGCGTGAGGTCGGCTGTTCGAGTCAGCCTAGGCCCACCA
>NZ_JAWRXI010000022.1:0-107808 GCF_046535075.1 Brevibacillus sp. SIMBA_040
AGGTTGATAGGTTCGGTGTGGAAGCGTGGTAACACGTGGAGCTGACGAATACTAATCGGTCGAGGACTTATCCACACTCTTAGCAATCATGCAGATCCAGTTTTCAAGGAATGAGAATAAGCGAGAGTCAATCCTATGGATTGGCTCTTTTTTCTGAACGTATACGAATTCATAGGCGTGACGCTTATATATTCCGGAGCGCATGACAAGGTACCTCAGCGTCCGCTATTAGCATTACTTCGGTGAAACTTTCCGCTAAAACGCGGTCGCTCTCCTTGAGAATGCCTCGATAGAGGTTTTCACGGTTCAGGCGAAGGAATGAAGGAATACTTGATCGTTGCTTTTGGTGGAGAGAGGAAAGAGGAGAAAACGCTCTAGCTTCTTGGGATACTAGCTGGGAGTGTCCGAGCCCAGCTCCGAGGAAAAAACGAAACCGCGTCCAAAGTGGTTGTTTCGTGAAGCTTCTCAAAGGTGGACGCTTAAAGGCATGTTTCGTTTTTTCCCCGTAAGCGGACAGTGCCCCCTCCCCCGCTAGAGGCCCAAGTACCTGGAGCGTTTTCTCCTGTTTTCTCCCCACCACTGAAGGAATCGGGCATCAAATGATGGAATTTTGATTTAAATGCGTCCAAGGGGATTTGCTTGTGATGAAAACGAAAGAGAAAGCAAAAATAAAAACAAAAGCAGAGAAGCGCTATGAAGTAGACTTGTACGAGCCCATTCGAACCTATTTTGTCAAACAAGGCTACGAGGTTTTTGGGGAGGTCAAGCATTGTGACGTGGCAGCGATCAAAGAAGAGGAGCTCATAATCGTCGAGTGCAAGCTCAATCTGAGTGTGGAGCTACTCATCCAGGCAACGAAAAGACAGCGATTAACGGATCAGGTTTACGTAGCAATCCCGAAGCCCAAGTACAGCTTGTTCTCCAAAAAGTGGCATGATATTGCGCATATGATTCGGCGATTGGAGCTCGGTTTAATTCTTGTCTCCTTTACTAAAAACAAAGCAACCATGGAGGTAAAAATAACTCCAGGTCCATTTGATCGGCAAAAAAGTATGCGACAAAATCATCGAAGCAGGAATAAAATCATAGCTGAAATAAAGGGACGGTACGGGGATTACAATGTAGGAGGCAGCCATCAAACAAAGATCATGACAGCCTACAAGCAAAGCTGCATCCAGATTGCCAGCCTACTTCAACAAAATGGACCGATGTCACCGAAATTACTGCGGCAAATGGGAACCGGAGATAAAACGTTATCCATTCTAGCCAAAAACTATTATGGATGGTTTGAAAAGGTGAAACGAGGCGTATATGCAGTGACCGATGCAGGAAAAAACGAAATAGCAGCCTATCCAGAAATGGTTGAGCATTATGTGCAAATACAAAAGGAGGGGGAGCTTACGCGCTGACAGCAGCCGCAAGCCCCCCTTTTTGTATCGATTAGCCAAGCGCTATTTTTCCATACATGCAGTCGCCATTTGCCCAACCATCGCCCGCCCAGCCCTGATTTCGGGATGAAATTGGATCGTTGCGTTTTGACGCACATACTCGACTTGGCGAATTGCTTCCTGAAGCAGACTCTGGTCTGTCAGCGCTCCGTGCGTAGATGAGATGGATAGTCCCGCTACAGTTCCTTGAGCCATCGCCACCTTTGCGCTTTCAATTCCGGTGATGTTGCCCGCTACAAAAAGCCCGGGAAGCGGTGTTCTCATTCTTTCATCGTGAATCGGCACATGTCCGCCTAAAGAAGGCACATAAGCAAATGGACAACCCGCAATAGCAGCCAATTCAGCAAGTGGGCTTAAGCCTCCTGCGATACAGACAAAATCAGCAGGAATCAGCTCGTCGGTTCCGGCAATAGGCTGACCGTCTGGCGTAATTCGGGCGATTCGGACTCCTTCTACCTGCTCGTTGCCGACAATCTCCAGTGCGGCTGTACGGAGCTGGATCGGAATCCCCCACATGGAAAAGCCTTTGGACGGATACAAGGAAACGCCAAGACGCTGCATCCAGCTGCTATTCATGAGCTGACTCCCAAAGCGAATCAGCGGAGAGGGAGCCAAGTGGGCGACCCGCAAAAGAGAGCGCATAACGGCTTCAGGCTGCCCTGTATTTCCCGTAAGGACAGAGTGCGGAGGCAAAATCATTCGATCCACTATTATTCCTGCGAGCTGCAGCTCCCGGGCGATGGCAACAGATAAAATATTCACGCCGATGACGACTCCGCGCTGACCGACCCGTACGCGCTGGACATTTGTCATCACTTGTGCAGCCCCGATGGACATGCTCCCAGGCAGCGTCCAGCCAGGGACAGGAACAGCAGTCTCCGAAGCACCTGTGGCAATGAGGAGCAACGGGGTTGCTATCTCTTCTTCTGGAGTAGAAACCACCCAACCGTCTGCTGTGCGAGTCACATTGTAGACAGAAATACCGCAGCTTATCTCAACGCCGAATGACCTTGCCTCTTGATCTAGTCTTACTGCTTCGGCGATCCCATTCCACCAAGTACCATTCGGCTCTTGATGCAGCTGTCCTAGCAACCGGCCTCCTGATCGATAAAATTCATCTACCACCCGAACGGATAATCCAAGTCTTGCGCAAGCAATTGCTGCTGATAAGCCAGCAGGTCCTGCGCCAATGATGAGTACGTCAATCATGTCCTACGCCTCCTTTTTTCAGAGGGGTAGGCAAAACGATTCCAGCCGTTACTTCCATTCCGTTCTGGACCAAGGTCATACATGCACGCACGGTTGGAACACCGTTCACCGTTACACGGCACTCATAGCAATGACCAATGTTGCAGTAGATACCACGGGGAGTTCCCTTTTCTTCATGTACGCGCAGAGAACGGACACCCGAAGCCAACAGCGCAGCTGCAATTGTCTCTCCCTCATAAGCGGTATAGCTAGTTTCATTAAAAGTAAAATGCACCGAACTTCCCTGATGCAAGGACCCAAGGACGGGGTGGTTCAAAATGCGCTGGCTCATGACGATCTACCTCCGAGCGTCGTAAACGAGATGGGACGGACTGGTGGCTGATATCCAAGTGGTACAGTATGGGATGGCACTTGGCCAGTTGTTTGCTGGGTGATCAGATCAACCAATGTACGGCATGTACGTCCACCGCAGCAGCCCATTCCGGCGCGGGTTCTTAATTTTAATTCACGCGCCGTACATTGATAGGCTTGGGCGGTCTCCAGCAGGTCGGCTAGAGTTACTTCTTCACAGCGGCAGACAATTAACTGATGCGAGTCCATGTGGAAGCCCTCCTTTTTGTTTACGTACCATGAAAAATGCAAATGTCGTGCCAGCATCTCAAGCTGCTGCTTCGCCTCGAAAAGAATTGCAGCAGTTGGATGAGGCGAGTACGATTAATGGCATAGGTATTGCTAGATTTTCTTTTGGAGTATAAAAAGCAAGCGAAAGGAATGACGATGATGGAGAAAGTGAATCGCCTCCGCCAACAATTCACATCACTGGGAGTGGACGGCATACTGATTACGAATGCGCAAAACCGCCGTTATTTAAGCAATTTTACGGGTACATATGGCGTCTTGCTCATCTCCAGTGATCAAGCAAAGCTGTTGACTGATTTTCGTTACACCGTTCAAGCAGCTGCACAGGCAACAGATTTTGAGATCGTCCATTTGCCGACAAAGGAATCTGTTTATGCAGAGGTAGTTCGCCTTGCTGATGACATGGGGATCAAGACACTAGCCTTTGAGGAAGCGAATGTAACGTATGCTCTGCACCGCAGCTATACAAACGTAGCAAAGGAAAAAATCGAGCTCGTTCCTACATCAGGAGTAGTAGAAGGCTTGCGGATGATCAAGACTGCTGACGAGCTCGCCAAGATCCAGACCGCTGCTGAAATCGCAGACGCAGCGTTTACGCATATTACTTCGTTTTTGCGTCCAGGTATCAGCGAGCTGGATGTGTCTAATGAATTGGAAATATTCATGCGAAAGCAGGGGGCATCCGGCTCTGCCTTTGATATCATTATTGCTTCTGGTCATCGTTCTGCCCTGCCACATGGGGTAGCAAGCGATAAACTGATCGAGACCGGGGATATGGTAACGATGGATTACGGTGCTCTGTACCAAGGCTATCGTTCAGACATTACGCGCACCGTAGCAGTAGGAGAGCCTTCCGAGCAATTAAAAGCGATTTACGGTATCGTTTTGGAAGCGCGCAATCAGGCAGTAGCAGGGATTCGCCCCGGTATCAGTGGCAAAGAAGCAGATGCGTTTGCCAGAGTTTACATCACCCAGCAAGGCTTTGGAGAGCGATTCGGTCACGGAATGGGTCACGGAGTAGGCCTGGATATCCACGAAGAGCCGTTCATGTCCACAGGCTGCGAACTGATCATTCAAGAAGGCATGGTCTTGACGGTTGAGCCAGGGATTTACATTCCGGATGTAGGTGGTGTGCGCATCGAGGACGATATCGTCGTAACAGAAGAAGGGAATCGTGTACTGACTAGTGCAGTGCGCGACTTGATTATCCTGTAAAGCAAAATAGTTGAGAAGTCCTTGATCATGAAAGTGGTCAAGGGCTTTTTCTTTTTTAGGGTAAAGTATGCACTGTCTAATATTTGAAACACTTAAAACCATAATTGTCTAAAAAACGATACAAATAGCGGTATGAAATAGTATGATCCCTCCTTTTTCCATTTGGCACACCTCTTGCATTTTCAGTATTTTGTAAAAATTAAGTCATTTTAGAGAATGAGGGGTTGATCGTTTGAAACGAAATATTTTTGCCCTAATCAGCAGTGTAGCCGTTCTGGGAGCGGCGCTTGCAGGATGTGGGGGGCAGCCAGCAGCCAAACCAGCAGATCCGTCACAGCAAGGCCAAACGCAAGCACAGTCAGAGACACAGCCTACTCCAGCAGAAAAGCCAAAGGAACCACAAGTATTGCGCTGGAATCTTCACTCCGAGCCACCTTCAGGCGATCCGGGCTTGGCAGAAGACACAACCTCGGCGGCGATTACAAAGGCTGTTTTTGACGGTCTGACACGTATCGGACCATCTGGTAAGCCAGAGGAAGCTGTTGCCGAAAAAATCGACGTTTCCAGCGACTTGAAAACGTATACATTCACACTGCGAGATTCCAAGTGGAGCAATGGTGAACCAGTTACGGCCCATGATTTTGAATACGCATGGAAACGTGCACTCGACCCTAAGACAGCGTCCAACTACGCCTACCAGCTCTATTACATCAAAAATGCGGAAAAAGCCAATAAGAGTGAAGCAAAGCTGGACGATATCGGCGTAAAGGCAGTGGATGACAAGACATTAAAGGTAGAGCTTGAGAATCCCACTCCGTTTTTCTTGGAGTTGACGGCCTTCCAAACTTATTTCCCGGTAAATAAAAAGGTAGTTGAATCTACTCCAAATTGGGCAGGAGACGCCAAAACTCATCTGGGGAACGGACCGTACAAGATGGAAGTTTGGGAACATAAGAGCAAAATGGTTTTGGTGAAAAATGGGAATTACTGGGACAAGGATAATGTCAAGCTAGACAAAATCGAGTTCTCAATGGTAGAGGACGAGAACACAGAGCTGTCCATGTTTGAAAATGGAGAGATCGATTGGGCAGGATCTCCGATGAGCTCTTTGCCTACGGACGCTATGCCTGCCTTAAAAGACAGTGGAAAGCTGCAAGTAAAGCCAGTTGGTGCGACGTATTGGTATAAATTCAACACAGAGAAACCCCCGTTCAATAATGTGAAAATACGTAAAGCGTTTGCCTACTCGATCAATCGCCAAATCCTGATCGATAACGTACTTCAAGCAAATCAACAGCCTGCTATGGCAGCTGTTCCCCCCACGATGGCACTCAATCCGGATGGCTACTTCAAAGACAATGACCAAGAAACGGCTAAAAAGATGCTGGAAGAAGGCATGAGCGAGCTGGGGATTACCAAGCTTCCAGCAGTGACACTTGTGTATAACACTTCCGAAGGACATAAAAAAATCGCTGAGGCAATCCAGGATCAATGGCGCAAAAACCTGGGCGTAGAAGTGAAGCTGGAAAATCAGGAATGGAAGGTATACCTCGAAACTATGCACGAAGGCAACTATCAGGTAGGCCGTCTGGGCTGGTCCGGTGACTTCAACGATCCGATCAACTTCCTGGAGCTGTTCAAAGAGAAAAACGGAGGAAACAACGATACGCGCTGGGAGAATCCGAAGTTCAAGGAGCTGTTGAATCAGTCAGCTACAGAGGGTGATCCAGAGAAGCGGAAGGCAATCCTGCGTGAAGCCGAACAAATCATGATGGACGAGATGCCAATCATGCCAATCTATTTCTACACGCATACATGGGTGAAAAATGACAAGGTAAAAGGAGTCTTCCAGGACGGTTTGGGTGCGATCGACTGGAAATGGGCATCGATTGAATAATAGGCGAACGGGGGAAGGGCTATGAAAAAATGGGGAAGTGCGATTGTTGCAACGATGTTAACACTCTCACTGGCTGTAGCGGGATGTGCAAATCAAGGACAGTCTCCAGGCTCCGCTGGCGGAGATGAGATTCTGGTCGGGGTGCTCCTGCCAGTAACGGGGAACAATGCGACCGATGGAAAAGATATGCAAAATGCGATTGAGATGGCTGTCAAAAAAGTGAATGATGCTGGCGGTGTTCTCGGTAAAAAACTGAAGATTGAAGTGGCGGATGACGGCTGCGATCCACAAATGGCCACAACTGCTGCCAACAAGCTGGTTTCCCAAAACGTAGTTGCCGTAGTCGGTGGCTACTGCTCCGGAGCTACACTGCCCTCATCTGGTGTCTTTAAAAATGCCAATATCCCGATGATTGTCCCTGCAGCGAATTCAGCCAAATTGCCTGCCCAAGGCTATGACACCCTGTTTTTAATTAATGGACTGACCCCTGACCAGGCACAGACGGCGGCTGACTACATGGCAGCGAATCAGGCGAAAAAGGTAGCTCTTGTTCACGACAATTCTGCCTATGCCAAAGACCTTGCTGATTTTGCCAAGGCAGCGGTCGAGAAATCAGGAGGAACGGTCGTCGCCTATGAAGCCATTAACCCCGAGGAAAAAGATTTCAGTGCATTGGTCACCAAGCTCAAAGGTATTGGACCCGATGCGACTTATTTCACCGGCTATTATGCGGCAGGAGGTCTAATGGTCAAGCAGTTCAAGCAAAAAGGCGTCTCTGGTCTCTTCTTCGTAGGCGATGGTTCCTTTAGCGAGGATGTCATTAAAATCGCGGGCGCAGAGAACGCAGAAGGGCTGCTGATTACGGCTACTCCGACCGCTGAGTTTATCGAGGGCGCCGAAGCCTTCACCACGGAGTACAAAGCGACTTACAACAATCTGGCTCCAGGACCGTTTTCTGCGCTCAGCTACAATGCTGTCAACCTGCTGGCGGATGCGATAAAGAGAGCGAATTCTACAGACCGCGATGCGATCAAGAAAGCGATCAAAGAGACGAAAGCCTTCAAAGCATTGGGCCAAACCATTTCCTTTAATGCACAAAACACCTTGGACACCTCCAACTTTGCCGTATTAAAAGTGGCGGGTGGCAAGTTTACGCTGGCGAAGTAGCAGCGGAGCGCTTTGTCCATGAAACGAGGAAAGAGGTGGATGCATGGATATATTGGTCCAGACCCTTGCTGACGGGTTGGTGATCGGTGCTTTTTACAGCTTGATTGCCTTGGGGTACACGATGGTTTTTGGGATTATCAAGCTGCTTAATTTTGCACACGGTGATTTATACATGCTCGGTGCATTTGTCGGATATACGCTGCTTAGTGTTGTGAGCAGAAATGGTTCAGGTGCTGGCTTGATGGGAATTGTTGTTGTGCTGTTTCTAACGATGGTGATTGTGGGTGCGATCGGAATGGGGATCGAGCGGGTGGCTTATCGGCCACTTCTGCTCGCCCCGCGCCTATCCATCCTGATTACCGCGATAGGTGTATCCCTTTTTCTGGAAAATGGCTCCATGCTGTTTTGGGGAGCGCAATATCAGGTGTATCCGCTCCAGCTATCTCATGATGGGTGGGAGGTACTCGGAGCGCACATTACGTATACACAAATCGGACTGGTTATCATCTCTGCCCTGTTGATGCTGGGCTTGCACCTGTTCATTAGTCGAACGCTCTACGGGAAAGCGATGAGAGCAATCGCACACGATCAGACAGCGTGCCATTTAATGGGCATCAACGTACACAAGGTGATCGCCCTGACCTTTTTTATCGGGGCCTCGCTGGCAGCGGGAGCCGGGACAATGGCAGGCGCGTATTACGGAACGGTCAATTTTATGATGGGCTTTATTATCGGGCTCAAAGCGTTTACGGCTGCCGTCCTTGGAGGTATCGGCAGTATACCTGGCGCGATGCTGGGTGGCCTGTTGCTTGGCATGATGGAGACGGCAGGAACATTCCTTTTTGGTGGCTCGTGGAAGGATGTTGTTGCCTTTTCCCTCCTGATTTTGATCCTGGTGCTGAAGCCAACGGGCATCATGGGCGAAAAAGTAACGGAGAGGATGTAGCGGATGAACCCACTCGGAAAAAAGCTCTCCATCGTCCTGTTGCTCATCGTCGCTTGTGTATTACCGTTTTTATCCAATAATTATTGGCTGGATGTAGCGACACTTGCTTTGTTTTATATCGTCCTGGCTCAAGGCTTGAATGTGGTCGTCGGCTTCGCTGGACTACTCGATTTGGGCTATGCCGCTTTTTTTGCGGTCGGAGCGTATACGACAGGTATTTTGATGACCGTATATCAATGGTCGTTCTGGCTGACGCTTCCCGTCTCAATGACGATCGCGGCAGTGGTTGGCGTCATTATCGGAGCACCGACGCTTCGCCTGCGTAGTGATTATTTGGCGATTGTGACATTGGGCTTTGGTGAAATTATCCGCATTTTGGCGATCAATCTCGATATCACGGGCTCTGCCTCGGGCATTTACGGGATTCCTCGCCCTTCTATCGGCAGCTATATGCTGGCAGGTCAAATGGACTTTTACTATCTGATCCTGATCATTGCCATTCTGGCTGTTCTTGCGGTGAAGCGGCTCGGTTCCTCTCGCATCGGCAGAGCCTGGATGTACATTCGCGAGGACGAGGATGCAGCAGAGGCGATGGGAATCAATCGGATCAAGATGAAGCTGCTGGCCTATTCGATCGGTGCCGTCATCGGTAGCTTGGGAGGCTCCGTATTTGCTGTAAAAATGAGTGCGATTGCCCCGCTCAGCTTTAGCTTCACCCAATCGATTATGATCTTGCTCGCGGTTGTACTCGGTGGCTTGGGTAGCATCCCGGGTGTGGTACTCGGGGCGGTACTGGTCATCGCGCTGCCGGAGCTGCTGAGGTCAGTAGAAGACTGGCGCTATCTGATTTTTGGTGTGGCTTTGGTAGCGATGATGCTCTTTCGTCCACAAGGCTTGTGGCCTGCACGCTACGAGACGGGTAAGGATTCGGCGCATGAAGCTGATACGGTGAGGACAGAAGGGAGTGACAGAGATGTCCAGCTTGACAGTGAAAAATGTAACGCTTAAATTTGGCGGGCTCACGGCTGTCCATGATCTGTCCTTCGAAATTCCTGCTGGCTCGATTACGAGCATCATCGGACCGAATGGAGCAGGGAAAACGTCCGTTTTTAACATGATTACCGGATTTTATCGCCCAACAGCGGGTCAAATCATGCTCGGTAATGAAAATCTTGTCGGGAAAAAGCCAAGCCAAATCACGCAGCGAGGCTTGGCACGCACCTTTCAAAACCTGCGCCTGTTTCCCAATTTGACCGTGCTGGACAATGTGAAGTCAGGCATGCACAGCCGGACGAATCAGACAGTCTGGGGAGCTCTGTGGCGCACACCTGCACAGAAAAAGGAAGAGAAGCTCATAGAAGAAGTGGCGCGTGATTGCCTAGATTTTGTCGGAATGGATACTTTTCGTTACCGCATCGCCAAAAACTTGCCGTACGGTGCGCAGCGATATCTGGAAATCGCGAGGGCATTGGCAACAAAACCACGTGTTCTGCTTCTGGATGAGCCGGCAGCAGGGTTGAACTATGAGGAAAAAGAGAAGCTGATTGAATTAATTAAGCGTATCCGCCAGCAGTACGAGCTGACGGTTCTCATTATTGAGCATGATATGGGCTTGATTCATAAAATCTCTGAAAATGTGATTGTCCTCGATTATGGTCAAAAAATTGCCGAGGGAGCTCCTGCCGAAGTCCTGAATCATCCTCGCGTTGTAGAGGCCTATCTGGGAAAGGAGGAGGAGGCGATGTGAGTACGCTTTTGATGATCGACAACGTTCATTCGTTCTATGGAAAAATCGAAGCGTTGAAAGGAATCAGCCTGGAAGTGAGGCAAGGGGAGATCGTGGCCCTTTTAGGGAGCAATGGAGCAGGGAAGAGTACGACACTCAAAACGATTTCCGGGCTTGTCCGTCCAGGCAAAGGTGATATTTTACTGAACGGAACAAGCATCGTCGGCATGCCCCCTCACCAGATCGTTGAGGAAGGAATCATTCATGTCCCAGAAGGACGACGTATTTTCGCGGGCTTGACTGTTCGTGAAAATCTGGAGCTGGGCGGATTTACGCAAAAGAAAAAGAAGGATGTGATTGCGGCCGGGATTGAACAAGCATTTTCCTTGTTTCCACGCTTGAAGGAGCGGAGCACACAACTGGGAGGTACACTCAGTGGCGGGGAGCAGCAGATGCTGGCGATTTGCCGGGGCTTGATGGCACACCCTAAATTGCTGATGCTCGATGAGCCATCCATGGGACTCGCTCCAATTATTGTGCAGGAGATTATGCACATCATCAGAGAAATTAACAAGCAAGGCACGACGATCCTTTTGATCGAGCAAAATGCCAAGGCAGCACTTCGGCTTGCGCACCGCGGCTACGTCCTCGAAACTGGGCGAATCGTCATGGAAAACACGGCAGAGGTACTGCGCGGGGACGAATCCATCGTCAAGGCTTATCTCGGAGCGTAAGAGACAAGAAGGCTGCTGTCAAACGACAAAGGAGGAATCAACCATGGAATTGGTCCGTATTTTGTCTGAGGTCCTACCCCCGAAAAGCGGATGTGATTACCGCTTTGTACGTCGTCGCCTTCTCTTGTTTTTCTCTCGGAAAGAAAGGAAACCGTGTCCCTAGCCGAGCTGTCAGGCTGTCGAGAAATAATCGACAGCCCTTATTTTCCCCTGTACGAGGTTTGTGTGCTTACTTGTTTAATTTGTTGTACAGCGTAGCACGGGATATGCCCAATCGCTTGGCGGCCGCCTGCTTGTTGCCGTTTTCCAGCTCAATGGCCCGCAAAATGACGCGGCGCTCATGTGCCTCCAGCTCTTCTTGCAAGGAAATCAGGTCATTCGGCAATTCGATCGGAGACGCTTTGGGCTGCCCTTGCAGCGAATACGGCAGGTCCTCTTCTTTCATAACTCCATCTGTTGCAAATACGACCAGTCTTTCTATCGCATTTCGCAGCTCGCGAATGTTGCCCGGCCAGTCATACTGGAGCAGGTTTTGCATGACGTTTTGTGAGATCGCATGGACAGGTCGGTTGTAGCGGAGCGAAAATTCATAAAGAAAAAAGTGCGCCAGCTCAATCGTATCCTCAATGCGCTGGCGAAGCGGAGGAATCTTTAGCGTCACGACATTGAGACGGTAGAACAGATCCTCGCGAAATTTCCCTTCCTTCACCAAGTCCTCCAGACTTTTATTGGTCGCAGCCACGACTCGAAAGTCAGCCTCAATCTGCTTGGTTCCACCTACCGGATAATACTTTTTCTCCTGTAAAACGCGAAGGAGCTTCACTTGCATATCGAGCGGCATTTCGCCGACTTCATCCAGAAAGAGTGTGCCTCCACGTGCCAGCTCGATCATTCCTTTTTTCCCTTTTTGATCGGCCCCGGAGAAGGCTCCCTTTTCATAACCAAACAGTTCACTCTCAAACAAGGTCGGCGAGATCGCGCCACAGTTGATGGCGACGAATGGCGCATTGGCACCCTCACGAACATCATGCACGGCTTTGGCAAACAGCTCCTTGCCGACACCGCTTTCGCCCAGGATAAGTACTGTAGCCTCGGTGGCATTCAGCTTTTGGATCATCGATTTGATTTGCCGGATGGCGAGACTGGTTCCCTTGATTTGCTGAAAAGGATCGGCAGACGGACTCAGCTTGGCCATTTCCTGCTGCAAATGATTGACCTTTTTGTTGGCGTTGAGCAGCTCCTGATTGAGTCTGACCTGACTGGTGATGTCTGTTTCGGCGGCGACAGCGCCAATGATTTTGTCATGCAGGAAAATGGGATTGGTATTAATCAAAACGACGAGATCCTCTCTCGGCTGATGCTGATGGCGATAGAGGGAATGTCCACTTTTCAAGGATTGGATCGTTTCGAGCATCTCCAGAGGGAAGAAATCGGTGATCGGCTTGCCGATGACGTCTTTTTGCTTCAAGGAAAAAATGCTTTCGGCTCCTTCTGTCCAGACCATGACGCGGGCCTGCTCATCAATGACGGAAATGGAGGCATCCATCGTCTTGATCATTGTCTCAAAATACGCTTCAAGAACCTCGTAGGAGTCAAAAACGGCTTGCAGGACGCGGGAACGCTCGAGATAACCGACAGGCTCTGGCGCCTCTTTTGCGATCAGGAGATAGGGATAATCATCAAGTAAGGAGATGACTTGGGAGAGAGGCAGATCAGCATGGATCACAGTGGTTCTTTCCCAGGGAGGGAGTGCGAGATCAACTTTTTTGTCTACAGATAAATACGAGGATCGGGTGACATGCCAGCCATCTGCTTCTTCGAGAAATACAGGAATGTCGGCTTCCGTGTGAACAAAAAAATGCTCGTGATAGCGGGAAATCAGCATGTTCGTCTGTATGAAATCAGTTAAAGCAGGCAGTTTGTGTTTCAACCCAACCATCCCTTTTTAAGAATGTATAAAAAAGTAAACACTTTCTCATTAATTATACACTGGTGATCAGAGTTGTAAAATATTTTAGACAATTCGCCTGGGAGAAAGCAAAAATTTGGTTGGCATATGGCTTGCAATAAAAGAAAAGCGTGAAGACCCACACTATGTTTTTGAGGAGAATCAACCATGACTGTACAAACCCAAACCCATGCCGAGGTAGCTGTGATTGGTGGAGGGATTATCGGTGGAGCGATCGCCTACTACGCTGCAAAGGCAGGTCTCGATGTGGTGGTGCTGGAAAAGGGCGAGCTGGCATCGGGTACATCCTCGCGCTGTGACGGCAACATTTTGGCGATCGACAAGGACCCGGGCTTCGACAGTCAGATGTCGCTGAAAAGTCAGATGCTTGTTGATGAGCTGAGTCGTGAATTGGATCACTCGTTTGAGTATCGAGCGCCCGGCAGTATTCTCGTCTGTGAATCGGAAGCGGAGATGGAGGCTGCCAATAAATGGGTGAGACGGCAAAAGGAAGCAGGGCTGCCATTTCGGATGCTGGATCGCTCTGATATAAGGCAGGAGTCGCCTTATTTTGCCGACGACCTTCTCGGGGGATTGGAATGCGCTACTGACTCTACAGTAAATCCGTACATGCTGACGTTTGCCCTGTTTGAGGGGGCGAAAAAGCATGGCGCACGGATCATGCAGCGTTCCGAGGTAAAAGCGGTCACGCGAGATCAGGCATCAGGCATTTTTCAGGTGGAGACGGGAGCCGGGAGAGTGACTGCCAAGCAGGTGGTGAACGCTGCAGGCGTCTGGGCACCGTACATCGGTCAGATGGTCGGACTGGATATTCCGATCCTACCGCGAAAAGGTCATCTGATCGTCGCTTCCAGACAGATGCCTGTCGGGATACGCAAGGTGATGGAGTTTGGTTATTTGATATCCAAATTCGGAGGTCAGCGCCAGGTTGATGAGGAGACGGAAAAGTACGGTGTGGCGTTGGTGTTTGAACCGACAGAGAGCCAAAATTTTCTCATCGGCTCCAGTCGGCAGTTCGTTGGCTTCGATACACGAGTGGATCTGAATGTCGTACGGTGCATGGCCCGCAGAGCACTGCGCTTTTATCCGAAGATTGCGGACTTTGCCATCATTCGCACTTATTGCGGACTAAGACCATGGACAGAGGATCATCTGCCGATTATTTCTCGTGTAGAGGAGATTCCGGGCTATTTTATTGCGGCGGGGCATGAGGGAGATGGAATTAGCCTGGCAGCTATTACAGGCAAAGTGATGGCGGAAATGCTGACGGAAGCAAGTGAAACTATTATCCCACTCTCGCCACTCAGACATGACCGCTTTACGAAAAAAGGGGTGTTGCATCCATGAAAGCAAGCAGGGTGTTTTCTACGGTCGATACACATACCGGAGGGAATCCCACCCGCACGGTGATTAGCGGTTTACCCAAGCTGGAAGGGGCGACGATGGCAGAAAAGATGCTCCATATGAAAGCGGAGTACGACTGGATTCGCACGCTCCTCATGTACGAACCGCGCGGACACGATGTCATGTCAGGTGCTCTGATCGTGGAGCCGTGCCAT
Source organism: Brevibacillus sp. SIMBA_040 (assembly GCF_046535075.1). Lineage (NCBI taxonomy): Bacteria > Bacillati > Bacillota > Bacilli > Caryophanales > Paenibacillaceae > Brevibacillus > Brevibacillus sp. SIMBA_040. The sequence continues at coordinate 14,510 of NZ_JAWRXI010000022.1, forward strand.
CCGGATGCAGACGTAGGTGTCATCTACATTGAAACAGGCGGTTATTTGCCAATGTGTGGGCACGATACGATCGGTCTGTGTACGGCACTGATCGAGACGGGACTGGTTCCTGTGATAGAGCCTGTGACGAAGCTGAAGCTCGATACGCCAGCAGGGCTGGTAGAGGTCGAGGTACAGGTAGAAGCTGGCAAGGCAGGCGAGGTATCGTTTACCAACATCCCGGCATTTCTTTACAAGCAGGATGTAAGTGTAGAGGTGGAGGGCTTGGGGCGAGTCACCTGCGATATCGCCTACGGAGGTAATTTTTACGCCATTACGGATGCATGCAAGCTGGGACTGGAGCTAATCCCGTCCAATGCTTCTGCGATCATTGATACGGCTGTTCGCATCCGCAAGGCAATCAATCAAGAAGTAGAGGTCGTTCACCCGGAAAAGCCGTTCATTCGTGGGCTGACCCATGTGGAGTTTTATACGGCTCCCAATCATGCAGATGCTCATGTGAAAAATACAGTCGTCGTCCCTCCTGGGGGTATCGATCGTTCGCCATGTGGAACCGGAACCTCTGCCAAGCTTGCGACCCTGTATGCAAAAGGAGAAATCGGCTTGAATGAACCGTTTGTTCACGAGAGCATCGTCGGCTCACTCTTTACAGGAAAGGTGCTGGAGGAGACTAAAGAAGGCGGCTTGACTGCTGTGGTGACGCGGATTGCTGGCTCTGCGTGGCTTATGGGCAAGCATACGATTATTTACAATCCCGAAGACGAGCTGGCAAATGGCTTCCTGCTCATCCCGGAGGCAACCGATCATTAAGATTTATCCCAAAATAGGAAGAGAACGAGAGGAGAAAGAACAATGGGACGATTTGATGGCGTTTACGTAGCACTGGTTACCCCTTTTACAGAGGATCACGAGGTAGATTACAAGCGTCTTACCGAGCTGTGCGAATGGCTGATTCAAGAAGGGATCGATGGCTTGGTTCCGTCGGGTTCGCTCGGTGAATACGCAACGATGACAGGAGAAGAGCGGGCCAAGGTAATTAACACTGTAATCGCAGCGGCAAAAGGTCGCGTGCCTGTTGTAGTCGGTTCTGCGGCTCCTTCTACCCGTCAGGCGGTTGAGTGGGTCCAATTTTCCAAGGACGCAGGAGCAGCGGGAGTCATGGCTCTGCCGCCAATCAACTACAAGCCACTCGAAAATGAAGTATTTGCTCACTATGAAGCGCTGAATACAGTAGGTTTGCCGATTATTGCCTATAACAATCCGCATGACTACAAGATTGATTTGACACCAGACATTTTGGCTCGGTTGTCCAAAATGGAAAATATCGTAGCGGTCAAAGAGTTCACAGGAGATGTACGCCGCATACAGGATATCCTCGCTCTTTCTGATCTGGAGGTCATGGTCGGCGTAGACGACTTGGCAATGGAAGGTGCTTTGGTTGGAGCTACCGGCTGGATTTCCGGCGTACCGAATGCACTGCCAAAAGAAGGCGTGGAGCTGTTCCGTCTGGCAAGAGAAGGCAATCTGAAGGAAGCACAAGCGCTGTACCGCAGACTTCTGCCATTGTTCCACTTCGATGCGAGTCCACAGCTTGTTCAGTCGATCAAATACATGATGGAGCTGGCGAATTTCCCGGTTGGACCAACAAGACCGCCACGTCTCCCACTGTCAGAAGCATACTATGCGGATATTAAAAAGGCGTTTGACTTTGCAGTTGGTGCCACAAGCAGTCGATAAGGAGGTCAGGCGAGGATGCAAAGCAATAACTGGATCGGCGGCGAGTGGATTACACCCGCTGGCAAGGAAGTGACGGTCAAAAACCCGTCGCGTCTCACAGAGGAGGTGGGAGTGCTACGGCTATCCGACCGCTCCCACGTACTCGCTGCACAGCAGGCGGCAAGATCAGCGCAAAAGTCGTGGGCAGAGCAGACGGGTGCAACGCGTGGCGAAATATTATTTCAGATGGCCTCAGCATTGGAAAAGTATGCAGATGATCTGACTAGTCTGGCTAGCCGGGAAATGGGAAAACAAATAGGCGAAATGCGCGGGGAGGTCATGCGCGGAGTCAATTTGCTGCGCTACTACGCGGGAGAAGGGATGCGCTCCAACGGAAATTTGATTCCGTCAGCGGATACGAATGTTTTGCAATATAGCCGCCGTGTACCGCTAGGAGTCGTCGCGGTCATCACACCATGGAATTTTCCCGTTGCAATCCCGATCTGGAAAATCGCTCCGGCTCTTATTTGCGGCAACTCCGTCATTTGGAAGCCTGCTGAAAACGGCTCGCTTACAGCGACGCGATTGGCAGAGATTTTCGCTGAGACGAAGCTGCCTGCTGGGGTACTGAATCTCGTGATCGGAAAAGGGCGCGAGATTGGAAACGTCCTGACAGAAGAGGCGGATATCGATGCAGTCAGCTTTACAGGATCATCGGAAACGGGTAAACAAATCGCAGTGGCTTGTGCGGGACGCAATATCAAGTATCAGACCGAAATGGGCGGAAAAAATGCCGCAGTCGTTTTGGCAGATGCTGACTTGGATAAAACCGTACCGATTCTGTTGAGTGGAGCTTTTCGTTCAGCGGGACAAAAATGCACGGCAACGAGCCGGATTATCGTGGAGAAGGCAATCTATCAGCCTCTGGTGGAGCGATTGCAGACAGCGATGGCTTCGTGCCGGGTTGGCGAAGCCAGTGATTCTGCAGCATACCTGGGGCCAGTTGCTTCAGCGGCGCAATATGAAACGGTAAACAAATACGTTTCACTCGCAAGCGAGCAAGCACGTCTTGTGGCTGAAAGTCCAGCTGTAGATGCAGCCGATCAGGGCTACTTCATCCGCCCGATCATTGTCGAAGGAGTGGCAGCGGACCATGCCCTCGTTCAGGAGGAAGTATTTGGACCGCTTGCTGTCATGCTTGCTGCTGACAACTTTGATCAAGCGATCGAGCTGTGCAATCAGACCGTATATGGACTTAGCGCCTCGCTGTTTACGCGTGATTTGGCCAGTGCACATCGTTTCCTCGATCTCGCGCAGGCTGGAATGGTTCGCGTCAATCAGGAAACGGCAGGCGTGGAATACCAAGCTCCGTTTGGTGGGATGAAGCTGTCCAGCTCCCATACCCGGGAGCAAGGTCAGGCGGCTCTTGATTTCTACAGCGAGATCAAGACCTGCGCCATCAAATACGCCTGGTAGGCTAGGGACAACCCTGTAGAGGTGAGGATACGATGCAGATCAATCAGTTATATACGACCATTGACGCTCATACTGGTGGGGAGCCGCTGCGGATTATTACAGGGGGAATCCCGCCGCTGAAGGGCGAGACAATTTTGGAGAAGCGACGCTATTTTCGTGAGAGCCTCGATACCATCAGGCGCGTGCTCATGTATGAGCCGCGGGGACATCATGGGATGTACGGCTGCGTCATGACGGCTCCGGTTAGCCCGGATGCTGCATTCGGAGTGCTTTTTATGCACAACGAAGGCTATAGCACGATGTGTGGGCACGGAATTATCGCGGTGGTCACTGCTGCGATCGAGACCGGGATCATGCAGCCACCAGAGCCTGGCGAGAATATCGTCATTGACAGTCCGGCTGGACGAATCATTGCTCGTGCAAACGCACAAGGAACCCAAGTCAAATCTGTCTCGTTTGAAAATGTACCGTCCTTTGTTTTTGCCAAGGATGTCCATATTGAATGGGAAGAAAAAACCTTTCATGTCGACATCGCTTTTGGCGGAGCCTTTTACGCGGTCGTGCATGCTGAGGATATAGGCGTGCAGGTAGAGATCGAGCAGCTGCCAGCGCTACAGGAGTGGGGAGCCCGCATCAAGGAACAGATCGAGGCAAAGCTGCTGGTCGTACATCCATTGGAGCCAGAGCTTGTTGGAATCTATGGCGTCATTATATCGGATGAGCCGAGAAAACAAGGCTCCGATTTGCGCAACGTCACGATCTTTGCTGATAAACAAATCGATCGCTCTCCATGCGGCACAGGAACCGCTGCTCGCCTCGCTACCTTATATGCAAGAGGAAAGCTCGCGATAGGAGAGAAATTCGTCCACGAAGGAATTGTAGGCAGCCAATTTATCGGCACGGTAATGGAGACGACACAAGTAGGCGAGTACCCAGCTATCGTTCCAAGCATAGAGGGAAAAGCATTCATCACAGGCTTGCATCAATTCGTCGTTGATCCAACTGATCCGCTGTCAGAAGGATTTTTGCTTCGATAGAATGCTAGAGTGAAAAGACTGCTCGCAACGTGCGGTCTTTTCTTGTTTTAAAAAGAAAGACAGGAGAACCACTAGAGGCTGGTGAGAGAAAAAAGGAGAAAAGCGAAGGTCTTTGGGACGCCCGCCGAGGTACAATGGAAAAAGTGAAACACGAACTTAGCGTCCAACTCTGAATCTCTACGTGGGAATGTCTACTTTTGGACGCGGTTTCACTTTTGGAATGGAACCGTGCAGGAATGACCTACAGGAGGAGGCCCAAGAATCTGGAGCCTTTTCTCCTTTTTTCTCTCCTAACCAATCGCCGGACAATGAGGTTCCCTGTCACAATACTGCCACGTATTTGCACGTCTGCTTTTTTCCGACACTTCTGTTATAATGGCTTGGATAGGGTATGAATAAGGAAAAAAGGGGTTGAGATTATGCCGTACAACGCGTTGAAGGAAGCGCATGTCGGGGGCTGGGAAGTCGCGTTTGTCCTGTTGATCGTGGGCTATATCTTGTATCGTTTGGGAAAAGCAAAAGCAGGAAAAATCGTACATATGTTGCTCAGACTCATGATCGTAATCATTCTTGTTTCGGGTGCCTGGCTGCTTTTCCAGTATCATACGAGCGATTTCTACTACTATGTAAAAGGGGTACTCGCCATCGTCCTATTCGGTCTGATGGAAATGTCTTTGGGTCGTGCACGCAGAAACGAAGGCAGTATCGGATTTTTCATCGGCGCGCTCGTGGTTATGGTGCTCGTGATTTTACTCGGCTACCGAGTGTTTGTGTAAGGCTAGCTAAGCAAAGCAGAAAGGCTTTCGTAGGCAAGGTATTCTTGCAGGCGAAAGCCTTTTTTCTATGATGGACACGCGCTGAAAAGCCCAAATTGGACGATGACACAGTGCTACACCTCTACGAGCACATATGTTAGAGACGAGAGGTGACCATAAATGGCCTATCCGTCTGATAATCAGTTTGTCCCCTTTACATTAGGGGGGAGCCCATACGGAGACGTTCCTAATGACGAAAGTCCGGGTTCTGTTGATTTGGTGGGAAACGCTACTTTTCCTGGAGCGTATTTGGCGTATGACGGAACCTATTTATACTTTCGATTACGGGTCAATGAAGATCCACGAAATTCGCAAAAAAACGGTTTCCAAAATTTTGCCTGGGGATTTTTGATTAATACAAACGGAGTAGCGGGCACGTATCAATGGATGCTGGGTGTGCAAGGGCTGCGTAATCGCATTGCCTTGATTCAAAACACAATCGTGGAATTCAATTCGTGGACAGATCAGGCTGAGGGAACAAACGGCAGTGGAGCACCGAACTGGCAATTGCCGATTATCAATTTTGATACGGCACGCGTACGGCTCACCAATGACGGTTCCAATTTTAGTGGCAATCCCGATTACTTCATTGATTGCGTCGTTCCCGCTGCTGCGTTTTTTTCCACGCTATCCGTTACCTCCCTTACTTCTCTACGATTTCTGCCGTTTACGTCTACCAATGATAATAACTACAACAAGGATTCTCTACGGACCAGCGAAGGGTTCAGCTTTATCAATTCATTGAGCAATGTCAGTATGGTGTCGACGGGAGATGTTCGGGCCAGTCTAGCGCTCGACAAGCAGCTGACCACTGGACCTGGCAGTGTCATTACCGGACAGGTAGCGCAGTGGTCAGGTACGATTGCGGTTGAAAATACAGGAAAAAGTCAGGCGAATGTGGTCACGGTTCTAGACTTGCTCCAGCTTGATCAGGTTACTGCTTTTACGGTGAATACGGTGAGTAGTGGCATTGTGAGCTACAATCCGCTGACCAAAATCCTCAGCTGGACAATAGGTAATCTGCCTGCGGGATCGACAGCGAACTTGTCCTTTACGGTAAGCGGGGTATTTACGACTTCACCGAGCGGAACCCGGCGATTGAATACCGCGACAGCTTCAGGGGTGGATAGCTACTCGGGAGGAACGCTTGCCCCGGTCTCGGATACCTTGGATATCACGGTGAGCCCAGCAGGAAGCATTGCCGGAGTTGTTCTTGACCAATCCACGAATTTGCCGGTTGCAGGTGCACAGGTAGAGCTGTATGATTTGACTCCGGTCCTGATCGGTACGACAACTACAAACATAGATGGGGCTTATTCCTTTACGGGATTGGCACCTGGTGTCTATTCAGTCTCAGTCACTGCGTCCACTTATGATCCGAAAATACAATTTGTTACGGTATTAGCTGGACAGACAACGCGTGCGGATATTTTGCTACCGCAAAGTCCAGGGCAAGTGACAGGGACTGTTACGGATGCTGCCCTGTCTCCGATTGCAGGTGCACTTGTAAAACTCATCAACACGTCAGGTGTCACCGTTAGTCAAACGGTTATCGGGGCAGGGGGAGCCTATCAATTCGTGAATGTCGTGCCAGGCGCTTACACAATTGCTGTGAGCGCGGACACGTACCAGTCTGCCACGGCTGCAATCAGTGTGATTCGTGCCCAGACCACAACACAAAATGTCGTTTTACAAACGGCTCTGGCTCAGCTCTCGGGTCAGGTGACTGATCCCGGCAACATACCAATCGCAGGTGCACTCGTGGAAGTATTGAATCAGGCAGGCATTCTCCTGACGGAAACCGCGACAGACGGGGCTGGGACGTATGTGTTGAACAAGCTGGCCCAAGGCGTCTACCAGATCCGGGTCAGCGCGGCAGGTTATTCCACACAGCTGGCAGGTACCAGTCTGCAGCCAGGAGATGTCAAAGTTTTGAACTTCAGTTTGACGGCAGCATTTGGCACCGTGAGCGGAACGATTTCGGATGCGCAAACAGGAGACGACATCCCGGGTGCAAGTATCAAGGTCTTGACTCGCGAAGGTCTTCCTGTTGCAGAGACGACAACGGATGCGAACGGGGACTATTCGTTGTCCTTGCTTGGACCGGAAACTTATGTACTTGCGGTTTCGGCAGAGGGGTATGCCGGGAAAACAATCGGGTTTGATATTGCGCCAGCGACGATTACCCAAGTTAATCTTTCGTTGGATAAACTGGCGGGAGGTCTGAACGGGAGTGTCACAGACACGTCAGGGAATCCGCTTATCGGGGCAGCTGTCATCGTATCAAAGGGGACCGTGCCTGTAGCGCAGGCGATAACGGATAGTGCAGGGACTTTTTCTTTTCCTCACTTGGCACCGGGTTCTTACAGGGTTGCCGCATCGGCGCCGAACTATTCGACTTCTGTGCTCGGGACAATCATCATGCCTCAGCAGATATCTCTGCTGAATTTCACGCTGCAAGCTTCACCAGGTACTATAGCAGGTCAGGTAACAGACAGTGTGAACCAGCCGATTCAAGGTGCGGTCGTTACCGTAAGAGACAACACAGCCGCGGGTCCAGTAGTGACAACGGTACTGACAGATGGTAACGGACAGTATGCAGTTTTTGACCTGCTACCAAAAAACTACGTAGTGATCGTGTCGGCTCCAGATAAAGCAACGAGCTTAACAGGAGCATTCGTCAGTCCACTTGCCGTAACCACGGTGAATACGCAGCTTGCTGATTTGCCGGGGAGTTTGTCGGGGACAATTCTCGATGCGACAACAGGACTGCCAATCACGGGTGCTTCCGTAGAGGTCAGTGTATTGAACGGTGCCGGAGCAATCGTCGCCCAGGCGTTTAGCGATCTCGCCGGAAATTATCAGATTTCAGGCCTTTCACCTGGGGTATACACAATTACGGCAAATGCTGCTAACTATCAAACGAACAGCGCCACGGCAACCGTCGTCGCAAATACAAACACGCCTGCCTCCCTATTGCTGTTTGCAAGTCCGGGTGAGATTTATGGGCAGGTAGTCGCAGCCGGAACCCTGCAACCGATTGCCGGGGCACAAATCAATGTGCTTGATGCCAACGGTTTCGTCATCAAATCAGTCATCAGCGACAGTCAAGGGAGTTTCACGGTTATGGGGCTGGCCGGGGGACAATACATCGTCACAGCTTCAGCGACTGGCTTCCAGTCGAATCAAGCGGGGGCTATCGTACTGCCAAATGCGGCAACTCCTGTCCAGCAGCAGCTTTCCCAAGCATTCGGAGTGATCAGTGGTACGATAGGCCCTGTAGTTGCAGGTACTTCTATCCAGTTGTTCGACATCAACAACTTGTTGATTGGCTCAGTCATTGCCGATGGGAACGGGGCATTTTCATTTGACGGATTGCCTCCAGGCTCCTATGTCTTGACTGCATCCGCACCCGGTTACGCTGTGAAGTCCACCGGAGCTATCGTAGTGGCAGGACAGACCGCCAGCGTTACTATGACACTCGAGCCTAATCCGGCCAGCATTTCGGGAACGGTGCGTGACGCGAGCATGCAGCCGATTGTTAATGCCGTTGTTCGCATCATGGACTTGAATGAGACGACACGGGGCTTTGGAGCGACTGACTCATCTGGAGTCTATACGATTGGAAATCTGCCTGTCGGCTCCTTCATCTTATCAGCGAATGCCCCCGGGTTTGTCGCCGGAACGATTGGTGTCACGTTTGGGCCAGGGGAAGTCAAAACGGGGATAGATTTTACCCTCTCAGCAGATGCGGGAGGAATAAGTGGTCAGGTGACGGATGCGGCAAGTCCGGGAACGCCGATCTCAGGAGCTGTTGTGCTGATTCGTTCTGCCTTGGACGGAAATGTAGTCGCTTCCGCAAGTACAGATTCGGGTGGCAACTATCTGGTTGGAAATCTTGCCCCGGGAGCATATAACGTCACGGTCAGCGCTCCTACCTATTCCGCTCAGACTGTCGGGGTCAATGTAGCTAGTCAACAGACGACAGGAGCCAGCGTTGCCCTCCTGTTACTGCCCGCGACAATTTCTGGCAGTGTTATGAACAGCAACGGACTGCCTGTTACCGGGGGCGATATCAGCGTCAAGCTGGTCGATAGCAATCAAACGGTCATTCAAAGCTTGCTTGCGAATGAATTGGGCGGGTTTTTCTTTTCAAATGTCGCTCCGGGGGGATACACCATCCTCGCATCTGCGCCCGGCTACGGAGTAAGTAATATCGGTATTACGGTAACAGCGGGGGCGACGGCAACGACGACAGTTACGTTGGCTGATTTGCCTGCAGCTATCTCTGGTCAAGTGACGAATCAGGTGACAGGCCTTGGCGTTCCTGGAAGCAGTGTGTTGATAACAGACGCGCAAGGTATACTGCTTTCTATGCTTCTTACTGATGATCAAGGTGTTTTTCTCGCTGAAAAACTTCCTCCGGGCGTGGTAAACGTGACGGTAACCGCCCTGAATTTCTCATCCGCATCGCAGTCCGTCATTTTGTCAGGAGGGCAAACAGCGAATTTCCAGCAGGCGCTTATCCCGAGTCCCGGCAGCTTGTCAGGGACTGTTATTGATCTTGAAACAGGCTTGCCGATCATTGGAGCCACCGTCATCGTCTACGATAGTACACGAGCACCTGTTGCCACAGTTTTGACGGACGCCACGGGAAGCTATTTCATAAATAGGCTGGCCCAGGGAGGATACACCGTAAATGTACATGCTTCTGGTTATGCGAGCGAAGCTGCCGGGGCAATTATACAGGCTGGTGGTGCTTCTACATTAAGCTTTGCGCTTCAGGGATTGCCTGGCGCCATAGCGGGAATTGTTCGAGAACAAGATTCGGGCATGCCGATAGCAGGCGCTACCATTACCGTTCGCCAAGGGAGTCCGTCGGGGACGATCCTGGCTATTCTGCTCGCTGATGCACAAGGGCAATACGTGGAAAGCGGTCTTTCGGCAGGCAGCTATACACTGATTGCCAATGCTGCGGGGTATGCTGCTGAATCGTCGACTGTTCCGGTTGTACAGGGCTCACTGACAGGTCTCGACTTCTCCTTGCCGAGCTTGCCGGCGGGTGTGACGGGCCAAATCAGCGACGCCATGCTGGCAACGCCTCTTGCAAACACACTCGTCCGTCTGCTGGACAATAACAATACGATTCTTTTTTCTACCCAGACCGACGCGCAAGGCATGTACCTGATCTATGGCTTTGTGGCAGGGACCTATACGATATTGGCTCGAAATGAAAACTATCAACGGAGTAATGTCTCTTTTGGTGTAGCTGCCGGTGGAACGGCTACAGTCGACATCCCTCTTGATCCGAACCCGGGTGTCTTGCAGGGTACCGTCAGGGATAGTTTGGATGGGACGCCTCTGGTAGGTGCGGAAGTACTCATCTTTTTCCCTTCGACAAACAATTTGTTGGCCAGGGCGATTACGGACGGACTTGGTCAATTTGTCATTGATGGCTTGGCTCCCCTGACGTATACACTGACGATCAGTGCGCAGGGCTACGCCACCTCACCCGTCGGAGCGACGATCTTTTCGGGACAGACAACGGCTATTGATGTGGGGCTGTCACCGTTCCCGGCTACTATCACGGGGCAGGTTCAGGCAGCAGGCGGTGCAGTCGTGTCTAATGCGATTGTCCAGGTGAAGGATGCTCACGGTACTTTGTTTGGGAGTGCGGTTACGGATGATCTGGGTAATTTTTCTGTAGGCAATCTCCCGCCTGGAACGTACATCATCAGCGCGAGTCAGGAAAGCTACGCCAATGCGATGCAGAGCATTACTGTTACAGCAGGGCAGACGATAAGCGGAGTCATTCTGACGATGGGGGCACTGCCCGGCTATATTTCAGGACAGGTGACCAATCAGCTGACAGGACTTCCGATCTCGGGAGCAGCTGTTTCCGTGCAAATCTTTTCGAATGGCATGTTTATTGCCAATACGGTAACAGATCAGGCAGGAAATTTTCTGGTAACCGGTCTGGTCCAAGGGTTGTACAATGTTGTGGCGAGTGCGAATGGCTTCGGTACCCAGTACAGCACTGTTTCAGTAATCGGGGGACAGACGGCAACAGCGTCAATCGGTCTTTTGCCGATCGTCGGAGATATTTCCGGAATCGTTCTGCTGCCGGATGGTACGCAAGCAGTGGGCAACAACATTCAATTATCGTTATTTAATGCAGACCAAGTGCGCTTGCAGAATATTTTGGCGCAGCCGGATGGGACCTTCCGATTCGTAAACGTAGCGCCAGGCACGTATACCGCGGTAGGGACGATACCCGGGATTGGCACTGGTCAAGTAGAGCTGGTCGTAAACCCGAACCAAACCACCGGAATCATCATACGGCTCTCCCAGACTGGCCGAATCCAAGGAACAGTCCGTTCAGGATTGACGGGACTTCCGGTTGCTGGAGCTCTTGTGTACGTACAGTCATTGAATCAGCCTGTGAGAATCTTAGCGACTGTCCAATCTGACAATCTGGGACGCTACGTGGCAGCCAATCTGGAGCCAGGCAATTATCTGGTTGTGGCAAGAGCATTGGGAATTGGCGAGGGGATGGGAACTGTCACAGTAGGGGTAGGGGAGATCATAACTCTCGATCTGGTACTAAATCCTGCAGTGCGAACAGGTTGCCTGAGTATCAGACGATGTGCCAACGTTTTGTTCACGCCATTTTAATATTTTGGAGGAGTATTCCACTTTAAATAAAAACAATGGCGGAATGCTCCTTTTTTGATATAATAGCTGTAGAAATACAGCTTTTTTGTTTCGTGTACTGAAAACAGATTATATCAGTCTTTTCTACCCAAGGGGGAGAATATGACAGGACACCAAGAGGAGCTGTCCATTCTGGGGACAGCAACCATTCTTAAGGCAAATACGCTATTGCAAATACAGAGTCTTATGCCATCGTTTACCAAATCGGAGCAAAAAGTCGCTAGTATCGTCTTGCAGCATACAGACAGCGTCATCTACTCGTCCGTTATTGATTTGGCGGAAAAGGCAGGAGTTGGCGAGACGACTGTGCTCAGGTTTTGCCGGAAGATTGGATTTCGCGGATATCAGGAGTTCAAGCTGGCGCTCGCGCAGGAGCTGGTTACACCAGCCAAAAACCTGCACGGAGAAGTAGGCGAACACGATACCCCGGACATCATTGCCCAAAAAGTAACGGTAACCAATCAACAGGCGATAAGCAATACGTCCGCCTTGCTTGACATGGAGCAAATCGAGCGCTGTGTGGAGCTTTTGCAAAAAGCGGGCACGATTCATTTTTACGGAGTGGGCACTTCGGCAGTAACGGCGCAGGATGCCAAATACGCGTTTATGCGGATCGGTCTTCGGGTAGACGCTATGAGTGAGTCTCATTTGCAGGCGATGGCAGCAGCGACACTTGGCCCCGGGGATGTAGCGATCGGCGTGTCCGTATCGGGAAGCACCAAGGATACGATTGATTCGCTTAAAGTAGCCAAACAGGCAGGTGCTACCACCGTTTGCATGACGCACTACCGTCGCTCGCCGATTACGAATGTGGCGGATATTACTCTGCTCACTGCGGCACAGGAAGGACCGCTACAGGGCGGCTCACTGGCGGCAAAAATTGCACAGCTCCATGTGCTGGATGTCATCTGCACGACACTGGCCATGCGCAACAAGGAAAAAGCGCTTCTGTACAAGGAACGAACAGCAAAGGCCGTAATGGAGAGAAAATATTAACTGAGGTGAGATGAGTTGAAGCTCGTTATCGTAGGGGATTATCGGGAGCTCGGCAAAAAGGCGGCAGAACTGGTCGCCTATGAGGTAAAAAGCAACCCGAAAGCAGTATTAGGCTTGGCTACAGGTGGTACGCCTGTGGGTATGTACCGGGAGCTGATCAAGATGCACCAGGAGGAAGGCATCGATTTCTCGCAGGCGAGCAGCTTTAATCTTGATGAATATGTCGGGCTATCTGCCGAGCATCCACAAAGCTACCGCGCGTATATGCAGGAAAACTTGTTCGATCATATCAACCTGCCTGTAGATAAAACGCACGTCCCGGCGGGGGATGCTCCTGACCTTGAGCAAGCATGCGAGCGCTATGAAGAAGCCATTCGTCAGGCAGGCGGAGTAGACATTCAAGTGCTGGGGATTGGCAACAATGGGCATATCGGCTTCAATGAGCCTGGCTCTTCTGTGGATTCGACGACAAGAGTGGTGCAGCTGACCGAGAGCACGATCGAAGCAAACGCCCGCTATTTTGCCAGCATAGAGGAAGTGCCTACACAAGCAGTTTCGATGGGGATCAAGACGATTCTCCGTGCCAAAAAAGTCGTTCTTCTCGCGAGTGGTGAGGCAAAAGCAGAGGCAGTACGACTGATGCTAGAGGGTGAGGCGACAGCGGATGTGCCGGCTTCCTTGCTTCAGCTTCATCCAGATGTGACGGTGATTGTAGATGAGGCAGCAGCAAGTCAATTAACAGTTGCAGCAGCAAGTAGCGAAGACAAGCGGTAGCCGTATGGCGCCGCTTGTTTCTTTTGTTGTTCACCAATCTGTTCCGAATATACCGTAGTTGCTTATGCTATACTGGGAATGGTGAAGACAGGATAACCAGATTTTTCAAAGGAGCTGATTTTCAAATGAGCACGAACGAAGCGTTGCTTACATTAGAAGGTTGGTATACGTATCATAATTTCCGCACCATCAATTGGGAAAAGTGGAAAGCAGCTTCTGCACAGGAGCGTCAAGAAGCGTTGGACGAGCTGAATGCTTTGATCCGTACTTGGGATGCGAATGAAGCAGAAGGACAAGGAAGCACCGCTGTGTACTCCATTTTGGGACACAAGGCTGATCTGGTCTTCATGTTTTTGCGAGAGACTATGCAAGAGCTGGATGAGATCAAAACGGCATTTAATAAAACACGCTTTGCTGCTTATACAGAAGCACCGTATTCCTATGTGTCTGTAGTTGAGCTGAGCAACTATGTACATAACCCTGGTGAAGATCCAAAGGCGAACCCACATGTGCGTGACCGTCTCTATCCAATCTTGCCAAAATGGGAGCACATTTGCTTCTATCCGATGAACAAAAAGCGTGATCTGCAAGACAACTGGTACATGCTGAGCATGCAGGAGCGTCAGGAAATGATGCGCTCCCACGGTTTGATCGGCCGCTCCTATGCTGGTCGCGTGAAGCAAATCATCGGTGGCTCTGTGGGCTTCGACGATTGGGAATGGGGCGTCACACTGTTTGCCAACGATCCGCTGGAATTCAAGCACATCGTGTACGAAATGCGCTTTGATGAAGTAAGTGCGCGCTTCGGCGAATTCGGCAACTTCCTCGTGGGTAACGTGCTGAACGTGGAAACGCTGGCCAAAAAGCTGGAAGTATAAGATTCGAGAGCAAGGAAAAAAGATCTGCCAGGCGAGACATTGGCCTGAAAGCAGATCTTTTTTTGCCTTAATTTCCATATTAATGGTAAAATGGGTCGAGCGTGTAAATCGAAGGGAGTGGTTTTTACCGTGATAAAACGGAAACAATCATGGGGAGTGGCGATGGGAGTGTCTACCTCCATTTTGCTGACATCCGTACTCACCACGATTGGTATGAGTGGAGGAGCACAGGTCACGTATGCAGCGCAGCAACAAGACAAAAGCATCTCACAGGAGGAAGCGATCCAGGCAGCCAAGAAATGGGTCACCATCCCTGCAGATTATAAACTGGAGCGAGCTAGCTTTCTGGATGCCAAACGCGATCCATTTAGCGGGACGTCGTCTTGGCGACTCGCTTGGGAAGACACAAAGTCGAACCGAATCATGGTTACAATCGATGCTGTTTCCGGTAAATTACTGCAATATTCCAACTATCGGGACGGTGCTATTGCTGGAGCATCGCAAAACAAGCTGTCAGAAGAACAGGCGCAAAAAATAGCGGAGGAGTTTTTGCAACGGGTCACTACTTCGGAAGAGCGACAAAAATTGTCCAAGCCAAATGAATACGGACCGCTGTACCCCTATTTTAATCAGCTGCAACCCACACATCACCTATCTTTTACCCGGATCGAAAACGAGATTCCTTTTCTGGAGAACGGTTTTCAAATTACGATCGGTGAAGATGGACAACTCATGTCCTTCTCACGGGAATGGTACGAAGGCAAGCTTCCTGCGTCTACACCGGTGATTTCTGCTGAAGAAGGACAAAAGCTTTTAGCTGAGCAGGCGAAGCCTTCTCTCGTATTCGCGAATCAGGCAAGTGTTCTAAGAAGAGGAGAGCCGGGCTCTGATCCGTATATGCTGATATATCGTTTTGATGAAAATGATCCGCAGTTTGTAGATGCGATAAGCGGCAAGGTCATTAATGCGGTAGGCACCGAGGCTGTGGAAAGAAAGATCCAGCCACTCGGAACTGCTGTTGCAAAGAATAAAGGAGAAGAGCGCATCATTACCAAAGAAGAGGCGCAAAAGATTGCTGAGCAAATCATCAAAAAGTTCCCGGGCAGCTATCGCTTTGAAGGAAGCTATGGCAGTGGCTCCAGCTCAAGTGGGGATGGCATTCGAAGACAGAACTGGGATTTTTCCTTTACTCCACTCCAAGGGAAGACGGATTCGGAGGAGCGCGTGGAGCTCACGATCGGTGACCGTGGTGAATTGAAGGGATACGAAGCAAGAGAAGGGGCTCGATTTAGGGAGCGGGGGCGCAAATTCACAACCGTTGTACCATGGAGCAAGGCAGAGGCAAGCGCGATCCAGCTCGTGAAAATGCTCTATGCTGACCGATTGGGAGAAATGTACCTCTTGCCGTCACCATCGGCAGAAGAGCAGAAGCAGCTGATAGAGAGTGGAGAATCGTACGGTGTCCGTTTTGGTTGGTTAAAGGATGGGGTCGAAATTCAAAGCATGTATACAGAGGTTATCGTTGATCCTGAGACAGGGGAAGCAGAAGGACTGAGAGCTGCTTGGGACGAATTGCCTGTAAACGCCACTGAAAAATCAACCAAAGCAACCGTCGACCATACGAAAGCCAACCAAATCATGCAAAAGCAAAAAGAGTTCATGCTTACTTATTACCAACCACAATTTAGCGGCTATGTGTTCCCCTCCCAGCCAAAGGAGCCACTCCTCGTCTATCGCTACGTAGGAGATGATGGTGTAGTGGACGCGGTGTTAGGACAGTGGGTTAGCTATGCAGAGGCAGAAAAAAATCGGCAACCGCAAGACATTGGCGAGCATCCACAAAAAGCAGCGCTGGAATTCGCAGTACGTATGGACCTACTTACGGCCAAGGATGGAAAGCTGGAGCCGGACAAAGAATTGACACGCGGGGAAATGGCCCAAATTTTGACGCGATTGACAAATCGTTATGAATTCCGGAACTTAGGCATGTTTTATGAGGACCAAGAGGATCAGACTTATCAGTTTACCGATGTAGATACGAAGAACACCTACTATCCAGCGATTCAAAAAGCAATTCAATACCGCATCATCGCCAAGGAAGGCAAGACGTTCAACCCTGATCGCGCCATTACGCGGATAGAAGCAGCAGAAATGCTTGCTCGTTTGCTTGGCTACGGAAGCCTGTTAGAGAAGACAGACATATTCGTCACGCCTTACACGGACTTGCAGAAAAAACAGGTTCCGGCAGTAGCGCTGGTGAACGCACAAGGAATCTTGGCGGGTAAATCACCAACTGCCTTTAGCCCGAACGAGTCACTGACGCGAGCAGAGGTAGCACAGCTGGTTCAAACTTTATATGAACAAACGCAAAAGAAATAGAGCTTGATACGAAGGGCGGCCTCAAAAGTCGGAGTGTATGACTTTTGACAGGTCGCCCCTTTCTTTGTCTACAGCTTGAGCTTTTCTTCCATCGTTTCTATGAATTTTTGGACGGCAAAAGAAAGATATTTATCGGCGCGATAAACCATTCCGATTTCCCGGGTAGGTGGGTGATCATTGACGGGAACAATTCGCAGACCCGGGTCATGAATGGATTTGGACAAGGGAAGAGGCTGGAGGGTAGCTCCGATATTTTCCTTTACAAACCCGAATAGCGAGGGTCCTGTTGTCGTTTCTATGACTGTATTAAGGTGAAGGCCATGCTGCTGGCAGTGGTCATCCAATAGTCTTCGGCTAAGAAATTGCTTCGGGTAAATGATCATGGGCAGGTCTTGCAATTGGGTCAAGGCTACAGAATCATAGTGAGCCAGCTCATGCCTTGCGGATACTACCAATACGTACTCTTCACGATAAAGCGGGATACTCACGAGACGACTGTCCGGAGCCATGAGGAGTGTAATCCCTACGTCGACTTCATTCTCAAGCACCTGCTTTGTAATTTCGATTGTAGAGGCAGACAGGCTCAAGCGGATGCTCGGAAAGCGCTGGTAAAAATCGATAAACAAGGGGGTTAGGCGGTAGTCGAGCTCTGCCGGTAACACACCGACAGATACCGTACCTCCCCGATAGCTGCGCAGATTCTCAATCTCGTGGAAGGCATTTTCGAGATTTTGAAACATGTCTCGGCAATGCTTGAGCAGGATCATGCCTGCTTCGGTCAGCGCGATACGTTTACCCATACGATCAAATAACAGAGTGCCCAATTCTTGCAAGAGCAGCCCTCATGGTAATTGCTCTGTTCTTGGCTTCGCTTAACATACGTCCGGCGATCAATTCCATTTCTCCGCTGCTCGAGATGATCAGGAGCAGCCTGGGAATCAGTGGGTCAGTCGCCAGCTTGCTTACCGCAATTCCGGTTTTGTGTATGGGTGTTTTTTCGCCGATTGCCGCTAAATTTGGTGGTCGATACGGAATCGAAAACGTAATGTTTGGAGCGTTGATGCTGATCGGCTTGGGTACGTTTATGCGTCTGTTTACGAGCTCGACAGCCTTTTTACTTTGTACTGCCTTTTTGACTGGCTTAGGCATTGCTGTGATGGGACCGCTGCTTTCTGGCTTTATCAAGCAACGCTTTCCTGATCAGGTGGCCCGGATGATTAGCGTGTATTCGGCGGCCATGACGATGGGCGCAGCCCTTGCTTCTGGTTTAGCGGCACCCTTGCAAAGCGGGATGCATTCGTGGCGGGCAGCCCTTGCAATTTGGTCCGTTTTGGTAGTCGTGGCAGTTCCGGTTTGGTGGCATTTCGTTATGCGTCGGGGCGGACGATCAGAGAGCAGAGCTTCAGTGCAGCAAACGGCAGCTCTTCCGTGGAGAAATCCAAAGGCGTGGCTGTTTATTTTGTCATTTGGCCTGTCAGGTATCATCTTTTTTTCCATTACAGCCTGGCTGCCTCCGATCATACAAAGCCTCGGTTACAGCAAGGCTTATGCAGGAAACGCCTTAACCATTTTGGCAGTTGTACAAATCCCTGCCAATTTGCTGCTTCCTTTCCTGATCAAACGGTACCCGTCACGCCTATTTTTGCTGCTGCTTTTTTCCTGCGTGGAGCTAATAGGATTTGTCATGATATATTTTGCGTTTCAACCATTGCTTGCTTCTGGTTTTTTGGGTGTAGGCGCGGCAATTATTTTCTCACTCAATTTGCTGCTCCCCATGGATGCAACTAGCGGTGTAGCAGAAGCAGCGTCCTGGTCCGCAATGATTCAGGCTGTCAGTTATGTCATGAGTGCAACAGGTCCGATCATGCTCGGCTGGATTCATGATGCAGCAGGAAACTTTTTAGTCGCTGTCATTGGACTGATCGTGATAAACTTGGTAGCTATGGTTGTTCAGTTTTTTGCCGTCTCCGTAAAAAAGACGCAAAAAATGGATGTGGCAGCGTGACGCAAAAGGGGCAGGAAAAGTCTTATGGACGGGAGCTTCTGTTTGTGACCCAATCATTTTTAGGGTAAGATTTAGGAAAGAGGAGGTGCTTCGGATGAAAAGTATCAAACCGGGTCGCGGACCGTCTGCGATGGGGGCTGCTGGAAGCCTGGGCATGGTCGTGTTCGGGATTTTTTGGACGATCATGGCGTTTGCCATAACGAGAGATGCTCCATTTCCGTTTGTCGGAACGATTTTTCCGTTGTTTGGAATTATCTTTGTGGCAATTGGCATTTTCCAGACGATTTACCATTACAAGAACGCGACCTCCAAGGAAAGAATGTCCTTGTTTGATATTACGGAATCCAATGAAGAAGGCGATCCCCTAAACCGTAGATTCGGACAACAATCAGCGGGTGTGAATCAACAGACAGACGAAACTACTGGACAGAAGGCTTTTTGTCCATACTGCGGAGAGCGAGTAAAAACGGAGTATCAATATTGCCCGAGCTGTGGCAAAACATTGTAAATCCGCTTTAGTAGCATGGAGGGGAACACGACTGAATTGGCTCAAGCTTAAAATTGGTTATCGAACACTAAAAACAGCGATCGGAACAGCGATTTCGATCCTACTAGCCCAGCAGCTGGACCTGATGTTCCCTGCCTCAGCTGGTATTATTACGATCCTGTGCATTCAGGTGACGGTTAAGCAATCGTTTCGAACCGCGTGGAATCGGATATTGGCAAGCTTTTTGGGATTGGCAATCGGGATAGCCTTGTTCCTGGTCCTTGGCTTTACGCCTCTCGCCATTTTGATCGAAATCCTGATTTTCATGCCGCTGGCTGTGCGCTTTAAAATTCAGGAAGGCTTCGTCACCAGCATCGTTGTGCTTATGCATTTGTATTCGACGCAAAGAATGGATGCAGCGCTGATCGCAAACGAAGTGGCGCTACTTGTCGTAGGTGTCGGTGTCGCGTTGGTCGTAAATTTGTACATGCCCAGTCTGGATAAAGAGCTGCAAGCCATGCAGGGACAAGTGGAAAAGCTGTTTATAAAAATTTTGCGGGAGTTTTGCTATTATTTGCGCCACGGTGAAAGTGACTGGGACGGGAGGGAAATGATCGAGGCTCCCGGGCTTTTGGAAAAAGCAATCCGTCTGGCATCGCGTGATGTCGACAATCGCTTGGGGCGCCGCGATGATTCGTACTACCAGTACTTTATCATGCGTGAAAAACAGTTTGAGCTTTTGGAGCGGATGATGCCGATTGTGTCCTCGCTCAATACGCAGGTTCCGCAAGGGCATCACATGGCTGATTTTCTCGAACGGATCAGTGATTCCGTGCATCCTGGCAATACGGCCTACCGCTTTATCGATCAGCTACGGGACATGCGCAAGGAGATCAAGGAAACAGACCTGCCGCGTACACGTGAAGAGTTTGAAACAAGGGCGTCCTTGTTTTATTTGCTGAGAGAGATCGAGCGCTATTTGTTTATCAAGCATGAGCTGGGCAAAAGCAGCGATGAAAAAACAGGGAAAAAGCAGCCGAAGACAGCCAAGAGCTAGGAAAAGCTGCACATGCACGTTATGAAAAAGCGACCATGGCGCTATGCCGAAAGGTCGCTTTTTGTTGCTCTCTTTGTTTTGCAGACAAGAAAGAGGTGCATACAGCATCCAAAACTGCATAATAACTCTTTGTCAGCTTTTTTGAATCTACAAAGGAACTCTCCAAAACAGCCGATAGGAACAGGAAAAGCTGGTGAGAGGAAACCGGAGAAATAAGCGTCAGATCTTTGGAACACCGACCAATTCGCTTTTTTCATGGAGACGTCCAGTGAATCTTCCCAGCTAGTGTTCCAAGAAGCTGGAGCGTTTTCTCCGGTTTCTTCTCCTCGCCAATAGCCCGACCATCCCCTGTTTTTTCCCCCGTAATTCCAAACTTATTTCCGATCAGCATATTTTTAATGAACGAATAAATAAAAACTTTCTTGCATATCTGAAAAAATGTAATTATAATTTAAATCAGAAAACTTTTCCGACTATTGGAAAAACAGCAAGTCATCCCGTGGCGAAGAGATAGGGGGATAGCAGGATGATTCAGGTTAAACAGCTTGTGAAATCTTTTGGGTCTTTAACCGTGCTAAAAGGTGTGACACTTGAAGTAAAAGAACAAGAAGTGGTGGTACTGCTCGGGGCGAGCGGTTCCGGGAAAAGTACACTGCTTAGATGTTTGAATTTTCTGGAAGTATACAACGAAGGTGAGATTTGGGTAGGTGGCAAACAGATTGACCCGAACAAGACAAACTTGAACCACTTCCGCGAAGAGGTGGGCATGGTCTTTCAGCATTTCAACCTGTTCCCGCATAAAACGGCATTGGAAAACGTCATCGAGGCCCCGATTCACGTCAAAAAGATGAATCCGGCAGAAGCGAAAGCGCTCGGGCTCGAATTATTGAAAAAAGTAAATTTGCAGGACAAAGCAGATGTTTATCCGGATATGCTCTCTGGCGGACAAAAGCAACGGGTAGCGATAGCCAGAGCGCTTGCGATGAAACCAAAAATATTGTTGTTCGATGAGCCTACCTCCGCGCTCGACCCCGAGCTAGTTGGAGAGGTGCTGCAAGTAATGAAGCAGCTTGCTCAGGAAGGGATGACCATGATCGTTGTGACTCACGAAATGGGCTTTGCGCGTGAGGTTGCCGATCGGGCGGTGTTCATGGACAACGGCGTTATTTTGGAGCAAGGGCCACCCAAAACCTTCTTTGAAAACCCGCAAAACGAGCGGACAAAGCAATTTTTGGGAAGCATTCGCTAAATAAAAACCAACAGAAAAAAATGGGGGAATTTCAAATGAAAAAACGTTCTATGTGGTCTGGGGCACTACTCTCTACTGTACTACTGGGATCTCTACTGCTGTCCGCATGTGGTTCCGATAGCAGCAGCGCACCTGCGGCTGGAGGATCTGGAGCAGCTGGCGGGAAGAAAGAATTTACCTACGCGATGAGCGGAGTGTACAAGCCGTTTAGCTTTAAAGAAAATGGTACGCTTACAGGCTTTGACGTAGAAATCGGACAAGCCCTGGCAGAAAAAATGGGCATGACCGCAGTACCGATCACCAACCCATTTGAAACCATTATCCAAGGCTTGAATTCCAATAAATACGATTCCATCATCGGTAGCTTGACGGTGACAGAGGATCGTCAAAAAGCAGTTTCCTTCACGAACCCATACTATCGCTCCGGCTCCCAGATTTTTGTGCAAGAGGACAATACAACGATCAAATCCAAAGAGGATTTGAAAGGCAAAAAAATCGGTGTTGTAAAAGCATCCAACTATTTGGATTGGGCGAAAAAGCTGACCGATGAAGATAAAATCACACAGTACGACAGTGACATCACGGCATTGCTCGATTTGCCAACAGGCCGTCTCGATGCGGTGATTACTGACCAGGTAGTAGGCTTGCGCTTTATTAAAGAAGGCGCTGGAAAAGTAAAAGACGTAGGTGAGCCACTGAGCTTTGACGAGCAAGCGATTGCTGTGAGAAAGGATGACAAAGAAGCAGTAGAGCGCATCAACAAAGCGTTGGATGAAATTGTAAAAGACGGTACCTATGCAAAAATCAGCGAAAAATGGTTTGGTCGCGACATTTTGCAAAAACAGTAAGCAAGGTTGCGGGGTGTCCGGACAGGACGCCCCCCTTTTTCCAACAGACGCGGTCGCTCACCCCTGAGCAGGCCTCGTAGAGGTATAGTGATGGTTTTACTTCATGCGAGGAGTGATCTTACGTGGTTGATATTTTGGTTTCCAGCTATCCTCTTTTTCTAAAAGCGGCGTGGCTCACGCTCCAGCTGACAGCAGTTGCTCTCGTGCTTGGCTGTATCGTTGGTCTGATCATTGCCTTTTTCCGTATCTCAAACTCCAAGCCGTTAAACTACTTCGCACACACATACATTACGGTTATTCGCGGTACTCCGTTGATCGTACAAATTGCGATTTTGTATTTCGGGATTTCTAATCTGATCACACTCTCTAACTTTTGGGCAGGGGCACTTGCACTAGCAGTTCACAACGGTGCTTATATTGCAGAAATTTTCCGCGGTGCGATCCAATCGATTGATCGTGGGCAGATGGAGGCATCTCGTTCCTTGGGAATGTCCTATCCGCTGGCAATGCGCCGAATTGTTCTACCGCAAGCATTTCGCCGTGCGATTCCTGCCTTGGGTAACCAGTTTATCATCGGTTTGAAGGACTCCTCACTCGTAGCCTATGTAGGGATGCAGGATTTGTGGGGGACAGCGCTTAGCGAAGCGGCGTCCAACTATCGCCAATTGGACACATACATGGTCGTTGGTTTGTATTACTTGATCCTGATTATGATCTTCACGTACTTCGTGAACAGACTGGAAGGCAAGCTGTCGAATGGGAAAAAAACAAAAAAGCAGACGACAAATGATAACAGCGTGTCTGCTTAAAGCATTTTGGTAGAGGCGGGAGACTATGGTTCAATCTATCGAGCGGACGATGAAAATCATTCGGGTACTGATTTCAGATGAGAAACCTGCTTGGCCCATATCGGAGCTAGTTGACGCAACCGGCCTGCCCATCAGTACGCTCCACCGTTTTCTCGAATCGATGATCCACTACGGATTGGTGGAGCAGGAACCAGTCACCAAGCATTACAAGGCCGGTTATACGTGGATGGAAATCGGATTTCTGCTGCATGAAAAGCTGAATTTGCGCGCTGTGGCGAGGCCTTACATGGAGGAGCTGGCGGTAGAGGTAGAGGAGAGCATTTTCCTCAACATTCCGGCAGGCGGCGATTCCATTCCAATCGAAAAAGTAGAAAGTCCATTGAAAATACGCATTGACGAGAATTTGGGGGAACGGATTCCTCTCACAATCGGTGCCCCCAGTAAAATGATTCTCGCACATTGGAAGACGCCAGAGATGATGAAAATAGTCAGCACTCAGCTGCCGCCAGCTTCTCATCAGACGTTCATCGAGCAACTGGGGCAGGCCAAGCAGAACGGCTATGCTATCAGTTACGCGGAGAAGACAGAGGGGACGATGGCTGTCGCAGCCCCGATCATCGGATATGGAAATCAGCTAGTGGGGGCTATTTCGATTAATGCTCCCAGCTTTCGGGTTCCAGATGAGCGATTGTCTTTCTTCATTGAAAAAGTAAAGCAAAAGGCAGCGATGATTTCTGCAAGAATCGGCGGCACCTAAACAAAACCTCCATTCGGCAAAAGAGAATGGAGGTTTTTGTATGGGAGAGCAGCTATTCTTCCAAATAAGCATACCCCGGAACAGTCAGGAAATCTTCAAACTGATCATTCGTGATGAGGCTGCTAAAAATTTCGTAAGCCACGGCAAATTTTCCAGCGGCGAAAGCTTCCTCGCCAATGGTGTTTTTAATCTTGTCCAGCTCTTCGACGCCGAGCTGCTGTACCAGGCCCAGCGTCACGTTTCTACCGTCCGCAAGAACCCCTTTTTGATGGCGAATCCACTGCCATATTTGTGCTCTGGAAATCTCTGCGGTTGCAGCATCCTCCATCAAGTGAAAGATAGGTACCGCACCCGAACCTCTTAGCCAAGCCTCGATATATTGAATGCTCACGCTAATATTCGTGCGCAGACCGTTTTCGGTGATGACGCCTTCGGGCACCCGACGCAAGTCTGCTGCAGATACGTTCAAATTTTCGATTTGTTTCGCCACTTGATTCGGTGTAGGCATGATCTCATCGAATACTTGTTTTACAATCGGCACGAGACCAGGATGCGCCACCCACGAGCCGTCATGTCCGTTTTGTGCTTCCCGCTGTTTATCTGCTTTGACCTTTTGCAGTGCTTCTTCATTGGCGACAGCATCATTTTTAATCGGAATTTGGGCAGCCATTCCGCCGATCGCATGGGCTTTTCGTCGGTGACATGTTTGGATAGTCAGCAAGGTGTACGCTTCCATAAACGGAACCGACATCGTCACCATAGAGCGGTCAGGGAGTATGACCTCCGGATGATTGCGAAACTTTTTAATATAGCTGAAGATGTAGTCCCAGCGTCCACAATTCATCCCGACAATATGGTCCCTCAGCTCGTACAAAATTTCATCCATTTCAAATGTCGCCAAGATCGTTTCCACAAGAACGGTCGCTTTGATCGTCCCTTGAGGAATCCCCAATTCGTCCTGCGCCAGAACAAACACATCATTCCACAGACGTGCTTCCAGATGGCTTTCCAATTTCGGCAAGTAAAAGTAAGGACCAGAGCCTTTTGCCAATAGATTTTTAGCATTATGGAAAAAGTAGAGCCCGAAATCAAACAGACTTCCCGAGATGGGCTTCCCGTCAACAAGCACATGCTTTTCATCCAAATGCCAGCCACGCGGACGAACGATCAGCGTAGCGACCTCGTCATGTAGAGCATATTTTTTGCCTTCCGGGCTGACGTAGTCGATCGTTCGATTAATCGCATCGCGCATATTGATTTGCCCATGAATGGTGTTTGTCCATGTAGGAGAATTCGCGTCCTCGAAATCAGCCATAAAAGCTTTTGCTCCGGAATTCAATGCATTGATGACCATTTTGCGATCTCCGGAAGGCCCTGTAATCTCTACCCGTCGATCCTGCAAATCTTGAGGGACAGACAAAATCGTCCAATCGCCATTGCGGATGTGCTCTGTCTCCGGGAGAAAATCAGGCTTTTTCCCTGCGTCAAATTCGGCTTGTCTTTCCAATCTTCTTTGGAGCAAATCTTCGCGTGTATCAGAAAATGCTCTGGACAATTTGACGAGAAATGAAAGGGCATCGGGTGAGAGAATCTCTGCTATTTCTGGGGTGACTGGACCAGTTACTTCAATGCCTTCGACCTGCCTTTTGGTATGGTTGCTCACGGTTTCTCCGTCTCCTTTGGGTGGGGCATAAGAATAGGCCGCCACTTGTTCCTTAATGAGAAATAACGTTTCTTGTATTACATAGTAGCAATTACATTCAGAAAAATCAATTATTTATCTTCTCGACATGTTGGCTTTGTTACAAAATGGTTGTGAAGGACAAGAAGGATGTGTTATAAATGAGGTGAGTTCAATTAAGAAACGATATTTCTTAATAAGAAACAACATCTGGATAAAGGAGGCTTGTAAATATGGCTCACGTACGTTTCAAAGGCAATCCAGTCACACTTGTAGGACAGGAAGTAAAGGTAGGGCAGCAAGCACCAAGCTTTACCGTACTGGATCATGATCTATCTTCGGTTACCCTGGAAGATTCCAAAGGCACCGTTCGCATCATCAGTGTTGTTCCTTCCGTTGACACGCCTGTGTGCGACCAGCAGACGCGCCGGTTTAATGAAGAGGCGGCGAACCTGAAAGATGTTACCGTTTTAACGATCAGCGTTGATTTACCATTTGCCCAAAAGCGGTGGTGCGGCTCAGCAGGTATCGATCAGGTGCAGACTTTGTCGGATTATCGTGATCTATCGTTTGGAAAAGCATATGGGGTTCTTATCGAGGAGCTTCGTTTGCTCACACGGGCAATTTTTGTGATCGACAAGAATAATAAAGTGGTTCATGCTGAATATGTATCAGAAGTAACCGAACATCCTGATTATGAAGCAGCGATACAAGCGGCAGTAAAATACTGAAAATTTAATTTTTTGATCTTGAAAAGCACTGGCGGAGTTGATACAATCTTTTTAAATCAGAAACGATGTTTCTTAATAAGGAACAAAAAAGTGGAGGGAGGACTCGTTCGAGATGGAGATGATTCGCACGCCGAAAGCACCGCAGCCGAATCTCCCTTATTCACAAGCGGTGAAGATTGGCAATCTGGTCTATACTTCCGGGACACTTCCGTTCAGACCAGATGGAACCTTTGTGGAGGGAACATTCGAGGAACAATTGCATCAGGTATTTGCCAACCTGCAAGCCGTTCTTGAAGCGGCAGGTACCAGCTTGCAGCATGTGGTGAAAACGACCGTCTTCTTAAAAGACATGAATGATTTTGCAAAGCTCAATGATATTTACGGCAGTTATTTTCAGACGCATCTTCCGGCTCGTTCTACAGTGGAAGTCGCTCGTTTGCCTAAAGACGCTTGGGTGGAAATGGAGCTAGTAGCAGCTGTTCGCGAGTAGATATTTTTTTTAATCAATAAACGAAACATAGTTTCCTATTAAGAAACAAAAATTTTTGCTTATAATATGAAACGCTATTTCTTAATTAGAAACAATGGATTTGCTTGCACAGAACACAAAGGAAGGTTCGAAGAGGGAGGGAGCCGCTATGGCTTTAAGTCGTGAAAAGCTGGCGCACTATCAGGAATTATCGAAAACCATTCGCAGGCACATTGTCAAAATGACCAATCATGCGGGGAGTGGACATCCTGGAGGTTCGTTGTCAGCAACTGAACTTCTGACCGTACTGTTTTTTGAGCACATGAATGTCGATCCAAAAAATCCGCAATGGGCTGACCGGGATTGCTTCTTCTTGTCAAAGGGTCATTGCACGCCAGTTTATTATTCTGTACTGGCTGAGAAAGGGTTTTTTCCGGTAGAAGAGCTGATGACCTTCCGCGATGTGGATGGACGCTTGCATGGGCATCCGTGCAGCGAGCATTGTCCGGGAGTCGATATTTCCTCGGGCTCACTCGGTCAAGGATTGTCTGTTGCCAATGGAGTTGCTTTGGCAGCGAAGCTGGATGGCAGCAATCGCCGCTCTTACGTCATGATCGGTGACGGAGAACTGCAGGAAGGGCAAGTATGGGAAGCAGCGATGACCACGCCTCATTACAAGCTGGACAACGTTTGTGCCATCATCGACTGGAACAAGATTCAGCTGGACGATTATGTGGACAATGTAAAAGGTGTCGGCGATCTGGTTGGAAAATGGAAGTCTTTTGGCTGGCACGTGATCGAAATCGATGGACATCATCTGGATCAGGTGGACGATGCTTTGCGCCAAGCCAAAGAGGTCAAAGGCAAGCCAACGGCGATTTTGGCTCATACGATCAAGGGCAAAGGGATTTCCTTTATGGAAAATACACATAAGTGGCACGGTTTGGCGCCAAGCAATGAGGAATTGGAATTCGCTTTGAAGGAGTTGGTATAAATGACGCAGCTAAAAGCACCTCGTGAAGGATACAGTGCCGCTCTGATCCGTTTAGGCGAAAAGCACAAAGAGCTGGTCGTTCTGGATGCGGATTGTGCGAAATCGAATATGACCAATTTGTTTAAAGATAAATTTCCAGAGCGTTTTTTCAATATCGGTATTTCGGAATGTGATTTGGTAGGAACAGCAGCAGGGTTTGCGGTTGCTGGAAAAATACCTTTTGCGAATGCCTATGCCAACTTTTTAACGGGCCGCGCTTACGACCAAATGAGAATCTCAGTCTGCTACGCCAATAATAACGCCAAAATTGTGGGACATAATGCGGGAACCTCTGCCGCACAGGAGGGAGCAACTCATCTTCCGTTGGAGGATATTTCACTGATGCGCTCCTTGCCGCGGATGACCGTACTGGTACCAGCCGATTCGGTAGAAATGGAAAAGGCAGTCGAAGCCGCTTTTCATTATGAGGGTCCTGTCTATTTGCGCGTAGGCAAGCTGCCTGTGCCGATCGTCACAAAGCCCGAGGAACCGTTCCAAATTGGAAAGGCCATACGCTACCTTGAAGGCTCGGATGTTTCTCTCATTAGTACGGGCATGATGCTCAGCGAAGTGTTGAAAGCGGCGGAGCAGCTGAAGGCGCAGGGGGTTAGCGCGGAGGTCATTCACGTGCATACGATTAAGCCGATCGATGTAGAGGCGATCGTACAATCCGCAGCCAAAACAGGCAAGGTCGTAACCATCGAGGAGCATTCGATTGTCGGGGGACTGGGCAGCGCTGTTGCGGAGGTACTCGCTGAGCATCAGCCAACACCACTGCGCCGTGTCGGGACCAAGGATCGCTTCGGTGTTTCTGGAAAAATGGATGAGCTGCTTGATTTCTTCGGATTACGGGCAGCCAACATTGTGGAAACGGTCGAAGAGCTTTTAGACAGAGTGAAATTGTAAGGGGGGATGTCTCTATGAATCCACCATCCACTCCCATAACGGTTGAAGACATGCGCAGCGACCTCCCGCCAGTCAGACAGGAACACGGTCTGCGTCAACAAATCCAGGATAGATGGAAGCAAACCGGCCATAAATTGATTGTTCTCGATGATGATCCAACCGGAGTACAAACCGTACACGATGTATACGTGATTACGGACTGGAGCAAGGAATGGATTCGCCAAGGTTTGGCGGAAGGCCGTCATGTTCTCTACATTTTGACGAATACGAGAAGCTATCAACCTGAAAAGGCAGCCGCGATTAATCGCGAGATCATGCACAATCTGGTAGAGGTTGCCCGGGAACTCACAATCGAGTTTTCTGTGGTCAGCCGTGGGGATTCTACGCTGCGTGGGCATTATCCGTTGGAAATAGAAGTGCTGCAAAATGAATTATCGCGCGAAGCAGGATGGGAGCTTGACGGTCATCTGATCATTCCCGCTTTTATGGAGGGCGGGCGGTACACGATCAACGACACGCACTATTTACAGGATGGCGAGACCCTCGTGCCTGTTCATGAAACCGAATTTGCCAAGGATGTTGTCTTTGGCTTTTCGAATGCGCATCTCCCCAGCTGGGTGATCGAAAAGGGCGGGGCTGATGCTGTAGAGCAAATACGGACAATTACACTTGCGGACATCCGCTTAGGTGGTGTCGTACGCGTACATTCCATCCTGCTCGCTGCGCAAGGGAATACACCGATTATCGTCAATGCAGCATCATATGAGGATCTCGATATTTTGTCGGTGGCATTACTGAGGGCGCTGGAAATGGGAAAAAGGTTTTTGTTTCGCACAGCTGCTTCCTTCGTCAAGTCGTTTGCGGGGATTGAGGATCGGCCATTCCTGACTGCCCGAGAAATGACAGCCACTGCTGGAACACATCACGGCGGACTGATCGTCGTCGGCTCACACACCCAAAAGACGACCGAGCAACTTCAGGAGGTCATTGCCCAGTTCCAAGTGCAAACCATCGAGATCAGTGTGGCTGAACTATTAGATGAAGCTTCGAGAAAGCAGGAATTGAAAAGGGTGCGAAATCTCGCGGAAAAAGCAATAGCGGGCGGGCAGGATACGGTCATGTATACGAGCAGACAAATCGTTACGGCAGAAGATAAAGCAGACAATTTAACGATTAGCCAAACGATATCAAGCAGTTTGGCGGAAGTCGTCAGCAGCTTGAGTGTTACACCAAAATTTATCGTGGCCAAAGGAGGCATTACCTCCAGCGATATCGCTACACAAGGACTGGCGATCAAAAAAGCAAAGGTGCTGGGGCAGGCGGCATCCGGAATCCCCGTCTGGCTGACTGGACCGGAAGCACATCTGCCGCATACGCCCTACATTGTCTTCCCAGGCAATGTAGGCAATCGATTCACCTTGGCAGAGATCATCGGCAAGATCAAAAACTAAGAACGATTGAAGAAAGAGGGGCATGATCATGGCAACGCAAAAAATGACGGTAGCGGAAGCAATTGCGCTTTATTTGAAGAAAAAAGGGGTCGAGCACATATACGGAGTTCCCGGTGTAGCGATCCTTCCTTTATATGATGCACTTCGTGAATTGACAGATATCGAATCGTATGTGGTGCGACATGAGCAAACAGCAGCTTTCATGGCGGATTCGTACTCCAGAGCGACTGGAAAGGTGGGCGTTTGTGCTGCTACATCCGGTCCTGGCGGAACCAATTTTATCACTGGTCTTTACGGTTCCTACATGGATTCGGTACCGATGATTGCTTTTACGGGTCAAGTGGCGACGCACTTGATCGGGACGCAATCCTTCCAGGAGGTGCCTATCACTGAAATCGCCCGCCCAGTCTGCAAGGAAGTATATTTGATGAATGATGCGGCTACTGCGCTGCAACGGTTCCATGAAGCATGGGAGACGGCAACGACCGGGAAAAAGGGTCCCGTCCTGGTAGACCTTTGTGTAGATGTGCAAAAAACAGAAGTCGAAGTCGATCTGGATGCATTCGTCAGTGTACAGGAGCAATTGCCACAAGCAACGGATGAAGACATCGCCAAAACGATCGAGCTGTTAAAAGAAGCCAAAAAGCCAGTGCTGATCTCTGGTGGCGGTGTAAATCTGGCCAATGCGACAGCAGAATTGAAAGAGCTGGCAGAAACCTTGCAAATTCCCGTAGTTACATCTGTGATGGGGATTGATACGTTCCCGAATGATCACCCGTTGTTTGCGGGACGGATGGGTACGATGCTCAACACCCCGCTCGGGAATAAAACGGTTTTGGAATCTGACCTCGTGATCAATCTGGGTGGACGTTTCGGTGACCGAAGCATCGGGAACTTCGAAGAATTCAAGCAAAATACGAAAATCGTCCACGTCAATCTCGATAAAAAGCAAATTGGAAAATATCTGGAGACAGAGGTAGCGGTTGTTGCTGACGTAAAATCGTACATGGTGAAGCTTGCTGCTACAATCAAGGATTTGACAAAGGACGTAGCTGCTGCGGCATTGGAAATCAAGCCGCTCGATCTAACAGAAGAGCGTAATCGACTGGCCCGCAAAACGGATTTTGACAACGACCTGATCAAGCCACAGCGTGCTTTGCGTGAGCTTCGCGAATTTTTGGACCGCGATGCCTTCGTTTCCCATGACTGCGGGATCAGTCAAATCTGGTCGTGCCAATTGTTTGAAACGTATGTCCCACGCTCCTATCTCATCACAGGCGGAGCGGGTACGATGGGCTGGGGACTTGGAGCGGCAATGGCAGCAAAACTGGCTTTCCCAGAACGTCAAAGCGTGAATATCGTCGGCGACGGCAGCTTGGGGATGTCCTTGCAGGATTTGGCTACAGCCGCCAAGTTCAATATCCCGATCATCGTGTTTGTCATGAACAACTCCTTGCTCGGCTTGATTCGTCAGCAGCAAAACTGGTGGTATGATGAGCGCCGTATTTCCACCGACCTGATCTATACAAACGAGCTTTGCGATAACGGAGAACGTGGCATCGACTTCGTCAAAACAGCAGAAGGAATGGGCGTACGCGGCGAGCTGGTTACTGACTGGAGAGAGATCAAGCCTGCCCTGGCCCGTGCGGTAGAGCTAGGCAAGCCGTATCTGATCGAAGTAATCGTAGATCCTGCGGCAGAATGTGGCTTCTCGCCAAATGGCAGATTGTCGACAGTGGATTATAGCGTCAACTAAATCCGTTTCGCATAAGATCAAGCACGAATCTTTCTCCTCTCGTCCTGGGAGGAGAAAGATATCAGGAAAGGAGCTGCGGTGAAGGATGAAAACAGATCTACAGCACTACATGCAGGTAGGGATCGTTCATTTCATGGCGTACCCGCAAACAATCGGCGGAGATGGGCCAATCGTAGAGACGGTCAATAAAATCATTACGGACGATTTCTTTTCATCGATTGAAATTACACGTATCAACGACATTGAGCAGCGAAAGCAAGTCGCGCAGATGCTGGAATCGGGCAGAATCACAACAGGCTTCGGTGCACAGCCGATTTTGCTCGGAAATAAAGCGGACTTGAATTCGTTCGATGAAGAGAAAAGACGCTTTGCAATTAATTTGATTAAAGGCGCGATTGATCAAGCGTATGAGCTGAATGCCGGGAAGCTCGGCTTGCTGAGTGGTCCAAAGCCCGACCAAAACGAAGAGAAGGCAGTGGCACTTTTAATTGATTCGTTGAAAGAAATTTGCCAGTATGCGAGTGCAAAAGGAAATCTGGCTGTCTCATTGGAGACGTTCGACGACGCTACTGATAAAAAATGCTTGGTCGGACCGAATCGCTTGGCAGTAGAAGTAGCCAAGGAAGTACGCAAAACAGATGCCAATTTTGGCTTGATGCTCGACCTGAGCCATTTGCCCATGCAGCGTGAAACGTCGCGTGATGCACTGTACACAGCTCGTGATTACATCAACCATGCGCACATCGGCAATTGCTATATAAAAGACAAGGCTGATCCTGCCTACGGCGATGTACACCCGCGCTTTGGCTATCCAGGTTCTGAAAATGATGTGGATGAATTGGTGGAATATTTGAAGATATTGCTGGAGATTGGCTATATCGGCGAAGGCTCGGACAATGTAGTGGCTTTTGAAGTCAGACCCGTCGGCCCGGAATCGTCCGATATTGTCATCGCTCAGTCCAAGCGTACACTCAGAAAAGCGTGGAGCAAGCTATAAAAATCCCCCCAAATAAGGTCCGCTTCCATCCTGCCAGATTTGATCACTGTAGTGGAGAGGAGCTTATTCATGGCACAGGATAACATCGTGCAATCGGTTGATCGTGCTTTGCAGCTATTTGAGCAGATTAGCAAAAGAAAAGAAGGCTATGGCATTACCGAATTGTCCAACAGCATTTCCTTGAACAAATCGTCCGTCTATCGCATGGTATCTACCTTGGTTCGGCACGGATTGGTCGAGCAGGATGCCGAGACGGAAAAATACAAATTAGGCTACAAGGTCCTAGAGCTTAGCTCCATCCTGCTCGACTCGATCGATCTGCGTAGAGAAGCCCGAGCTTCCTTGAAAAAGCTGGAGCAGCAGACGAATGAAGTGATTCATTTGGTCGTATATGATCGGGGAGAAGTGGTTTACATTGAAAAGCTGGAGGGCAATGAAACTCTCCGCATGCACTCCAAGGTTGGCTCCAGGGCACCCATGCACTGCACGTCAGTGGGAAAAATGATA
Source organism: Brevibacillus sp. SIMBA_040 (assembly GCF_046535075.1). Taxonomy (NCBI): domain Bacteria; kingdom Bacillati; phylum Bacillota; class Bacilli; order Caryophanales; family Paenibacillaceae; genus Brevibacillus; species Brevibacillus sp. SIMBA_040. The sequence goes on from NZ_JAWRXI010000022.1 coordinate 48,038, forward strand.
CTGGCTCATTTACCTGCCTCAGATGTAGCGTATGTCATCGACAGGCATGGGATGAAGCCACATACGCCTCATACGATCACGGATAAAAATGTGCTGCTAAAGCAGCTGGCTGAAATCAAAGCCAGGGGATATGCTCTCGATTTGGAAGAAAATGAAATGGGTATCACCTGTATGGCTGCTCCGATTTTTGATCATACCGGAAAAATTGCAGCGTCTGTGAGCATATCAGGACCGACGATGAGAATGACCAGTGAGCGGATCGAGGAAGTCAAGGCGAGCATCATTGAGGTGAGCAGACAGATTTCGAACAGGCTGGGATACGTGGGCAGAACCGTTCATGTTAGCGGTCTCCGCTAGGGTGAGGAAGAGGGAGACGTGTATTCATGTCAATCGTTTCGATGAAAAGCATGCTGCAAACAGCCAGAAGAGGGCAGTATGCAGTTGGTCAATTTAATGTAAACAGTCTGGAATTTGCGCAAGCCTTTTTGCTCGCGGCAAAGGAAGAAAGCTCGCCTGTCATACTCGGCATCACGGAAACGGCAGTGCGCCATTTGGGCGGGTATGCACTCATTTCCGCAAGCGTCAGAGAGCTGATAAAGGAGTATGAGGTGACGGTTCCCGTTGCGCTTCATCTGGATCACAGTTCTTCTTTTGAAGCATGTGTCAGGGCGATCCATGCCGGCTTTTCCTCTGTGATGATCGATGGGTCCCATTTGCCCCTGTCTGAGAATATCGCGATCACGAACAAAGTGGTTGCAGTTGCTCATGCACTTGGCGTGTCTGTGGAAGCAGAAATCGGGCGGATTACGGGGGACGAGGATGGCATCGTGGTAGAGGAATCGTTGGGGACGTTTGCTGCGGCAAAAGACTGCGAGCATTTCATGCTTGAAACGCAGGTGGATTGTCTGGCACCAGCACTCGGCTCTGTACATGGGCTATACAAGGGAGAGCCCCAGCTTCAGTTTGATCTTTTGGCAGACATCGTACGTTTGACAGGTGTTCCATGTGCTCTGCATGGTGGCACGGGCATACCGACCGACGATATCCGAAGAGCGATCTCACTTGGCATTTGCAAAATCAATGTAAATACAGAAAATCAGATGGTGTACACGGAAGCGCTGAGGAAGACGCTTGCGAAAGAGGCGAATCTTTATGAGGTGCAAAAGTACACAAGTCAGGCAAGGGATGCCATCAAAGCTGGTGTGAAGCAAAAAATGCGTGCGTTTGGCTCCGCGCATCAAGTGTAGAAAAAAGAAGAAACAAAGATATTGAAAATTTTATAAATTCAAACTATAGTTTCAGTAGGTATATGCTAGTGTATACAATCACCGTATGAATTGTATACAACGATGGATTCAGTAATTGGGGCAAGGGTTGATTTCTCTGACTGATAGGGAAAGGAGGAGAGCAGATGCAAGTGATGCAACAACATGTGAGCGCACAGAGAATAGCCCAGCGCATTGAAAAACTGGCAGCATGCAGTACGACCACGCGAGGAGTGACGCGCCTTTCATTCACCAAAGAAAGCGAGATGGCGTATGAGCTCGTCAGTCAGTGGATGAGAGAAGCGGGGATGACCGTTCGCCGGGATGAGCTAGGCAATCTCATCGGCAGGTACGAAGGAACACAGCCAGACGCACCAGCACTATTGATTGGTTCTCATCTCGATTCGGTCGTAGAAGCGGGCAAGTATGACGGGATTCTCGGCGTCATTTCAGGCATTGAGGTAGTCCAGACGCTGCATGAGCATCAGTTTAGGCCGCACTATCCCATCGAGGTTATCGGCTTTTGCGACGAAGAAGGGACCCGGTTTCATACGACACTGCTGGGAAGCAAAGCGGTATCGGGTGACTTGCGAGAAGAGGATCTGCAGGCAAAGGATGAGCAAGGAATTACCGTAGCAGCCGCCATGCAAGAGCTGGGGCTGGAGCCCTCCTTCTATCGGCTGGCGGCTCGTGATCCGGGTACAGTCCTAGGATACATCGAGCTGCATATCGAGCAAGGGCCGGTTCTGGAACAGGAGATGCAAGCCTGCGGGGCTGTGTCCGGGATTGCAGGGGCGTCGCGATATCACTTCCGTGTAGAAGGCAAAGCCGGTCATGCAGGTACCGTACCGATCCCGATGCGAAAAGACGCTCTGGTAGGCACAAGTGAAATGATTCTTGCTATGGAGAGAATCGCCGGTAAATATCAGAATCTTGTGGTAACGATTGGGAAGCTGTCGGTTGCACCTGGAGCGAGCAACGTCATTCCAGGGATAGTCGAGGGGACGCTGGACATTCGCCATATAGACGATCAAACCAAAAAGACGGCACTTGCTGACATCTTAGCGGAATGCAAACGAATTTTAGAGCGTCGCGGGTTGGTTGGAGAGTTCTCCGCCATCATGGATTCACCGGCTGTCGCTTGTTCAAAACGGTTTATCACTGTCATTGAATCGGTGCTAGAGGAGAACGGGATGAAGCCGATCCAAATCGTCAGCGGTGCCGGGCATGATGCGATGGCAGTGGCTTCGATCACCGATATCGGGATGATCTTTGTTCGTTGCAAGGACGGTGTGAGTCATCATCCAGACGAATTTGTGACAGTAGAGGACATGGGAGCAGGAGCATCGGTTTTACTGAATGTAGTACTCAAGCTGACGACGTGAAGGCTTGAAATATGAAGACGAAGGAGTGGCCGTAACATGAGCACTACAAATCAAGGTACGCTGAATTCATCGAAACAGGAAGTACTCCAATGGATAGAAGCACATACGGACCATCTGATTTCATTCCTGCAGGAATTGGTAGCGATTCCATCGGATAATCCACCTGGAGACTGCTACAACATCGCGACCCACATCGAAAAACGTCTTTCGGACTTCCGCTTTGAAGATGTTTCGCTGTTGGAGGTAGAGCCAGAAGCCGTAAAAGCCAATGGCATGATACGAGTGGCCAATGTTGTCTCCACCACGAGCTTTGGGAATGGAGCAGGACCTACGATCGCCCTCAATTCACACGGGGACGTCGTCGCTCCGGGGCTTGGCTGGACGTATGATCCTTATGGCGGGCAGATTGTCGACGGCAAAATTTATGGACGCGGAGCAGCGGTATCCAAGTCCGATATTGCCACCTATACATTTGCGGTGATGGCGCTTCGGCAGGTGGCTGAACAGTTGTCCGGTAAAGTTTCGCTCGCATTTACCTTCGACGAGGAGGTAGGCGGCATCATCGGACCGAAGTGGCTGCTGGAAAAAGGCCATATCACACCGGACATGGCGATTGCAGCGGGCTTCACACACTCGATTGTCAATGCACATAATGGCTGCCTCCATCTGGAAATCAAGCTCAAAGGAAAATCGGCGCACGCAGCAGCACCGGAGACAGGCTATGATGCCATCGAAGCGATGACGGGCGTTCTTGCTGCCTTGTACGAGTATCGCAGAACCTTGCGCGGAGTCTATTCCAAGGTTCCGGGAATCGGCACGCCAAATATGGTTGTCGGTCTGATTTCGGGTGGAATCAATACAAACGTAGTACCAGATGAATGCACGATTCGGATCGACCGCAGACTCATCCCGGAAGAAGATGGGGAGCAAGTCGAAGCAGAGCTGCGCCGCCTGGTAGAACAAACAGCGAGCGAATATATCGGCATCGAAACGGCGGTTGAGCGTATCCTTTTGGCAAAGAGCTTTGGTCCGGTTCCAGAGGATACGGCACTCATTCAAACACTCGGAGCAAACTGGAAGGAAATCATGGACGGAGAGCTTACCGTTCACGGTGTGCCACTCTATGCAGATGCCAGACTTTTCGCAGAAGCCGGGATTCCGACCGTCATGTTTGGAGCAGGTCCACGCACCTTGCTAGAGGCAAACGGACATCGCGCAGATGAGCATGTGAGGATTGACGATCTGGTCAAAGCAACGAAAATTGTCGCTCTCACGCTCTACGATTTGCTGAACAACAAGTAAATTCATCCACGAGTATTTTGTACCGCTTGACCGAATCGCGCATACATCGATATGGCAAAGGTCAAGCGGTCTCATTTTCTATAGTGCAAGGGTTAATTGGCAGCGCTTGCAAAGAAAATACAGAAAACTAGGGGAGGTAAGGTCGAATGGTTTATGATCTCATTATAAAAGGTGGCAATGTCGTTTTTCGCGATGAAGTCAAAAAGGTGGACATCGCCGTGCGAGATGGCAAAATTTCTGCCATTGGTGAAAGCTTGGAGGCGGCTGCGATCGAGGTAGTGGATGCCACAGGACAATACGTGATGCCTGGAATGATTGACACACATGTGCACATTTGTGAGCCGGGACGAACCGAGTGGGAAGGCTTTGTTACCGGGACCAAAGCACTCGCAGCAGGCGGGACCACCTCGTATGTGGATATGCCGCTCAATGCACTGCCCGCCACGACCACCAAGCAAGCATTGGAAGCAAAAAAGAGGGTGGCAGAAGGAAAAAACTACGTTGACTATTACTTTTACGGCGGATTGGTTCCAGGAAATTTGGATAACCTGCAGGAGCTGTCCGACGAAGGGGTCGTCGCCTACAAATGCTTCATGGCATCCTGCGGCACAGACTTGCCGGATGACTTCAAAAACGTGGATGACTACACGCTGTATGCCGGAATGAAAAAAATAGCCCAGCTCGGTCATGTGTTATCGATCCATGCAGAGAATCCCCAAATCACGGATCGCCTCGCGGAAGAAAAGATCAAGCAGGGAAAGCTGACAGCCACCGATTACGTAGAATCACGCCCGATCATCTCCGAAGTAGAGGCCGTCAAGCGGGCCCTGCAATTGGGGAGAGAGACAGGTTGCAAACTGCATTTCGTCCATATTAGCAGTGCAGAAGCCGTGGAGGTCATCATTTCGGCACGAAAGGAAGGTCAGGATGTAACCCTCGAATCATGCCCGCATTACTTCACGATTACGACCAGCCAGTTTGAAGCGATCGGCCCACTCGCAAAATGTTCTCCGCCTTTGCGCGATGAGAGAGAACAAGAAAAACTGTGGGAAGCATTGAAGCAAGGCAAGATCGATATGCTCACCTCGGACCATTCTCCGTGCCCACCAGCGATGAAGCACAGTGATACAAACAATATTTTCGAAGTATGGGGTGGCATTTCCGGCTGCCAGAACAACGTTGACCTTATGTTTGATGAAGCTGTGAAAAAGCGCAATGTCCCCGTCACAGAATTTGTTCGGATGATTGCGACGAAGCCGGCAGAACGGTTTCAGCTGAAGTCAAAGGGTGAAATTGCGATCTTGAAAGATGCAGATATCATTCTCGTAGATCCAAATCAGTCGTATACCGTAGCAGAAGAAGACTTGTATTATCGTCATAAACAAAGCCCCTACACAGGTAGAACCATCAACTGCCGCGTCACAAAAACATTTGTACGAGGTCATCTAGTCTTTGATCTTCCACAAGGGATTGTCAGTGAACCGATCGGACAGTTCCTCTCCCATCCCAAAACTTCTCAAAACAACTTCGCCCAAGCACAATGAGTAACAGGCCCTTTTCGATTGAAAAGCCCGGGACTCTTCCCGGGTTACCATCACCTAGTCATTCGTAACTATCTGGCGTTGAAAAAGCAGAGCAAACACGCCATCTCGTCCTGTCAAAATGCGAAATTTCATCAGAAACATCGTTTCTTATTAAGGAACAGGCGAAACGTCATCTATTGAAATCTCTCAATCAAAAGGTAACGATATTAAAAAGGAGCTGGGCGAACAATGTCAACCAATGTGGAAAGCTTATTGACGACCGAAACGCAGATCCAACAGGATACGGGTGTGGATGAATCGTTAACTCCGAAAAAAGACGATGTCCGAACCGTACGGCCACTCGATTACATTTTTATGTGGATTGGCGATGGCGTGAATCTAGGAAACATGACACTCGGAGCCAGCTTGATTGTCGCGGGGATTGCTACGCTGAACGTCGTGCAAACCATGGCAGCTGCGATCATCGCGATCGGGATCATTTCTATCATTTTCGCTTTAAATGACCGGCTTGGATACAGAACGGGAATTCCTTATGTTGTACAGCTCAGGATGTCATTTGGGCTAAAAGGCTCCGTCATCTCCTCACTGATGCGTGGTATACCAGCGATTGTCTGGTACGGCTTTCAGAGCTGGATAGGGGGCACGGCGCTAAACGAAATCGCAAAGATTGTAACGGGTGGAGCCTTTGATAGCGTCGCGATTTGCTTCGTCGTCCTCCAGCTAGTGCAAATCGGGTTGTCACTGTACGGATTTCACGCAATCAAATGGGTGGAAGCGCTTACGTCCGTCGTGATTATGCTCGCCCTCCTATACGTATTCGGTGTTCTGCTCACATCTCATAGCGCTGTGATTGCAGAAAAATGGGTTCATACCGAAGGGACTTGGGGTTTGCCGTTCTTTGGATTCATTATGGTATTTATGGGGAATTACGCAGCTATCTTTTTGAGTGCCGCAGACTATTCCCGAGAGCTGAAAACGGGCATTAGTGACTCAAAGCGCGGATTCTTGTACTTCCTGCCGATCTTAATCGCGTACGGCTTTACCCTCACCATCGGGGGCATGCTAGCTTCTGCAACGGGCATTTCCAATCCGGTCAAGGCTTTTGCACTCGTGGTTGATAACTCATACATTACTATTTTTGTATCCGCATTTATCGTGTTGGGTGTAGTAGCAGTGAACATGGTTGCCAACATCATTCCGCCAGCCTATGTCATTACGCTGCTGACCAAGGTCAAATTCAAACCAGCGGTAATCATCACGGGCTTGCTCGCGCTCTGCTCATTCCCGTGGGTGCTGGTGCAGGATTCTTCTGCAGAAGGTCTGAACCTGTTCATTCTGATTTACTCTGCCTTTTTAGGCCCGATCGTCTCCATACTTCTCGTTGAATACTACATCTTACGGAGGCAAAAAGTAAACATCGCGGAATTGTACAAGGAAGACGGTCTCTTTGCGGGGTATAATCCAAACGCTATGCTCGCAATGTTTATCGGTGCCACAGCAGCAATCGTAAAAGTGGAGCTGGCGTGGATTGTTGGTTTTGTTGTGGCGGGGATTGCCTATATTCTTCTGACCAAATTCGCCTTCCGGAATTCGAAGTTCAAAAAAGGCACGATCTTCGAGTAAAGCAGCGCAAGCAACTCTCAGAGGAAGAGACCCGAGACGCTTATGTCGCCTAAAAGGCTTGGTATCAGCACGGCTTTTCATTTGAAGCAGCGTTTGAGAAAGAGAGAAACAGGAGTGGGGGGATCCGTTCATGAAAAAGGCAATGGTTGGTCTATTGTTACTCATGGTTTGCTCGTTGCTCGTGACAGGCTGTTCAAGCAGCTCCCAGTCAACGCAGCCGCAGCCAGCGAATGCACCGGTAAAAGGCGAGATCACCATGGATGATGTCAATCAAATGGAAAAGGCCATTTTTGTAGAAGCTATCGGTTGGATATATGAGCATTCCCCGTGGATTTCGGAAAAGGTATATAACAAACGCCCATTTGCATCCAAGGAGGAGCTGCTCTCTCACATGAAGCAGGCTGTAGAGAGTGCGTCCGAAGAAGAGAAGCTCGGGTTGCTTCGTGCTTATCCTGACCTCGGAGCGAGAGTGAAAATGGCGGATGCTTCCGTAAGCGAACAAAAAGGGGCTGGCCTCGATCAATTAAATGAGGAGGAGTATAAGGATTTTCTGGCAATGAACAAAGAGTATACCGAGAAATTTGGGTTTCCTTTCATCATCGCTGTAAAAGGACATAATAAAGATTCGATTCGAGCGGTTATGAAAGAGCGCATCACAAATACAAAGGAACAAGAGCTGAGCGATGCATTAGAACAGGTTTATAAAATATCCGGCTTCCGTTTAGAAGACACCCTTAAAAAGTAAACGTTGAACAGACCAGCTAACACCTTGGAGTGGGAGATTCTTGGGTTAGACTTCTCGAGATGACCCGGGTGTGAGGAAGATATCCCCGGGCAAGTAAAAGGAGGGAGAACGAAATGACAGCTACAGAAACACTTAATAAAGAAGCAGAAGAGTTGAAGGATCAGGTAATCTCGTGGAGACGCTATCTACACCAAAATCCAGAGCTTTCCTTCCATGAAGAAAAGACAGCCCAGTTTGTATACGAAACGCTCGTCTCTTTCGGTAATTTGGCAGTAAGTCGACCGACCGAGAACAGTATTATGGCGCGTCTGATCGGTTCCGAGCCTGGTACAGTGTTAGCCATGCGAGCTGACATGGATGCCCTTCCAATCACGGAAGAGAACACGTTTGAGTTCGTCTCGAAAAATCCTGGCGTCATGCACGCATGTGGCCACGATGGACATACGGCCATGTTGCTTGGTGCCGCGAAGCTTCTGTCCGGCAAGAAAGATCAAATCAAAGGGGAAGTGCGCTTTTTGTTTCAGCACGCGGAAGAGGTAATCCCTGGCGGTGCTGAGGAGATGGTCCAAGCAGGGGTGATGGATGGCGTCGATATCGTAATTGGTACACATTTGTGGTCGACGATGGAATTTGGTACGGTCGGGATTTGCTCCGGACCGATGATGGCGGCATCTGATACCTTTTGGATCACTATAAATGGAAAAGGTGGACATGCCGCATTGCCGCATGAAACCATTGACAGCATCGCCATTGCAGCTCAAGTGGTAACCAACCTGCAGCACATCGTATCCCGCAATGCCGATCCGCTGGACAATCTGGTTCTCTCTGTTACGCAGTTTATTGGAGGTACCACACACAACGTTATTCCAGATGCCGTGGAGATTTGCGGTACGGTTCGCAGCTTTGACAAGGACCTGCATGCAGCTGTTCCGGGCCTGATGGAGCGCGTGATTAAAGGGATTACAGAGGCACATGGTGCTTCTTACGAATTCAAATACGAGTTTGGCAACCATCCGGTGATTAATGACGCCGGAGTAACGAAATTAATAGAAGAAGTAGTGGTGGAGACTCTTGGAAAAGAGTGGGTGGAGCACATGCGTCCAATCATGGGTGGCGAAGACTTTTCTGCCTTCCAGCAAAAGGCGCCGGGATGCTTCTTCTTCGTGTCTGCTGGAAACAAGGAAAAAGGCATTACGTATCCGCATCACCATCCGCGCTTTACAGTGGACGAAGATGCACTGGAAGTGGGCCTGAAGATGTTTGTCAATGCAGCGAGAAAGATCGTGATGGAAAGAAAGTAAAATTGGGGGGCGATGTCTATGAAGCTAATTCATTTGTTGGCGATTTTGCCGTTTATCGGCATACTGGGCTGTATTGGATTTGTCAATAAGGTTACACCATTTGTTGCTGGGCTGCCGTTCATTCTGTTTTGGATCGTCTTGTGGGTAGTGCTGACATCGATCATCATGGGCATTATCTACAAGCTGGACCCGGTGAATAAGGAGGACGAGGTAAAATGAACTCAGCTTTATTCATAATATTCGGTTTTCTTGTATTTTCTCTTCTTCTGGGCATCTTGGCACGCAAAGGCAAAGACATGAGCCTGGAGCAGTGGACAGTGGGGGGGCGTGGTTTCGGTACCATTTTCATCTTCCTGCTCATGGCTGGCGAGATTTACACCACATTCACCTTCCTCGGCGGTAGCGGTTGGGCTTATGGAAAGGGCGGTCCCGCGTTTTATATTCTGGGGTACGGTTGCCTGGCCTATATTATCTCGTATTGGTTGTTGCCTGCCATTTGGCGCTATGCAAAAGAAAACAATTTGATGTCGCAATCTGACTTTTTCGTCAGTAAGTACAAAAGCCCTTATCTGGGTGTACTCGTTTCGCTGGTAGGAGTCTTAGCACTGATACCTTATCTCGTACTGCAATTAAAAGGTTTGGGTCTGATTGTATCGGAAGCCTCTTACGGTAGCATTTCCTCGACTGCAGCGATCTGGATCGGAACGATGGCTGTTACCGTTTATGTCATGATTTCCGGGATTCATGGATCGGCTTGGACGGCTGTGGTAAAAGATATCACCATACTAGGTGTCGTCGTCTTCCTCGGTATATACCTGCCGTACCATTACTATGGCAGCATCGGCGAGATGTTTCAAGCAATTGAGACGGCAAAACCGGGATTCCTCGCATTACCGGACAAGGGATTGAGCCCGTCCTGGTTTGTCTCAACAGTACTCCTTACAGCAATTGGGTTTTATGCGTGGCCTCATACCTTTGGTTCGATTTACTCCGCACAAAACGAAAAAGTGTTCCGCAAGAATGCTTTCATCATGCCCATGTATCAATTAGTGCTCTTGTTCGTCTTTTTCGTCGGATTCGCAGCTATCATGCAAGTCCCTGGTCTAAAAGGTGCGGATGGCGACCTATCACTCTTGCGTCTCTCTATCCAAACCTTTGATCCGTGGTTCGTCGGTATCATCGGCGCGGCTGGTCTTTTGACTGCCATCGTACCGGGGTCGATGATGCTGATGTCGGCATCGACTCTTTTGGCCAAAAATGTGTACAAGGTAATCGTTCCAAACACGACGGATGCACAAGTCTCCAGGCTGGCGAGATATCTCGTACCTGTGGTGGCCTTGATCTCCCTATATTTCACATTTGAGGGCGGCGACACGCTCGTGACCTTGCTCTTGATGGGCTACAGCCTCGTGACGCAATTGTGCCCGTCACTGGTGTTCAGCTTGATGAAACGAAATTTTGTCACGAAACAGGGTGCAGCAGCGGGAATCATTGCTGGTGTGTCTATGGTAGCATACGTTACGATTAGCAATACTACAATCGGGACACTGTTCCCATTGTTGCCGCAGTCCATCCAAGATTTGAACCAGGGTATTATCGCCCTGCTAATCAATCTGGTGGTGATGACCATCGTCAGTTTGATAACGAAGGATAATGTTTCGATAGACGACAGACAATCACGCGTGGCTTAGTCACATCGCACAATAAGAAAAGAGCCACTGTCCTGATCAGTGACCGTATTTGAAGACTCTTTCGAGAAGAAGCCTTTATTAGGCTGTCAACAGATGACTCCTGAACACATCAGGGGTCATCTCCCTTCTTCTCCACCATAGTTTGACTAACCAAGCAGCCAAAGGACGCGTGCGCACTAATATTTTCTGTATTTTCAAAAAAATAAGATTGAATTTGGATATTGCGTTTGGTACTATCAAGTTAAGCGAAAAAATAAGAAACATTGTTCCTTAATAAGAAACAAAAGTGATTGCTGATGGAGGAGAAAGCATGATTTCAGTAACTTTTGTCAAAGAAAACCAACTTGTTTTGGGCATAAAAACGAATAAAGGAATCTTGGATGTTGATGCTGCCTTACTGAAATTTCCTGAAATAGCGGGGGTACCGAGAACGGTTGCCGAGCTGATTAACAAAGGCAATGAGGTACGTGAGTTAATAGCTCAATTGATCCAAAAGGCATGGAATGAAGATTCTTTATTCTATGAGGAAGATTCACTTGAATTCGGGCCTTGTGTACCCCACCCTCAAAAAATCATTTGTGCCGGCTTGAACTACAAGAAACATGCGATGGAAATCGATCAGCCTTTTCCACCGTTTCCGCTCTTATTTAGCAAATGCAACAATACTCTTGCAGGACATAAAGAGCGTGTGAGACTGCCAATTACGTCTTCACAAGTAGATTACGAAGCGGAAATTGCCATCGTAATCGGTACAAAAGCAATCAACGTAGAAAAAGAGAATGCCCTCTCTTATGTGTACGGTTACTGTAATGCAAACGATCTATCTGCAAGAGATTTGCAATTTGCCACTTCCCAATGGCTGCTTGGCAAAACGTGCGATGGGTTTTGTCCAATTGGACCATACCTGGTAAGCCAGGATGAAGTGGGCAACCCAAACGATTTGCGAATCCGCACCTTTGTAAATGGACACTTGCGTCAGGACTCGAATACGTCTGACATGATTTTTGATTGCGCAGAGCTTATCAGCTACATTTCCGCACATATGACGCTCTTCCCAGGGGATATCATTCTTACTGGTACACCAGAAGGAGTTATCATGGGATATCCAGAGGAGCAGCGGGTATGGCTACAGGCAGGTGATGAAGTGAGTGTCGAGATTGAAAGGCTGGGTCGTTTGACCAATACATTCATAGCAAATGAAAAGGTGTCGACAGACGACAAGGAAAGGGGAAAAAGATGAACAAGTTTGCCCTCGCAAAATCCATACCCTATTATGACCAGGTCTATCATTCGATTAAACAGATGATCCACGAAGGAATTTTCCAACCCGGCGATAGAATCTATGAAGCCAAAATTGCCAGAGACTTCAATCTGAGCCGAAGTCCTATCAGAGAAGCCATAAGAGCGTTAGAAAAAGAGGGATTGCTAGTAATCGATGAAAAATCGAGGATGACGGTATACAAGCCCACGATGAAAGATGTCGAGGAAATTTATCAATGCCGAATGGTGTTAGAATCACTCGCAGCCAAATTGGCGACTGAGCACGCTACGAACCGGGAGCTAAAGGAAATCGAAGGGGTACTGGTTCAAACAAAAAAATACTTGGAGGGCAAAGAAGAGCCTGATAAAGAAGTCATCATCAGTCTAAATGCGCGCTTCCACGATTTAATCCTCCAGCTTAGTAAAAATAACCGCCTGCAAAAGCAACTGAGTGAGTTGAAAGCGTTGACGCACTATTACATGCTGATCAACCTGAAAGGAGAGCGTAGAAAATGGATCATCTTTGCGGAGCATCAGGAAATTTTTGATTGCATGAAACGGCGAGATGATGAAAATGCAGGGCAACTTATGTCTACACATATCCATAACGATTTGCAGCATCTTAAACAGATTCTGGAATGAAAGAGAAGCATTCCAGATGAACAAAACTGTCGACAGCCGACAGATATAAAGAAAGGAGGGGATTGATTTCTAGCGAGTAGGAAAAGTGGGAGGGCGGTGACTCATGTGTTTAATTTTTGTAATTTTCAAAAATTATACTGAACATTGGGGAGTTGATTTGGATGTCAGATCTTCATGCAAATCTAGGTACTTCCGTTAAACCGACAAAAGTTCGCTGGCATGTTTTTCTCATGCTTCTCGCACTAGTAACGATCAACTATGTAGATCGTGCCGTTTTGTCCATTGCCATGCCGGAGATCAGCAAAGACCTCGACTTTGATCCTGCAATAGTTGGTTTGATTTTGAGCTCGTTTTTCTGGGGGTATGCTCTCATGCAAATCCCGTCCGGTTGGCTCGCTGATCGTTATCGGCCAGATAAAGTAGTGATTGGTGCTGCCTTTGCCTGGGGAATCGTGCAGACGTTAACTGGATTTGTAAGCAGCAGTAAAGTGCTCATTTTCTTACGGGTCCTGCTAGGCATTACTGAGGCACCGGTCTATCCAGGTGGGGCCAAACTTCAGTCAGTCTGGTTGTCCTCCAACGAAAGAGGGCGGGGAGCTACTATTTTGGATAGTGGTGCGCCGCTTGGAACAGCGATCGGTGGACCGATTATTGTGGCGTTTATGGCGTGGTTCGGTGGATGGCGTGGTGCTTTGATCGGGGCAGGTCTATTGACCCTCATCATTGCCTGGCTGGCTTGGCTCGTAATCAAGGGTTCACCGAGCACAAACAAAAAAATGAATGATGCAGAGCGAGATTATATTCAAAAAGCGCTGGACGAGGAATATGAGGCGCACAAAAAACAGGTGGGGATTAAGGCTGGAGTAAAGGATTACATGAAGGCACGAAACTTTTGGTGTATGTGCTTAGGCTGGTTTTCCTTTAACACCGTTTTTTATGGCCTGATGACATGGGGACCCTCTTATTTGGCGAAAACGCAAAATCTCGATATCAAAAGCTTGGGTGGTTCTGTCCTGATCATTTTTGGTGCCGGTTTTGTCGGGGAAATCATTGGCGGATGGATCGCGGATACGTGGCGGGCCAAGGGCGGCAGTCATAACACGGTTATGCGTACCTTGCTTTCGGTTGCAGGAATCATGACCTCGATTTCCATCTTTATGTTAGGTAGCTCCACATCTCTGACGATGGCGATCACTCTCTTATCCGTTGCTTTGTTCTTCCTTCGCTGGGGTGGTTTATATTGGAGCGTGCCTGCAGCCATTTCGCAGCGCGAGCACGTAGGTACTGTCGGCGGATGCATGAATTTTTCTGGGAATATTGCGGGCATCATCACCCCGATCTATGTCGGATTTATCGTATCGGCTACGGGCTCCTACTTTATTGCACTGATGCTTTTCGCCTTGGCCGGATTACTTTTAGCCACAGCTTCATCGCTCATTAATTATTCGAAAAAAATCGGCAGCACCGTATAGGAGGAATCGAAAATGACTGAACCGAAAAAGATTGGCATGCTCACCCCGTCTTCCAACACCATTCTGGAGCCTGTATGCTCTCGGATGCTACATGAGATCTCTGAGGTCACCTGTCATTATTCACGATTTGAAGTGACCAAAATCTCGTTGGAACAGGATGCACTCAAGCAATTTGATTATGAACCAATGCTTCGTGCTGCAGAGTTGTTGGCACATGCAGAGGTGGATGTCATTGCCTGGAATGGAACATCAGGAGGGTGGCTGGGATTGGATGTCGACGAGAAGCTGTGCGAATTAATTACCAAGCGAACAGGCATCCCTGCAACGACATCCATGCTCGCACAAATGGAAGCGTTTGCTCAAAATCATGTAAAAACTCTCCATCTGGTAACCCCCTATATACCAGAAATTAATGTACTTCTTGCCAAACAATACTTGCAGTACGGCGGTATCGAGGTTGTGAATGTTCAGGGGTGTGCACAAACGGTGAACCGCTCCTTTAGTTTGGTGAAAGATGAAAGAATAGAAGAGATGATCAAAGAGGTAGCGAAATCCCCGGCAGATGGATTAAGTATTGTTTGTACCAACTTTCCAGCAGTGAACAAGGTAGAATACTATGAGCAAACCTACAACCAGACTATGTATGATACGATTGCCGTCCTCGTATGGCAATGCTTGCGAATGGTGGATATTGATCCGAAAAAGGTAACAGGCTGGGGAAAACTGTTTCAAAGCTGAACTGAAAGGAGTATTCAGCCTGTACATCTGCTGAATGCTCCTTTCTTTTTTCAAGAGGAGAATAGTACTTGTTTTCGGAAAATTTATGTAAATGAAAACGTTTGATGTTATAATGTACTAACGTCGTTACCTGCTTGAATACATGATGGATAGAGAGGGTCCAAGCAATGATCCAGTCCAACGAAGCAGACATTTACAAAACGATCAAGCAAGCAATTTTGCAGCAAAAGCTCCGCCCGAATATGCAGCTCGTAGAGGACGTGATTGCGGAATCATTTGGCGTGAGCCGCACACCAGTCCGCAACGTTCTGCGACGTCTGGCGTATGAAAAGCTGGTGACGATTATCCCACATAAGGGAACGTTCGTCTCCTGTCCCGCAGTTGCTGATGCCAAGGAAGTTTTTGAAATGCGCAGGGTACTGGAAGCGGCAGCTATCCGACAAGCCTGTAAGCGAGCAGATGCAGAGCACATCGCTCGTCTGCATTCTCTGATTGAAGAAGAACACGAGGCTCATGCCCAAGGTGACATGTTTGCCGTGTTGCAAATATCCGGTGATTTTCATTTGAAGATCGCTGAAATAGCAGGGAATTCGTATTACATCAGGTATCTGGAAGAATTGATTTCGCTGACCTATGTCATCATTGCCTTTTATGGCTACAAGCAATTGATGTACTGCAGCTCTGACGAACATATGCAAATTTTGAATGCAATCCGTCAAAAAGACGAGTCATCTGCAGAACGACTCATTGTCGAGCATCTGACGCTGATCGAGCAGTCATTAGATTTTGACGAAGCGGAGGATGTACCAACTTCTTTAGTCGACATTTTCAAAGAGTTCAGGTCGCCATCTTAGTGGATCGCTCCATCCATCCTTTGATTACCAGGATGTATGTTATAGTAGGAGTAGATTCTTATCGGTTTTCTTACTAATAGATTTGGGGTGTCTCCACTATGTCGAGTGATAACTTGGTTAAATCTCTTGATCGAGCCTTGCAGATATTTGAAGTACTTGGCTCTCGCAGGGGAGGATATGGCGTAACAGAAATATCCAAAGAGATCGGGTTGAACAAAACATCGGTTTATCGCATGTTGTCTACCTTCGTTCGGCATGGCTATGTTGAGCAGGATGCAGAAACCGAGAAATATAAATTAGGCTATAAAGTATTGGAATTGAGCTCGGCTTTGCTCGACTCTATCGATTTGCGAACAGAGGCGAAGCCATTTTTAAAAGAGCTCGGGAATGTGACAAACGAAGTGATTCACCTCGTTGTGTATGATCGTGGCGAGGTCGTCTATATTGAAAAGCTCGAAGGAAACGAAACACTGCGCATGCACTCCAAGGTCGGTACGCGGGCTCCCATGCATTGTACAGGGGTTGGGAAAGTGATTATGGCGTACTTGCCGTCGTCAGAAGTAACCAAAATAATCGATCGACAGCCTATGGAGGCGTATACCGTTCATACGATTGTCGATAAAGACGTTTTACTGAATGCACTCAAAGAAATCAAAAGCAACGGGTTTGCGTATGACCTAGAAGAAAATGAAATGGGCATTTCCTGCATTGCCGCTCCGATCTTCGAGCATAACGGGAAGGTTGTTGCAGCAGTGAGTATTTCAGGACCTACGATGCGTATGACAGCAGAGAGGTTGGAAGAATTGCAAGAGCATATTGTAGGCATCGCCAAGAAGATTTCAGGACGATTGGGGTATCGAGAATAGCAAAAAAGCAGTGCACACATGCATGGGCGTTGTGTTCACTGCTTTTTTGAACGTTTGCTTTAAATAAACATACCGCCATCGACAACCATGTTCTGACCGGTTACGAAGCGGGAGTGAGCGAGCAAGGAATAGATGACTTCAGATACGTCCTCAGGAGAAGCAACCCTTCCCAATGGTGTTCCTTCGGCAAGACGTTGGACGTGCTCATCCTGACCTTCCACCCAGCGGGTTTGGACGACGCCTGGGGAAACGCAGTTTACTCTGACTTCCGGCGCCATGACTCTAGCCAAAGATTTTGTTACGCTGATGGCTGCGGCCTTGGAAGCCGCATATGCGATGGAGCTGCCGAGCCCAGTCATGCCCGCGATCGAGGTAATGTTTATGATACAGCCTTTTTGCTTTCTAAGCTCGTCAGCAGCTGCCCGGCAGCAATGAAACATTCCCTTTACATTGACGTCCATGACTTTGTCCCAGTATTCATCCTTTAGTCCTTCCAGGTCGCGATGGTCAACAAAAGTAGTGACACCTGCGTTATTGATCAAAATATCCAAGCGTCCAAATGTCTGGATAGTTTCTTTCACCATGAGACGGACAGCCTCATCAGCTGATACATCCGCTTGGTATAAAAGACTTTGAACCCCGAGAGCTTCTACCTCCCTTTGCGTCTCACGCGCCTCTTGCTCTGATCTGGAATAATTAATCGTGACATGTACGCCTTCCTTTGCCAAACGCAAGGCTGTAGCACGTCCGATTCCGGTTGCCGCTCCTGTGATCAAGGCCACTTTTCCTTTTAACAATAAAATCTCCCCCTTTTCTTTAGTGAACGTAAACGTATTAGTATGAATATACACGATCTTCCTTCCCTGCAGAGGGCTCGGTGGCATTTTTGTACGAACTTTCAGACTATTCACGTTTGTTTCGTATTGCGAAAGTCAGTTTCTTTTTTAAGGAAAATAGTAACAAACGAGGAATAGAAGTTCAATGCTTTTTCATGAAAGCCCATGATTTGACGTGGATTTGGAGGCTTTACTTTTCTTAATACTAACTATTGGAACTTTCAATTTTTTAGTGACAGAAAACTGTGTTAGTGTGAAGGAAATCGAGGGGAGGAGCGAGACACATGTTTCCATTTCGCGTAATCAATCAGGAAACTACCGAAGACGTACTGGATATGGCCAGTGTGATCGAAGTGGTAGAGCAGGCCTATCAAATGAAGTCAAATCAGCAGGCGACATTGTTCCCACTCATCTTTCATGAATTCGTAGAGGGCAGGGCCGATATGGATATTAAATCGGGCCATTTGCCAGCAGCCGATGTGTTTGGGCTCAAGCTCGTTTCATGGTTTGGAGACAACGCAGAAAAAGGGTTGCCACAATTGGTCGGAACCGTCATGGTGCTGGACAGTCAGACAGGTGTTCCGCTCGGGATTTTGAGCGGGGAGCACATCACTTGCATGCGTACGGGAGCAGCAGGCGGGATTGGCGCCAAATATTTGGCACGTCCAGAATCAGAAAACCTCCTCATCGTGGGTACGGGTCATCAGGCACCTTTTCAAATCATGGCGACGCTCATGGCCATGGAGCATATTAAACGAGTCTATATTTGCCACCCGAAATCACCTGAAAAAGCACAGAACTTTAGAGCGCAGATCAAGGACAAGCTTCTTAAAAAATTCGTCTCGAAGTATACAGGAGATGAATACGAGCGTTATGCGAGTCGCTGCGATGTAGAATTTATCGCGGTGGAAAATATCGAGGATGCCGTCAGACAAGCAGATATTATCATTACTGCTACACCTTCTCGTAAGCCGATGATTCAAAAGGATTGGGTAAAACCAGGTACACATATCACGTGTATCGGTGCAGATATGGAAGGCAAGCAGGAGATCGATGAGCGCCTGTTTGCAGCAGGACGTGTCTTCGTGGACGATGTCGGGCAGGCTGTACGTGTAGGAGAAACAGAGGTTCCGATCAAAAAAGGAGTCATCACCGAGAGTGACATCGCCGCGGAGATCGGCAACGTGATCTTAGGGCGTGCTGCCGGCAGAAAAACAGCAGAGGAAATCACGATCTTTGACAGTACAGGGATTGCTATTCAAGATTTGCTGACGGCTACCCATATTTTGAAAGTGGCAGATAAACGCGGTGCTGGCACGATTGTCGATCTGTAAGAGGAAATGGACGAGTAAAGGAGAGAATGAGTGATGAGAATTGCCCCTTTTAAAGTAGAAGAATGGATGAATGAGTACGAGCTTGAGGCTGTCTACAATATTGCCGAGACATGTGTT
Source organism: Brevibacillus sp. SIMBA_040 (assembly GCF_046535075.1). Taxonomy (NCBI): domain Bacteria; kingdom Bacillati; phylum Bacillota; class Bacilli; order Caryophanales; family Paenibacillaceae; genus Brevibacillus; species Brevibacillus sp. SIMBA_040. The sequence goes on from NZ_JAWRXI010000022.1 coordinate 67,013, forward strand.
GACTCTCTGACAGTCGAAGAGCTGATTCGTCTATCTGCTGAACCAGAAGATTTTTTCAAAGAGATGGCAGCACAAAAGCTGACGTATGGTCATATCGAAGGCTCACCGGAATTTCGCAGCCTGGTAGCAGGCATGTACAAGACGATGCAGCCAGAGAACATCCTGGCGATGAATGGGGCGATCGGAGCAAATTTCCTTACCTTGTTCTCGCTCGTGCAGCCAGGAGACGAGGTCATTACGGTTCATCCTACCTACCAGCAAATCTACTCCGTGCCAGAATCGTTTGGCGCGAAGGTGAAGCTGCTCAGATTGCTGCCGGAAAATCAGTTTTTACCTGACCTCGATGAGCTGCGTTCGCTTGTAACGGACAAGACCAAGCTGATTTGCATCAACAACCCGAATAATCCGTCAGGTGCGCTGATGGACGAAGTCATTCTCCGTGAAATCGTTGAGATTGCCCGTTCTGTAAATGCCTATCTGCTATGTGACGAGGTCTATCGCAATTTGCACCAGGATCCGGAGATTACGGTTCCTTCGATTGTGGATCTGTATGAGAAAGGAATTGCGACAAGCAGTATGTCCAAAGTATTTTCCCTCGCTGGCCTGCGTCTGGGCTGGATCGCAGCACCTGTAGATGTGATCAAAAACTGCTTCCAGCATCGCGACTACACAACGATCAGCTGTGGGATGCTCGATGATATGTTGGCTGTGCATGCCTTGAAAAATCGCGACAAAATCATGGAGCGCAATCTGAAGATCGTACGCGATAATCTGCAAATATTAGATGAATGGGTAGCAAAGGAGCCGTTGGTTTCTTACGTGAAGCCACAGGCGGGAACAACCGCGATGCTGAAATACGAGCTGGAGATTCCGTCAGAAGCATTTTGCATCGATTTATTCCGGTCAACAGGAGCGTTCTTGACACCAGGTAGCTGCTTTGACATGGAGGGCTGGGTCCGAATCGGTTATGCCTGCTCTACTGAGGTACTGAAGGCTGGCTTGGAAAAGGTATCTGAGTTTCTCGCTACACAAAAAGTAACGCAATAGGCTCGGGCAGGTAGAGTCTCCTTCATGCGATGGAGGAGGCTTCTCTCCCGATCATCTGATCTGATACCAAATGGGGGGTTATCATGAGTCAGTTACATGTGGACGTGCAGCCGAAAAAGCAGAAAAAGCTATGGGATATCAACGTGTTCGCCTTGCTCTTCGTCGTTCTTGCAAGTGCAGTTGTGCTTACGTATTTACTGCCTGCTGGTGAATATGGAAGAGTAGAAGTAAATGGAAGAAACGTGATTGACCCAGCTACCTTTCAATTCATCGAAGCTTCTCCTGTAAAGCCGCTGGGACTGGTCAACAGTGTGCATACCGGCTTGGTTGAAGCCTCTGGAGTCATCTTTTTTGTTCTTATAATTGGCGGAACATTCGGAATTATAACGGCTACTGGCGCGATTGAAGCACTCATCGTCACTCTATCCAAGCTATTGCGAAATCAGGAAAAATGGCTGATTCCAATCATGATGCTGTTTTTTGCCGCGGGAGGCTCCCTCATGGGTATGGCTGAGGAGACGCTGCCTTATATCGCAATCATGATTCCACTAGCTATCGCACTTGGCTTTGATGCGATTACGGGTGCGGCGATTGTTTTGGTAGGAGCGTCTGTCGGTTTTACGTCGGCGCTTATGAATCCGTTTACAGTGGGGGTTGCCCAAGGAATCGCCGAATTACCTCCCTTCTCCGGCATGGGCTATCGCATTGCTGTTTTTGTCGTGATGTACATCGTTTCTACCGCCTTTATTTTGCGGTATGCATCAAAAGTGAAAAAGGATCGCTCAGCTGGCTTCTTTGGTCTGTTTGAAGGAAAAAGCACGAGTGAGCTTTTGCGTGAGGATATTCAATTAACGGTCAGGCACAAATGGATCTTATCCTTGTTTGTCCTAAACTTCGGTGTTCTGGTTTTTGGCGTGATCGAGTATGGCTGGTATTTGACTGAGCTATCCGGACTCTTCCTGCTCCTCGGGATCATCATCGGATTCACAGGCAAGCTTAGCGTCAATCATATCGTAGACGCTTTCATGAAAGGGGCAGCCGGGCTGATTGCCGGCGCATTAGTCATCGGAGTCGCGCGAGCAGTCGTGGGCGTCCTCAATGATGGTCATATTTTGGATACGATTCTGTACTATTCCGCAGGGGTGCTAAATCAGCTACCTAGTACCTTCACGGCTCTCGGGATGCTCGTCTTGCAAACAATCATCAGCTTTATCGTTCCTTCTGGTAGCGGAATGGCTGCATTGACGATGCCGATCATGGCGCCATTGGCAGAGCTTGTCGGGGTGACGCGCCAGACAGCGGTGCTCGCCTATCAGTTCGGGGATGGAATCTCGAATATTTTTATCCCGACATCCGGTTATTTTATGGCTGGACTGGCACTGGCAGGCATTCCATGGACGCGCTGGATGAAGTGGATTTTCCCGCTGATTATGATGCAATACGCTGTTGCGGCTGTTGCGGTGTTTGTTGCGCATCTGATCGGGTACGGACCATTTTGATAAAAAGGAGAGTAGGCCATGACACTTTGTACCTCGACTCTTGCCCAATGGACGGTGAACGAGCGGCGATATTTGCATCAGTACCCGGAGCTGTCTGGCAAGGAGTATCAGACTGCCGCTTATATTCGAAAATGGCTGCAAGAATGGCAAATTGAGCTGATTCCATGCGAGCCTCCCAGCGTGGTCGGTTTTTTGCGCGGAACTGTTGGTAGCAAAACGATTGCGCTGCGCGCAGATATAGACGCACTGCCTGTGAACGAAGAAGGGGATAAAGCTTATCTTTCCAAAAATCCGGGTGTCGCTCATGTATGTGGGCATGACGGTCACACCGCCATTTTGCTTGCAGCAGCGAAATGGCTTTCTGAGAACAGAGGGGAAGTACGGCCCAACGTACTGTTTCTGTTCCAATCGTCTGAGGAGATGCTCCCGAGCGGTGCGGAAGCGCTTGTTCGCCAAGGTGTGGTGGACGACGTCGACGCCGTGTTTGGACTTCATCTCTGGCAGCCGCTTGCGAAAGGCAAAATCGGAGTTAGCAACGGATCGATGATGGCCTCCTCCGATGATTTGCGTATCGTGATTACAGGTTACGGTGGACATGGCTCGATGCCGCATGAGACCGTTGATCCGATCTTTGTAGCCAGCCAGGTCATTACAGCAGTCCAAGGGATTGTGTCCCGGAGGATAAACCCGATGGAGCCGGCAGTTATTTCGATTTGTCGGATGGAGTCTGGCACCACCTACAATATTATCCCGAGCGCGGCCATTCTCTACGGAACGATCCGCGCGCAATCTGAAAAGACGAGGCAATTGCTGGTTGCCGAGCTTAAGCAAACGATTGAAGCGATATGCAGCGCCTGGGGCGCGACGGGTGAGGTAATCGTGGACTGGGGCACGCCGCCTGTCGTGAATGACAAGCAGATGAGCCAGTATGTCGCAGGAGTCGTCGCCGATCATTGGGGGGAAGAAGTGCTATGCTATGTAGAGCCGGTCATGGGGGGAGAAGACTTCTCCTATTATCTGGAGAGTAAGCCTGGTTCCTTTGTTTTTATCGGGATGGGAGGAGACAAAAGCTCCTATCCGCACCATCATCCCCGTTTTGATATCGACGAGGATGTAATCCCGACAGGTGTCGAGCTATTTATTCAATTGGTCAAGCAGTTCTAACAGATCGTACAAAAGGAGGATGTAGCAGATGCTAACCGTATCTTTTCTCGATATTGTCAAAGCACATAAACATTTGAGAGGGCAAGTTATTCAGACACCGCTCATTCAGTCGGCTGCCTTGTCCAGCTTGTCTGGAGCGGATGTATGGATGAAGCTGGAGTGCCATCAAAAAACAGGATCGTTCAAGGCGCGGGGCGCACTCAACAAGATCGCCTCTCTGCGTGAAGACGAGCTCGCGCGGGGAGTCATCACTGCTTCTGCCGGTAACCACGCGCAGGGAGTTGCCTATGCGGCTTCCCTAAGAGGCATTTCGGCCCTGATCGTAGTGCCGAAAACAGCACCAGAGACGAAAAAAGCCGGGATCAAGCGCTACGGCGCGGAGCTGGTCGTACATGGAGACAACTACGATGAAGCAGAAAGCTATGCGTACCAATTGGCTGAAGAGACAGGCAGGACGTTTGTTCACGCATTTGAAGATGATCAGATTATTGCAGGTCAAGGTACAGCCGGGCTGGAGGCGCTTCTGGAGGAGCCTGATTTTGACGTCATCCTCGTGCCAGCAGGTGGCGGCGGATTGATTTGCGGGGTAGCGCTTGCCGCGAAGGCGATCAAGCCAGATGTAAAAGTGATAGGGATACAGACGCACGCTTCGCCGCCATGGTACTATTCCTTCCGTGAAAAGCGACTGGCGGATGTTGAGTACAGCGATTCTCTCGCGGATGGTCTGCACGGCGGAATTACGCAGGGAAATTTGGATTTGGCGCTTGAGATTGTGGACGACTTTTTGCTCGTAGAGGAGGAGCATGTTGCCCAGGCGATGCACTGGCTAGCAAAAGAGCATCATCTCATGGTCGAGGGTTCAGGGGCAGTAGGGGTTGCAGCATTGATGCAGGGCACGGTACCTGAGCTGCAAGGGAAAAAGGTACTGACTATTGTCAGCGGCAGCAATGTGGATGCAGTAAAGCTCGCTGGTATTGTGAGCAAATATTCGGAGCGCTAAAATGGTGGAGGTCGCCGCATCTGCGAACGGCCTCTTTTCTTTGGACAAAAAGGGCAGCCAGAAAGCGCAGCGGTTGATCAAAAGTCTACTCTTCGGCTAAACTTCTCTCTATAGGCACAGGAAACGGATTGCATCGGAAGGGGGGAGTGGAACCACTATGGAATTGCGCAATTTAAAAACATTTCAGGTGGTAGCCGAGCATCTGAACTTGACCAAGTCAGCTGAGCTGTTGGGATACAGTCAGCCGACCATTACCGTGCAGATTCAGGCATTGGAGCGTGAGCTTGGGCATCCGCTGCTCAATCGGGTAGGCAAGCGCACATTTTTAACTCCAGCAGGAAAAACAGTCAAGCAGTACACAGATCAGCTGTTTCTTGTGTTGCAGCATATGGAGGAAGGGCTCAACAGCTTGCATTTGCCCGTAGGCCCGCTTGTTGTAGCCGCACCTGAGTTTTACTGCACGCAATACATGCCGCAAATGCTCAAAGCGTACGTAGAGACTCATCCGCAGGTCAATTTGCAGGTCATTTCGTGTACAAGCCAGGAAACACTAAAAAAAATTCATGCACATGAAGCAGATATTGGCATTATCGCGGGTGCCAGCTCACAGTCCGAGATTTTTTCGACGATAGTAGACCTGGAGGAATTTGCACTCGTCGCTTCACCTGACATGATCAAGGGACGCTCTATGCAGGAGGCTTTGGCAGCTTTTCCCTTTCTCTCCTATCAGGAAGGCTGCAATCTTGACGGATTCATCTCACAGTGCTTGCTGGAGATCGGGTATGTACCTCCGTCTGTAATCAAATGCAGCAGCGAAGAAACCATCAAGCGGGCTGTGCTGAACGAAACCGGAGTAGCACTGCTCAGCACGGCCTTGGTAGCCAGGGAGCTGCGGACGAAAGAGCTGACAGAGCTCTACCGCTTCTCAAAAAAAGCGGAGACCTCGCTCGTATGTTTAGAGCGGCGAAAGGGCGAGGCAGCCATCCAAACATTTATCGAATCGGTAAAGGACGTATGGCAAACAGTACGTGAAGAGTAGGGAGAAAAAAGCGGATTCCTGTATGTGAGGAATTCGCTTTTTGTTGTAATCAAGAAAAGAACGTTTATGCTTTTAGGCGCTTTATATCTTGTCTAGGCGGATAGCCAAACATTCGGGAATACTCACGGCTGAATTGTGACGGACTCTCATAGCCTACCCTAAATGCCACATCAGCAGCATCTGCTGATTCGGTTAATAGGAGGCGACGGGCTTCCTGAAGCCTCAATTGTTTTTGGAACTGAATGGGGCTCATTGCAGTTACTTCTTTAAAGTGCCGATGAAACGAAGAAATACTCATATTCGCTATTTCAGCAAGTTCTTCAATTCGAAAAGAACGATCATAGTTTTTCATGATTTGTTCAATAACATCTTTGATTTGATAGGTCGAGCTTCCTTCCATTACAACTTGCTCCAAAATAATCCCATTCTGACCTTGCAGCACCCGATAAAGAATTTCCTTCGTAAATAATGGAGCAAGCACCGGAATATCTTCAGGATTATCCAACAAACGAGCTAACCTCATGACCGCATCCATCAAAGCTGTTTCCAACTGGCTGACAAACATAGCTCGCTTAGGATTTTCTTTCGGATTAACTTGAATTTCAGAATCATGTAAAACCTCTAGGATTTGACTCGGTGTAAATTCAAGCTTGAAACCCAAATAGGGAACATCGGAAGTGGCTTCAGTGACTTGGGCGGTAACTGGCAAATGAACCGATGCAACAAGGTAATCGGCAGGACTGTATGTAAAGCGCTCCTGTGCCAGCCATACTTCCTTTGCCCCTTGAACCACCATACAAAAAGAGGGCTTGTAAACTCCGTGGCGTAGTCCGGTTACATTCGAGTCACGCATGAAAAATAAAGACGGAATTGCGGTTGAGTGAACTCCGTCCTTTTCTGAATAACGCTCAATAATTTTGGCGAGCTCATTCTGCTGTTTAGTGATTATTTCAGACATTTGTTCCTCCCGTTCCGTCATTCATTATAGTTCGATTATAGTCCGTATTCGTATGTGAGATAAGTGGCAGTGAGAGGATTAGGCAAACATTTGGCACGAATGGGATAACGGTCGCTTTGTCATCTGGTAGATAATAAGGATGTGAAGCATACAGCTTGGATTTGCAGTTGGCGCTGGTATCGGAGGAATAGACAGGGGGAGTTAATATGCAAAAAGTCATTTTGAACAATGGTGTTGAGATGCCTTTACTCGGTTTTGGAGTTTATCAGATTGCAGATCCAAAAGAATGTGAACAAAGCGTTTATCACGCTATTATGGCAGGCTATCGGCTAATTGATACAGCTGCCTCTTATCTAAATGAAGAAGCAGTTGGCACAGCGATCAAACGGAGTGGCGTGGCAAGAGAGGAATTATTTATCACTACGAAACTTTGGGTTCAGGATACTGGCTTTGAGAGCACTAAAACAGCATTTGAAAAATCATTGAAAAGGTTGCAATTGGATTATTTGGATTTGTATTTAATTCATCAGCCATTTGGCGATGTGTATGGCTCTTGGCGTGCCATGGAGGAATTGTATCGTGAAGGAAAGGTCCGTGCAATTGGCGTTAGTAACTTCCAGATGGATCGCTTGATCGATTTGATGATTCATAATGAAGTAGCACCTGCCGTAAACCAGGTTGAAACGCACCCTTTCAACCAGCAAATCGAAAGTGCAAAATTCATGAAAGAAAGCAATGTTCAGATCCAATCCTGGGCGCCTTTTGCTGAAGGAAAAAATAACTTGTTCCAGAATGAGGTATTGGTATCCATAGCAGAAAAGTATAATAAATCCGTTGCTCAGGTGGTTTTACGTTGGTTGACACAAAGAGAAGTCGTTGTGATTCCAAAGTCTGTTCGTAAAGAAAGGATTATCGGGAACTTCGATATCTTTGATTTTGAATTAAGCCAAGAGGATATGGAGTCGATTACTACGTTAGATACGAAACAGAGCCTGTTCTTTTCGCATAACGATCCTGAAATGGTGAAGTGGATCGGTACTCGTAAACTCGATATATAAATATCGCTATTTCGAAGACCCAGGAGCAGATGCACATAGGCAATCTGCTCCTATTTCGTTTGTAGAATCTATGTATGTTATTAAACGATTCTGCTCGTTAGTCGATTGCGAGTCTCATGCTTTCTTACTCTCTGCACACAGTCTAGATGCAGCTGGAGAGCTGATATCGCCTATAAGGATTCGTGTAACGAGACTACCTAAAATTGTTTGACTATTCGGAACTGGGCAGGTATAATTTGGTTAATCTTTGTTAGTAAAGTTAACTAACTCTATGGTGGTGATTGGTGAGGCGTGCGTGTTCCCAGAAAAACAGGCAACAGCAAACTGGTGAAGAAGCTGAACAAGGGAGAGGTTTTACAGCAGGTCATACAGCACGGTCAGATTTCCCGCGCCGATATATCCAAGGAGACCATGCTCAGCCGTCCGTGTGTTTCTGCTCTGGTAGAAGAGATGATTCAAGAAGGTCTTCTGCACGAGGTAGGGATGGGAGATTCCAAAGGCGGGCGAAAGCCGATTCTCTTGGAATACAATTACCAGGCGTATGCGATTGCAGGGGTGATTTTTGAGGGTACCACACTGGACATGGCGATTGCCGATTTGAAAGGCGAGTTTTTGGCACGCTACCGAAAGCGACTGGCTCTGCCATCCAATGGTGAAACCGTCATTGAGGACTTGGCGGCAGGCTTGGAGCAACTTTTGGAAGAGAGCGGTATCGAGCGAGAACGACTGCTCGGTGTTGGCGTCGGCTTGCAGGGTGTTGCTCAACGTGGGAGCGGTACTGTCAGCTTTTCACCCAGTACGGGCTGGATGGGTTCTCCGATCCAGCAAACCATCGAGGAACGGCTAGGACTGCCTGTCATCATCGATAACGATGTGAATATGATGACACTGGGCGAATACGCTCGTGGGGCAGGAGTCGGTCATTCCAATGTCGTCTACATGTACGTAGGTACAGGAATCGGCGCGGGAATCATTTTGGACGGACAATTTTATCGAGGAAGCCGAGAAGCAGCAGGTGAGATCGGCTTTATGATGATCGGTCCCGTACATAATCGTCCGAATGACGCGTCTGGAGTTTTTGAGACGAATTATTCTACCTCGGGAATTTTGCAGAAAGCAAAGGGATTTCTCTCCGACCTTCAGGAAGGGTCGAGTGTCATAGAAGAGCTCATCCGCCTCGCCCGGCAAAATAACGCTGATGCACAACGTCTTCTCGATGATGTGTACCGACATTGGGCGTATGGCATGGCAAACATCGTAAGTGTATTGAACCCGGAGCTGTTAATCCTGAGCGGGGAGATGGTCCACGTCGACGAAGAAGGGGTGAAACGAATTCACGATTGGCTGAAAGAGTGGGTGCCAGAGGTGCCATGTCTCGAAAAGGCAAGCTTAGGCGAGCGGGCAGGCTTGATTGGCGCAGTGCATTGCGTCTTGGAAGCGTTTCCGTTCAGCAGACTGCTTGACAAAGAGTGAGATGAGAAGAGGGGGAGTCAGTTTTGAAAAAGTCCAACAGCATAAAAAAATGGATGCAAGGTATATTCGTCAGTTCCTTGGCCTTGACTGTGGCTGCGTGCTCAGGTGGAGGACAACAATCAGCACCTGCTGACAATAACAACAGTGGGGGATCTGGCTCACAGCCAGCAGCACAACCGGCAACACCAGCTCCGTCTGGAGAACCGCAAAAGCTGGTTATCTATACAGGACGCGACAAGAACATTTTTGAAGTCGTCCTGCCGAAGTTCAAGGAGAAGTATCCGAACATCGAGGTGGAAACACTGGAGATGGGCGCCCAACAAATTTTGGAGCGTGTTCGTGCAGAGAAAGCCAACCCGCAGGCTGACTTCTGGTGGGGCGGCACACAGTCCGCATTGAGCACAGCTGCTAATGAAGGACTACTGGAAGCTTACAAGCCTACCTTCTCTGACAAGGTTCCTGATTTGTATAAAGACCCGCAAGATCGTTGGTACGGTGAAATGCTCTTGCCAGAGGTCATCATGTACAACAAGGATGTGCTCAAGCCGGAAGAAGCGCCACAAGATTGGGATGAATTGCTCGATCCGAAATTCAAGGACAAAATCGTGATTCGTAACGTTCTGCCGTCAGGCACAATGCGCACCATTTATTCCGCGATGATTTTCCGCCAGGGTGCAGATACACCTGAAAAAGGCTACGACTGGCTGTTGAAGCTGGATGCTAACACGAAGGAATACACCCAAGACCCAACCAACCTCTACCTCAAGCTAGATCGTCAAGAAGGCGTAATTTCCCTGTGGAACCTGCAAGACGTCCTGTTGCAAGGCAAAAAGAATAACCATCCTTATGATTTCATTTATCCAAAGAGTGGAGCACCTATTCTCGTAGACGGTATCGCTCTCGTCAAAGGCGCGAAAAACATGGATGCGGCGAAAAACTTCATGGAGTTCCTGATGAGCCCGGAAATTGCTTCTCAGCTGGCTAAGGAGCGCTTCCAGTTCCCTGCTCGTACCGATATCAGCAAAGACGATTTGCCAGACTTCATGAAAAATCTGGAGCTGAAGCCGATGGATCTCGATTGGGACGTTATGGCTGCAAAGGAAAAAGAGTGGATGCAGCATTGGGATGAAAACATTAAGGGTAAAGGCAAGAAGTAATGATGCCTAGACGGGAAGGATGATTCCTTTCCGTCTAGTCACTTGTGCAATGCAATGCTAGGGCATGTGGCCACGACTTGCCACAAAGGAGGAAAGAAGACCTGATGAGCAGCGTAACACTTGATCATGTATACAAACGGTTTGGCAATGCAAAAGGAGTCGAGGACGTTCACATCCATATTGAATCAGGTGAATTCTTCACATTTTTGGGGCCAAGCGGTTGCGGCAAAACAACCACCTTGCGAATGATCGCGGGCTTTTACTTTCCATCAGACGGACAAATCCGTTTTGGCAGCCAGGAGGTTACGGCTCTGCCGCCTCACAAGCGCAATACGGGGATGGTTTTCCAGAACTATGCTCTTTTTCCGCATATGACTGTTTTTGAAAATATCGCATTTGGATTGCAGGTGCGCAAAATCAACAAGACGGATACAAAGGAACGCGTCGAGCGCATCATGAAGCTCGTACGATTGGAGGGCTACGGAGACAGGCGTATTGACCAGCTCTCTGGCGGACAGCAGCAAAGGGTTGCGCTGGCACGGGCACTCGTCATTGAACCGCAAATCCTGCTTCTGGATGAACCGTTGTCCAATCTGGATGCCAAGCTGCGCGAGGAAACCCGCTTTGAAATCAAGCGGCTGCAGCTGGAGCTCGGGATTACAACCATTTACGTGACACATGATCAGGCTGAAGCCATGTCCATGTCAGATCGGATCATGGTTATGCAAAGTGGAGAAGTACAGCAAATAGGCACACCGCACGAGATTTACCATTACCCTGTGAATCGTTTTGTCGCTTCCTTTATTGGCGAGACGAATTTGTGGGAAGGAACTGTTGTCGGCATCGAAGGAGAAGAGGTTAAAGTACGCCTCGCTTCCGGTCATGTGCTCAGCGGGCTGAAACAAAACGCTTCGCCACGCGCTCGTCTTGCGGAAGGGGAGACGATTACGATGTCGATCCGACCTGAATCCGTTCAGGAGAGCACAGTGACAGAGGGAGCCAATGTTGTATCCGGATCTGTGGAGATGTCCGAATTTACAGGCGCATGCGTCAATTACACGACCAAGGTCGGACAAGAACAGCTGCGCAGCATGTCTATTAATCTGGGACGGCCAGTGAAACAGCGGGGAGACTCAATCGGGCTACATATCCCGAAAGAGAGCATCTATTTCGCAGGATAAGGGGGAAGAAGCTTTTGAAAGCAGATTTGCAGCAAGTGCCGGCTTTAGCCAGACGGAAGTCTATCACTTCTTCACCCGCCTTCGTCTATGTTCTGGTTTCGCCGCTCTTTTTGATCTTACTGGCGTATGTCATCTATCCGTTGTTTGAAACCTTTATCGCAAGTATCAATGTCGATGAGCAAATTACGTGGAAAAACTACACGCGCTTTTTCAGTCTGGAGCATACCGCCAACCTGGAAGCGCTTTGGACCAGCATCTACATTTCCATCTTGAGTGTCATCAGTTGTGGAATTGTCGGTGTGGCGATGGCCTTTTTGCTGGAGCGCTATGAATTCCCTGGACGCAAAATCTTGTCCGTCCTGGCGCTTGTTCCGATGGCACTGCCGCCACTGATTGGGGTCCTTTCGTTTACCTTCTTATATGGTGAGAGCGGTATCTTCCCGCGAATGTTCAAGGAACTGTTTGATCTGGCACAAGTGCCTTTCTCCCTGAAAGGTTTTTGGGGAGTAGTTGTGGTCCATGCGTTTACGATGTACCCGTACTTTTTCATGACGGCGACGGCTGCCATCAAAGGACTTGATCCTTCGCTGGAAGAGGCGGCAGCAAGTCTTGGAGCTAACCGATTTACGGTTTGGCGCCGCGTCATCCTGCCAATGCTGACACCTGCGATTGTAGCGTCATCGCTTCTTGTGTTTATGATCTCGATGGCTTCTTACACCGCACCGCTTATTTTTGGAATCGACCGTACGATGACCATGCAAATTTACCTGTCCCGTACCAATGGGGACTTGGACATGGCGGCTACACAATCGACGATTTTGTCTATCGTTTCGATTGCCTTTTTGCTGATCATGCGCTGGTATCAGGGCGCACGCAATTATCAGAACCTCAGTAAAGGGGTCAGTGTTCATCGCACCGAGATCAAGAGTAAAGCTGGGCGCTACGTAACGATTGTGCTGTCGTTTATCGGCACGATTATCCTGATGCTGCCAATTCTCGTCCTGGTATTGATCTCCTTCTCGGTGGATGGTACGTGGACGGTACAGATATTGCCTCCTCAATATACGATGAGTCATTACATCGATTTGTTTACAGATAGCAAGACTTGGCGTCCGATCGCCAATAGCTTGCAGCTCTCTGCAATCGCGTCCATCGGAATTGTTCTATTCGGTGTAGCTGCTGCCTATTCGATGGTTCGTCTCAAGTTCCGCGGTAAAACACTTTTGGATGTGCTGATCATGCTGCCGTGGGCATTGCCTGGTACGGTTGTTGCCGTAAACCTGATTGCAGCCTTCAGTCAGCCTAACGTGTTTAGCTTTGGACAGGTGTTGATCGGGACCTTTTGGATCATTCCGCTTGCTTACTTCGTCCGCCATCTGCCATTGGTGTTCCGCTCAACTTCGGCAACCTTGATGCAGATGGACCCTTCTGTAGAAGAGGCAGCGCGCAATCTGGGAGCCTCCTGGTGGTACAGCTTCAGACGTGTTGTGTTTCCGATGGCTCTAGGCGGGATTCTCGCCGGGACACTATTGGCATTCGTACAGTGTATCGGAGAATTCGTTGCTTCGATCCTGATCTTTACGCCACGGACGACACCTTTGTCCGTAGCCGTTTTCCAACGTATGTACAATTTTGAATTCGGTACCGCGTGTGCCTACGGCGTCTTGCAAATCGTGGTCATCATCATCGTGTTGTTCATCTCCAGAAAGCTGTCGGGGGATAAGGCTGGCACAGCAGTTTAGTGACAGCCCAAAAAGCCGGTACTGCAGTTTAGTAACGGGTACTCGCCACCCCACGCCGCGGTTTCATCACCCGCCAAGGTGATAAAGGAGGAGCTTTAACATGGAAAGCAGTGAGTCAATCGACAAGCACATTTCGGGTGCCAGGCTGCCTGGCCCTCCCATCCCTGTATTTGCACGTGCAGGGCATGGGGAACATGGCTTGCTCGATCTGTGGACAGCGATCAAGCCGCTTGCTACGATAGCCAGCGCGATGAATACGGGTGCTCATCCGGATGATGAACACAGTGCGATGCTCGCTTATCTCGCAATGGGACGAGGCGTGTACACCTCGAGTATCATCGCCACCAGAGGCGAAGGTGGACAAAATGAGATTGGCTGCGAACAAGGTGTTGCTCTGGGTATTATCCGTACAAGAGAGCTGGAGGAAGCATCGCGGATAAGCAATGTGACACTCGGTATTTTAAGCGAAGAGCTCATTGACCCGATCCATGATTTTGGCTTTTCCAAATGCGCAGAGGAAACTTTTCGCAAGTGGGGCGAAGAGGTCGTCTACGAACGTCTGGTGCGAAAAATCAGGGAGCTGCGCCCGGATGTCGTGATTGCGTGCTTTGAAAATGAACCGACCACGCACGGACATCACCGAGCCATTACACTATTGACCCAACGAGCTTTTCAGGGCTCAGCGGATCCTGACGTATTTCCACAGCATCAGGAGAGTGGGCTGCTGCCCTGGCAAATCAAAAAGCTGTACGTACCAGTGATCGATAACGACGACTACCACGTAGCGGTTCCCGTGGGAGAATACGATCAAAACTACGGCTCCTCCTATGTACAGCTGGGTGAGCGCTCGCGCTTCATGCATAAGACGCAGGGCATGGGGGTTCATTACGATGAAGGACCGACTTACAACTACTACAGACTAGACGCAGCAGTTGTTCCTGCCCAAGAAAAGGAACGAGACTTCTTCTCCGGATTGCCGTTTACTTTTGCAGATTTGGCAGAGGACGTAGCGGAAAAAGGAGCGCCGGAGCTGGCAGAAGCCCTGCAACGATTGAACGATGCGGCGATGGATGTCCTGGCAGCGTACCCGCGCTTTGCGGAGGTAGCCAGTCGTGTACACCGGATGAAAGCGTTGCTCTATGCCGCTCAGCAGGAGGTACATACTGCTTCCATCGACAAGGCAGTCAAAATAGATCTGATGTACCGTCTAGGAATCAAGGAAGCGCAGCTAAACCGGGCAAGTGCCGAGGCTCTTTCGCTCGTGGTCAAGATCAAGCCGGAGACAGGCGAATGGGTGGCAGGACAGACGACGACAGTCACGGTTACAGCCTACAACGGTGGAGCGAAAGAAATTGAGCATGTCCAGCTGCGATTGCGTGTGCCACAAGGCTGGACAGCAAAACCACTGACGCCAACTGCTTTCCCGCGTTTGCCATATAATCAGACGGTTTGCACGGTGTACGAGGTGTCGATTCCCTCTGATGCCAGCCTGTTTCATCCCTACAAGCCGCCTGCACTCGAAGTCGAGGCCCAGTATTTTGCTTTTGATACCGCGAGTGTGATTCGGGTTGAACCGGAAGCCTGTGTAGCCGTTTTGCCACCCTATTCGCTGGCACTGACACCGGATAATGTCGTTTTCAATACACTGCACACCAATGAGACAATCCCTGTCAAAGTGACATTGAAGCAGTACCGCACGGGTACTACGACTGCAAAAGTATCCCTGCAGCTGCCGGAGGGATGGACAGCCGAGCCAAACATTGTCGATGTTCCGTTTTCTTTCCGCGGTGAGACCAAGACGATTTCATTTACAGTGAAAACGACTCCTAAGGTAAAAAACGGGAAGTACGAGATTATTGCGGAGGTCACAGGAACAGATGGCGGGACGGAGAATGGGCGCAACGTCCAGGTCATTGAGTATCCCCACGTAGGTCGCAGTTATTTGATCCTTCCAACAGAACTAATCGTTCAGGCGTTTGATCTGGTCATTCCGGAGAATCAGCGGATTGGCTACGTATCCAGCGGCTTTGACAGGATTGATAAATATTTGCGCCAGGTAGGGGTAAACTGCATCAACCTCGATGCCAACGAGATTCAATCAGGTGATTTGTCCCGCTATGACACGATTATTCTCGGTATTCGCGCATACGGCTTCCGCAGAGAATTGATCGATAGCAATCAGCGCCTCCTGCAGTACGTGGAAAACGGCGGAAATCTCGTCGTGCAGTACCATAAGCCGGAGGATAAGTGGAAGCCGCAGCTCGCACCGTATCCCATTTTTATCGGAGAATCGCTGATTGATTGGCGAGTCACGAATGAACAGTCAGATGTACGCATGCTTGCCCCGGAGCACCTGATGTTTCACAAGCCAAATCTGATTACGTCAGCAGATTGGGATGGTTGGGTACAGGAGCGCTCCATCTACAACCCTTCGCGCTGGGGCAGTGAATATACCGAGTTGATTGCGACAAGTGATCCGGGTGAGCCAGAGTTTCGAGGGATTTTCCTCTCTGCGCATTACGGCAAAGGGATGTATACATACAGCTCACTCGCTTGGTTTAGAGAAATTCCGCAGCTTGTGCCAGGTGCATTCCGCCTGTTTGTAAACATGATCAGTCAAAAGCAGTAAGCGATTCACCCATTTCACCACTCCGTTATGTTTTTCTTAGGGTCGATCCATGGCACATCAGGAAAAGCTACTAGAGTAGCCATGATTGATATAGACATCAATCTGAAGAGGATGCTCAAAAGGTACGGAAACACAGCTTTTTGAACAGACTCGGAAAAGGGGAATGGAGGAGAGTTCATTGAAAAAGGGGAAGCTTGCCAAGTTGTACACGATTACGACAGCGGCGGTGCTAGCAGGTAGCTTGATTATGCCCGTAGCACCACAGACTGCCCATGCCGACCGGGGGGTTGTCGATTTGTGGAAAGCGATCAAACCGCTCGCCACAATTGCCAGCGCCATGAATACCGGGGCCCATCCAGATGACGAGCACAGTGCCATGCTCGCGTATCTGTCATTGGGTAGGGGAGTGGATACGTCCAGCGTCATCGCAAACAGGGGGGAAGGTGGCCAAAACGAAATTGGAAGTGAGCTGGGTAATGCACTGGGGATTATCCGCACACGCGAATTACAGGAGGCTTCCAAAATCACCAACATCCATTTGGAGAATCTGAGTGAAAAAATCGATGACCCGATTTTTGATTTCGGCTTTTCCAAGAGTCCTGATGAAACACTGGAAAAATGGGGAGAGCAAGTTGCGTACGAAAAGCTGATTCGTAAAATCCGTACAATCAGACCTGATGTAGTAATACCCGCATTTCTGAACGAACCTTCGACTCACGGCCATCATCGTGCGATTAATGTGATTACCGTGCGAGCTTTCAAGGATGCAGCCGATCCGAACGTTTTTCCCGAGCAGCTAAAAGAAGGGCTCGCACCATGGCAAGTGAAAAAGCTGTATTTGCCAGCAAAGGAATCCGACTACTCTGTGAGTGTTCCTGTCGGCGACTACGACGAAATTTACGGCGCTTCGTATTTACAGCTGGGTGAGGAATCCCGTTTTATGCATAAGAGCCAAGGAATGGGACGCCACTACGATGAAGGACCGACCTTCAACTACTACAAGCTGGAGCAGGCTGTAGTGGAGAGCAAAAAGAAAGAAACGGACTTTTTCGATGGAATCGCTTATACCTTTGACGATTTAGCCAAGGAGGTCGCAAACCAGCCTGGCGGAGAAAAAATAGCTGCCGATCTGAAAAAGCTGCAAAAGGATTCATCCGAAGTAATTGCAGCGTATCCGCAGTTTGCGACGGTAGCCAAGGAAGTACATGAAATGCTCGCTGACGTGCAAAAAACAACAGCGACTGTAAAGGCAGCTAACCTGCCTGCCGACACAAAAACAGACCTGCTGCACCGACTGGATGTCAAGCAGGCACAGCTGAACAAGGCAAGTGCCGAGGCACTTTCTCTGGTGGCAAAGGTGAAGCCGGAGACTACCGAGCTGGTGGCTGGTCAGAAGACAAAAGTAACCGTGACTGCTTACAACGGAGGGCAAAGCAAAATCAGCAAGGTTGATTTGAAATTAAACGTTCCAGCGGGCTGGACGGCAAAAGCTTTGTCCACTACGAGCTTTTCGCAGTTGGGCTACAATCAGACGGTAAAAACGACGTTTGACGTATCCGTTCCAGCGAATGCGAACTTGTTCCAACCGTATGCAGCGCCAGCGATTACGGCTGACGTTTCATACAGCCTATCCGGCCAAGCAGCTAATAGCCATGTTGTGCCAGCTGATGCAATTGCAGTCCTTCCATCTTTTTCGCTGGTACCAAGCCCAAGCGCTACCGTATTGAATACGCAAAAACCGGAGGAGCCAATTCCCGTCAAAGTAACGGTGAAAAACTACAATCCTGGTGCAGCACAAACGAACATTTCTCTCGATGTACCAAAAGGCTGGATAGTAGAACCTAAAGCGGCGCCACTCGCTTTTGACGCAAAAGGAGAAACGAAGTCAGTTGCCTTTACGGTAAAAGCTGCTGCTTCTGTTAAGCCTGATCAATACACGATCACGGCTGTCGCAACAGGTGGCGGAAAAGAAAGCCGTCATGGCGTACAGGTCATTCGTTATCCGCATCTGGGTACGACTTACTTCGTGCAGCCTTCGACAGTTGCGATCCAGGCGTTTGATCTCAAGGTACCCGCCGGTCTCAAGGTCGGCTACGTATCCAGTGGCTTTG
Organism: Brevibacillus sp. SIMBA_040; assembly: GCF_046535075.1. Classification (NCBI taxonomy): domain Bacteria; kingdom Bacillati; phylum Bacillota; class Bacilli; order Caryophanales; family Paenibacillaceae; genus Brevibacillus; species Brevibacillus sp. SIMBA_040. The sequence continues at coordinate 85,071 of NZ_JAWRXI010000022.1, forward strand.
ACAATATCGATCAATACTTGTCGCAGGTCGGCGTCAATGTGACGAATTTGACTGCGAAAGATATTGAGTCAGGCGATCTTAGCCAGTACAACACTATCGTTTTGGGTATTCGCGCATACGGCTTCCGTCCCGAGCTGATTCCGAGCAATGAGCGTTTGCTGAAGTACGTGGAAAACGGCGGCAATCTCGTAGTGCAGTATCATAAGCCCGAAGACAAATGGAAGCCGGAGCTCGCTCCTTATCCAATCAAAATCGGTGCGCCGTTGATTCAGTGGCGCGTGACGGATGAAAACTCCAAAGTCACGATGCTGGCACCAGATCATCCGCTGTTCAACACGCCAAACAAGATTACAGATGGGGATTGGGACAACTGGATTCAAGACCGCTCGGCTTACAACCCGGCTGAGTGGGGCAAGGAATATACCGAGCTGATCTCAAATGGTGACCCGGGAGAGAATGAGTTTACAGGAACGTTCCTCTCTGCCAAATACGGCAAAGGAACCTATACCTACAGCTCGCTTGTCTGGTACCGAGAAATTCCTGCTCTGGTGCCTGGTGCGATTCGGATGTTTGTAAACATGGTCAGCCTGCATCAGTAAAAGCAGCATTTCGCGGTCCGTAGTAGGATCACGATCTTTTCGCGGAGTGGTGAAGCGATTCTCTTTTTGGGGTCGCTTCACCCCATCTGCGAAAGAGATTTCGTCGCAGAAAACGTAGCCAACGAATCGGCAGGGAAGGAGATGCGAAAAGATGGATTACAGAGAACGGATTTTTCAGCAGGAGGGGGCTAGTTTCCCTGGGAGGACGTATGTGGAGGCTGTGTTGGAGCCTGCTTTTAACGAGGCCAAAAACCATCTCTTGGAACCGATGATGGCCATCAACAAGGCGCATCTGATCATGCTGCGAGAACAGGAATTGATTACCGATGATGAAGCGAGAATGATTGCTCGTGCACTCAGTGGTATTGAGCTGGATGAACTGCGTCGCTCTTCGTATACCGGGCAGTTTGAAGATTTGTTCTTTCAGGTAGAGAGCCGTCTGCTGGAGCTGGCACCGGATGTAGCGGGCAATCTGCATCTGGCAAGAAGCCGCAATGACATGGGGATTACGATTTACCGCATGGTGCTGCGTGAAAAACTGCTTGTGACCCTGGCATCTGCCCTCTATCTGAAAGAGCATTTGCTCCTCTTTGCACATGAACATGCGGAGACGGTGATGATTGGCTATACGCATACGCAGCAGGCACAGCCAACGACGATGGCTCATTACATGTTGGCTGCTACTGATTTGCTCAGCCGTGATATCAAAAGGCTTATCCAAGCGTACCGCACGTGCAACCGAAGTCCGATGGGGGCAGCTGCACTGACGACATCGGGCTTTGCAATCAGTCGCGAGCGAATGAAGGAATTGCTCGGATTTGACGAATTGGTAGAAAATTCCTATGATGCTGTATGTGGGGCTGATTACTTAGGGGAAGTTGCGACTGCGGTACAATTGGCAGCGATCAACCTGGGTCGTACCGTACAAGATATGCTGCTGTGGTGCACACAGGAATTTGCCGGACTAAAAGTAGCAAGCCCCTATGTTCAGATCAGCTCGATCATGCCGCAAAAACGAAATCCGGTTTCCTTTGAACATATGCGTTCCTTATTGTCCAGTTGTGCAGGGAATGCGACGACCGTTCTGACTATGATGCACAATACGCCGTTCGGAGATATTGTGGATACCGAGGACGATATGCAGCCTTATGCGTGGCGCGGCATGTCCGTGCTGGAGCAAATGTATCGACTCATGGCGTGCGTGGTAGGAACAATGGAGGTAAACAAGGATGTTCTTCTGGAACGGGCAAAAGAAAGCTATGCTACGGTAACAGAGCTGGCTGATACTTTGGTGCGCACAGATCGCATCTCGTTTCGCAAGGCGCATCACATCGTAAGCAGTGTTGTAAAGGAAGCCATGAGCGCCGGGCTGGCAGCAAATCAAATCAGTCTCGAACTAGTAAATCGCGCAGCGCAAGCCGTCATCGGCAGAGGACTGGTACTCACAGCAGAAGAGCTGGCGCTCGCTTTGGACCCGGTTCATTTCGTTGCGATTCGCAAGCTGCCTGGCGGTCCGAGTCCAGATGAGATCAAACGGATGATCGGCGAACGCCAAAAAGTATGGCAGGAAGAGGCGGCATGGCTTGCGCAGGCGAAGCAGTCATGCACGGCTGCAGCGCAAAAGCTCGACCAAATGACAGCCGAATGGAGTGTGGGGTAATGGCAGTGGTGCGGATTCCTCTTCTGGCAGTGGACGGAGGAGGCACCAAGTGCCTGGCGGTGCTGGTGGACCGATCCAACCAAGAAGTCGGAATAGGTCGTTCCGGCTCATGTAATTATCAGGGAATTGGAGAGGAAGCGGCATCACGTGAGCTGATTGCTGCGATCGCACAGGCACTGGAAGATGCAAAAGCACGTAACGGGTTAATCGCTCAGTCACAATCTCAGATTGACGAACAGGTGGAGTGGGAAGTGGAGTGTGCGGTGTTTGGTCTTGCTGGACTGGATACCGAGCATGACCGGCAGGTGATTTGTGGCATGGTGGAGAAAGTACTTACGTTGCTAAACATCCGCGTCCGCCATTTGATCGTAGAAAACGACGGCTTTGCTGCGCTGCTTGGCGCAACTGGCGGTAAGCCTGGTATTTTGGTGATAGCAGGAACAGGCTCGATCGCGTTTGGGGTAAATGAGAGTCAACAAACAGCGCGTGCAGGTGGCTGGGGGCATCGGGTTGGAGACGAAGGCAGCGGCTACTGGATCGGGAAGCAAGCAATTATGGCCGTTTTAAAGCATGCGGACGGCAGAGGAGAGAAAACGATCCTCAAAGAACTGCTTCTCCCCTATGTCGGACTTACGCGTGTAGATGAATTGTTTAACTGGACCTATAGCTCGCATTACTCGGTAGACAAGGTAGCCGAGCTGTCGCCACTCGTAAGTCAGGCAGCAAACGCCAACGATCAGGTGGCGCAAGCGATTCTGCAAGCAGCGGGCGAAGAGCTGTTTTTAGCGGTTCGTGCTGTCATTGACCAGCTGGAAATGAAAAATAAATCGTTCCAGATGATCTTGCAGGGAGGCGTTTTGCAAAACGACGAGCGTGTGCGGGAGATTGTCGTAGAGCGGGTCAAACGCTATGCCTCGCAGGTCGTTATTGAAAATGCGCAGAATGCTCCCATATATGGAGTGATTGCGAAAGGCTTGGCTTATCTTGACAGTCAGGAGAACCAGGCGAACGGTAAATGAGGTGCTTTTACATGAAAAAAGTAATGATTGTGTTCCCCCATCCAGATGATGAATCATTTGCATGCGGGGGCACGCTTGCAAAATGCCGGGATCAAGGACAACAAACATGCCTATTATGCATCACATCGGGGTGCAAGGGACGTTCGGGTCCGTTTGATATCGATTGCCGCGAGAAGCTGGCGCGTCATCGCGAACAGGAGCTGGGCAAAGCAGCGGAAGTGCTGGGGATCAATCGGCTTGATTTGTTCCGTTACCCGGACGGCTCCCTGGAGCATGCGGATCGGGAGGAGCTGATTGCAAAAATCCAGGCAGCGATTGTCGATTGGAAGCCAAATGTAGTGGTTACCTTTCCGCCAGACGGTGTAACAGGACATCCAGATCATATCGTCACATGCGAGGCAACCACGATCGCAGTAGAGCGAGCAGAGCTTCAGCTGACAACTGATGAATATCCTGATTTGTACTATGTGTCGATCCCTCACTACTATGACCACTGCCCGGATCGCGGACCAAAAGCAGCTGTACCGATTACGGGAAAAGTGGACATCACTCTATACCGAACGCAAAAAGGGGAAGCTCTAAGGGCCCATCAAAGTCAGGTATATTCTGTAAATCGTGCCTATCCTGGCGTAATTGACGGGGATTTCGGAGTGATCGGCTGCTATGAATATTACACCTTGGTTCGTTCCGCAGGAAAAGCAGTCGAGCCTGTAGTAGCGTCAAATGGAATTCCGCTTATCGAGCTGTGATATGACATAGAAATGCGAGAGACCAGTCAAAACATGAAAGATATGTTTTAGACTGGTCTTATTATCAATAATCCACGTTTGCCCCATCCTACCCCATCCTAATAACTGTGATATAATAAAGAGAAAACGATGGGGTGTATAATTGAAAAGGCAGTTTTTAATGATCGTAAGTGATGTAACCCAGCCACAAATAGATCGTGTCACCTCAGCAGTCAAAGATTTTAACGAATGGATTGATTTGATTCCGATCGAATCCAAATCCGATGATGGCTACAGCTTATATCTCGATATTCAAAAAGGTGATAGCTCTAAAGTAGTCATCGAAACGCGTACTTTCTTGAGGAATTGGTTCAAGTCTTTAAAAATCGATTGTGATTCAAATCCAAGGGACTTTTAGTAAGAGTCTTTTTTATGTATGAGGAAATTTCACCGTATGTAAGCAACCTTCCACTTTCTCTTCCCCCCATAGTACCAGCTTTCCTTCACAACGAAACGAGAGGCGGGATGAAATGAGTTTTTTCCATGCCCTTTTTTCCAAGTATAAATGCCTGATTTACACAGCATTTGGTCATGAAAAATATTTGCAAATCGTTCACAAGCTAAGGGCAGCTGGCGTGCAGTTTCGGACCAGGACTTATTCCCAGCAGGGGAATCAATTCGGCTCGCCAGTCTTTGGCCTTTTTCCCAGGAACGATTTTACTCAGTATGATATCTATGTCAAAAAAGATGACGAGCATAAAGCCCAAATGGCGATTCATGCGAAATGACGCACCCAAGTGGCACATGTAAATGTCCTTTCCGTGACGCATGAAGCTATACGAACCAAACGGGCTTGTATATAATGAATGGTAAATTTGTGAAAGCTGCTTGGACTTTAAGGAGGATGCAAAGTGATCGTACAAGACCTACTAAAAAACCGCAGAGCTGTACGAAACTATATTCAGAAAGAAGTAGAAACGGAAAAAATTCAAGCGCTGCTCGATTGCGCTGTCCTCGCTCCAAATGACCGTTTGCGTCAGCCGTGGCATTTTTATGTGATCAGAGGAGAAGCCAAGCAACGCTTTGAGGACATTGCGAAGGCGTTTTTGCTGGAGCGTTTTCCAACCAAACCGAATCTTGTGAACAGTTCACTGGAAGTCCTGGAAAAAACACCTCTTGTGATCGTTGCAACAGCAGATGTGATTCCTGGCGATGAAGCTTCGTCAGAAGACAATGAATACGCGGTATGCTGTGCGATTCATTCGATGTGGCTAGCTGCCAGGGAGCTGGGACTGGGAATGGTATGGCGTACAAGAGGAGTGGGATTGGTTCGGGACGAGCGCTTGCTGCAATTCCTCGGTTCTACTGAGAACAGGAAAGTGATTGGCACGCTCTTTATCGGATACCCGGATGGAGATACTCCTGAGACGGATCGTGTGGCTGCTGAGAACAAAACGACTTGGCTTTAATTTCGTAAATAGATCATTGGATGTAATAAGCCGTAGTATGTTCTGCATTAACAGGGCATGCTGCGGCTTTTTGTACATGTTTTTGCTACTGGAAAGAACTCATTCACTACATGTATAATTATTCATATTAATGTATTGTTATAAAAATTGGAGGTAATTACCTTGTACCCAAAACTAGAAGAGCTGTCGTTAAACGCCTGGCCCGCATTAGAAACGATGGTATATGACGGCTGGTTGCTACGGTTCGCAGATGGCTATACCAAACGGGCAAACGCTGTATGTCCCCTGTATCCTTCAACGGAGGAGCTGGAGAGTAAAATAGCTGCTTGTGAAGCCTACTATCAGAGGAAGGGGCTTCCCACCATTTTTAAAATGACACCGTTCGCCGAGCCCGACAATCTTGATGAGTTACTCGAAGCAAAGGGATATGTCGCCCAAGCGTTTACGAGCATGCAGGCCGTATCGCTGGATAATGTGGCAGCGCCGTCTCTCCACCTTGCCCGTTTTGACGAGCATTGCACAGAGGAGTGGAGAGACGCCTATTGCAGACTAAGCCACCAAGGAGAAAAGGCGAAAGAGACGATGACCAAGACACTGGGAAAAATAATCCCTCCTGCTTGTTATGCCGCGCTTTATTTGGACAACAAAATCGTAGCATGCGGACTTGGAGTAGTGGAGCGAGAGTATATCGGACTATTTGATATCGTGACAGATGAATTGTATCGGAATCAAGGTCTGGGCGAGCAGCTGGTCTTACACCTGTTGCAGTGGGGGCAGGAAAAAGGGGCAAAATATTCGTATTTGCAGGTGATGAAAGACAACCAGCCTGCTCTGCGACTCTATGAAAAAATCGGCTACCATGAACAGTACGTGCATTGGTATCGGATAAAAGAGTAGGGCTTCATGCAAATTCAAAAAGGGGACAAATCACTTGGAGCCGAGCTCGATATCGCTGGGCTGTAAAATCCTTTTTATGACTGGAGCAGGCTGGTCGAAAGCAGGTCTCGTAACGCCTAGTTTTGACACGAGCGGATTGAGTTCATAAAAGCTGTCCTCGAATTGCAGCTGCGCTTCTTTTGTTATCGTGTCTAGAGGGACTTGATAGGTGACGAGTCTATCATACTCGCAGCGATCTTTTGAACGTTCTGTGCTTTGCCGGATGAGAAACGAGAGACATGTAAGCTGCTGCCCTTCATTTACATAAAAAACGCTTTTCCAAAAACCAAACGGAACCTTCACGGCACACCCCGGTTTGCCTCGAACACCGCAATATTCTTCGTCCTCTGCTTTGTGAAAGGGACCTGTGATGACGATCAGCTTTTGTGTCCGGACTCTCTCCAGGACCCAATCCTCCAGGCAGTTCCAAATCCCTGTATTAAAGTTGTGATGCTGGAGCGAGATATTCGCATAGCAAAAAGAGTCGTAGTTGGCTTGTCTAGCCTCTTGCACGTCTCCCCAGCAAACATCTTTCCTGCGCGTCAAATGGCCGCGATCATAATCATTTTCAGCGTAATATTCTGGCCCTACCTGATTTTCCATGCCAATTCGCTCATCAAAATGCCAGGAAGTATTGTCTCTTGTGACAGGGACTGCTCGTGTCTTGTCTACGCATGCCGCAGAGAAAATGGCAAATTTCGTTTGCTCGCTCATGGCGATTGCAAAATGACAAAAATCAAAGACCTTTCCTCCAGCCAAAGAGCCTTTGGCCGTGTCACCCAATAGCTGAGGCAAATAAACAGGGTGCCCATCACTGAGAAAATGTGGATCATAGCTTGTACCCATGCAACCTCTCCTCCTAAGGAAGATGTATTTGGCAAAAGGGTAAAACTAGCAGAAGCCACTCGTTCTTATTTCGATTATACAAATTTTGGCGCGATTAGGCACTCTGTCCAATGAACTAGAAATGGGTGTTCAAAAAGTAGCACCTGCTTTTATTCCTTATGCAGCAGCTTGCCAATTTTGAGGGCGAGCTGAATTTGCAAAAGCTCCTCGGAATTTTTCAGATCCATGTTCAGTAGCTCCTTGATCTTGTCGATCCGATAAATAAACGTATTGCGGTGAATAAACATCGCTTTGGCTGCTTCACTCACATTTTGGTTATAAGCAAAGTAATTTTCCAGTGTACTCATAAAGCTTGTACCAAAAGCATGGTCGTGCTCATAGAGGGTGCCCAGCTGTTTTAAGAAGAAATCCTCCAGTTCGATGTCTTTAATATTGGAATCGAGAAAATGGTAGACGGAGTAGTCGTCAAAGTGAGAGACGTTCTCTTTGCTATCGAATTTTTGCATCAGCCTGATCGCTTCATGTGCTTCCGAAAAGCTTTTGTGCAAGGAAGTAATCGTTTTGTATTGTCTGCCGATGCCCATGTAGAACGTCGTTTTCTTGATCTTTTCTTGCAGAGTCGTGCGCAGCTCGGTAGCGAACTGTCTGGCTTCGCTGACAGAGATTGGCGGCTTGTGCTCATTTTGTCCCACAAGAATGATAATCCGGTTGTTGCGATAAAAGCAGGTGATCTCCCCGTGGGCTTTGTTCGCATAATCATAGACGATATCCACACATTTTTTGGCGATCCGATCCAGCTCGTATTTGCGATCGACCATGTCCTGCAAATTTTCCAGCTCTATCGGCTCGATGTTGATGACGGCACAGTAGTACATGTACGTCGATTTTAAGCCATGCAGGTCACACAGCGTCTGGATCGAATCGCTCGATGTAATTTTTCCCGTAAGCAGATCGTCGAAAAAGTCTTGCCTGATTTTCAGCTTTACTTCCTCAATCTCCCGGGCTTTTATGCGATCCAATGCCATGATCGTCGAGGCTTGTTCGAGGACGATATAGTCAAATTCGGTCAGCTCCCGAACGGTTTGCCAGACGACGATATAGCCGTAAATGTAGTTAGCGACTGCTACGGGCAGCACTCTGCACTTGATTTCCTGATCTTTTCCATGATAAATGCGCTTAATTGATTTTTTAATCTGACTAATATTTTTCGGGATGCTGTCAGTGAATTCACGCGTAAAGACTGGTCTGTTTTTTACGAGTGTCAGGGAGGACTTCAAGGGAACGGGATTATGATCGATCTCGGTATAGTGAAGCAGATTCCAATCTCTGTCCAAAATAAGCAGCGGATTGCTGATGGTCTCCGCCAGCTCAGAGGTAATCCGGTCAATTCCTCCTCCCTCCAGTGCGATGCGAAAGAGGGCATTGTGCATATCCAATGTTTTACGGTTCAACAAATCATAGCGCCCTGATGCTTTTTCATTGATAATGGCAATTACTTTGGACAACGTATATTCAAAAGGCAGCGCCAACAGTGGCAAGCCATATTTGTTGGCATGATCGATCATGTTTTGCGGTATACGATCAAAGTAACGATGCATTTTTATACATAGTCCCGAGCAATTGATTTCTGCCAGCTCTTTGATGATTTTATTTTGCAATTCCTCATTGTCCTTGAAAATATAACCAGTCGATAAAAGCAATTCATTAGAAGAAAGCCAGTCGAAAGCATCCGGGTTTTCCATGATATTGACGATCGAGACGACATTATCGATGCCTTGTTCTCCAGCAATAATTTTAATTCCGTCTATCGATTTGATCTGGAGCAAATCTTTAATGGTTAGCATCCGTATTCACTCCCTCGGTATGTTAGACATCTATGTGTTTGTGCAATGTGCACAATTGGACCTGAGTTTTTTTAGTTTCGATACACAATGACGTTTGCATACTTCCTGTCTAAAATAATGCTGTAAGAATGGTTTACTTGTCTAATTTATTTTTCAAGAAAAAGGCGAGTACGCGAAAAAACTAGCTATTGAATACGGGTACATGGAGGGCAAATATGACGGACAAAAGCGTAGTACAAGCATTTCACGATGCCGCAGCCCAGGGCGATATCGATGCATTGAAGCAGCATCTTGAGCAAGGCATTGATATCAATGTCAGAAACAGACAAAAGCGCACAGCCATCCTCATTGCTGCAATGAACGACCAGTATGAAGCCGTACAGTTTTTGGTAGACGCAGGTGCAAACGTTGATTTGCAGGATGAAACTTGCTTCAATCCGTTCTTGTACGGTTGTATCAACAACAAGCTGGAGCTTGTCAAAATGATGATACAAGCGAATACAGACATTGATTTGCTCACTCGCTTTGGCGGGGTAGGGATTACACCTGCAAGTGAAAAAGGTCATGTTGAAATCGTACGTGAGCTTTTGACTACGACTGAAATCAATGTGAATCATACCAACATTTGCGGTTGGACGCCACTCATCGAGGCAATCATCTTGAATGACGGCGGAGAAAGACAGCAGACGATCATCAAGCTTTTGATTGAGCATGGTGCCAATGTTCACATGGTTGATAAATACGGCGTCACTCCACTTGAGCTGGCTAGAAGAAAAGGCTACACCGAAATCGAGCAAATCCTTTTAGAAGCGGGAGCGAAGTAATTCCTCCATGCACATCCACGCACTGTCTGGCGATGCCGAGTTTTTACGGATATTGGCAAGCTCATGCTTTAGCGGGAAGGTTCACAGTATTTTCGAGCGAACGATCAATCTGAAGTGTGATCAAAATGACGAGTTATACACCATCGCCTGTGATCAGCTGGATAATGGGCCGAACACGCTAGTCCTTGATGTAAAACGCTTTCATAAGACGGGGCTGGAAGTGGGCGACCGCGTTCTGTCACAGGGGCAGACGCTACAGATTGGAAATAAAATAGAAATCGCAGCTACGCAAGCAAAAGAGTGGGAGTGCACACTGCCTCCCTATCCTTCCAACATAGAAACTCTAAAAGTAGATATAGCGTTCATGAAGGAATATATTGCCGCTCATGGCAAGTGCGGCGGCATGAAAAGGAATTCCCGACCGTCCACACCGTTTGAAGAGGAAATGTCCAATATGCTGCTCCAGCGATCAGGCTTGCTGCGAGAAGCTTTGGCAGCAGGCAAGAATGAGGTTGCTGTGCAGCATGCACTAGGGCTTGTGGGTCTTGGACCAGGATTAACACCTTCTGGTGACGATTTTTTAGTGGGATTGTTCAGCATAGCGAATATGCAGGGCACCCCCTACTATTTGTCATGCCACTTTTTAGAAGAAATAGCAATAAAAGCTAAACGATTAACAAACGAAATCAGCTACATGATGGTAAAAAAGGCAGTCTGCGGTCAAGTGCGAGAGTCAGTAGTGAATTTGCTGCAAGCCTTGTCCAAGGGCACGGCGAGCGAGCTGCTGGGTGCTTTGGAAAAGGTGCTGTCCATCGGTTCATCATCAGGAACAGATATGGCGCTGGGGCTGGTCTGTGGCTTGGAACTCAATATAGAAGCAGGAGGTAGGGCATGTCTATTAAAGTCGTGATTAAAGAGAGCACGTATTTTGACTCCGTGTCTCTGATGTCGCTTTCGACCAAAGCGAATCAGATTGAAGGCGTAGAGCAAGCCGTTATTGCCATGGGGACAGAAATGAACAAAGAGGTACTGCGCAACGTAGGGCTAATCACACCTGAGCTGGAAGCAGCGAAAACAAGTGATTTAATGATCGTAGTAAAAGCAGCGACAGATGAGCTGTGCGAGAGTGCGTATGTGGGTATCGAGGAGCTGTTCACGAAAAAAGGTGACACCAAAGGAAAAAGCGAGATCAAATACGCAACGATCGATTCTGCAGCAAAATCCATTCCGGAAGCAAAACTGGCTGTTATTTCCGTGAACGGTGCGTTCGCAGCACGAGAAGCGAGAAAAGCGTTGGAAAACGATCTGCACGTAATGCTGTTCTCTGACAACGTAAGCATCGAGGATGAAATCGCACTGAAGCAGTTCGCTCATGAAAAAGGCCTGTTGATGATGGGACCTGACTGCGGTACTGCGATCATTGGCAACGTAGCGCTGTGCTTCGGAAACGCTGTTCGCAAAGGCAACATCGGAATCGTCGGCGCATCCGGTACAGGCAGCCAAGAGGTAAGCGTGCGTATTCACGACTTCGGTGGTGGTATTACCCAGCTGATTGGTACAGGTGGCCGTGATTTGAGCGAGCAAGTAGGCGGCATCATGATGCTGGACGGAATGAAGGCACTGGACGAGGACGAGGCGACAAAAGTAATCGTACTCATTTCCAAGCCACCAGCACCAAGTGTTGAAGAAAAAGTATTGGCACAGATCAAAAATTGCAAAAAGCCAGTCGTTGTCTACTTCATCGGCGGAGAAGAAACCGCAGTCGTAGCCGCAGGCGGACATTTTGCCAAAACGACAAAAGAAGCAGCCCTCAAAGCAGTAGTTCTGGCAGGTGCCAACGAGGATGAGCTTAACAAGCGTGCACTCAATTGGCCTTTGATTGAAGAAGTACGCGCAAAATTGACACCGGAGCAAAAGTACATTCGCGGATTGTTCTGCGGCGGAACGCTGTGTGATGAAGCGATGTACCTGGCCATGGACACTTATGAAGATGTATACAGCAACATTCAGAAGAATCCGGATTATAAGCTGAAAAACCTGCATGAGAGTATCGCTCATACGTTCCTCGACATGGGAGATGACGATTTCACAAACGGCAAGCCGCATCCAATGATCGATCCGTCCACGCGTATCGCCAGATTCTTGCAGGAAGCAAAGGATCCTTCTGTTGGCGTGATTGTGATGGACTTTATCCTGGGCTTTGGTTCTCATGAAGATCCAGTTGGCGTTATGCTGCCTGCGATCATCGAAGTGAAGCAACTGGCAGAAAAAGAAGGCAGACACTTGGAAATCCTCGGCTATGTAATGGGAACCGATCTCGACAGCCCTAAATTCGAGGATCAAGTGCAAAAGCTGATGGACGCAGGCGTAACAATCGCAAGCAGCAGTACCAATGCTGGTCTGCTGGCTAGAGAATTTGTGGCGAAAGGGGTTTAACCATGAGTAAAATCAACGAGCTTTTTACCAGTAAAATTCATGCGATCAACGTAGGGATCGAATTTTTCAAAGATGATATCAAAAAGCAAAATGCAGACGCCATTCATTTGGAATGGAAGCCTCCAGGCGGCGGAAAGCCAGAAATCATCCAAGCATTGGACAGCCTGGAAAACGCTACGCTGGAACAAAAAATTGAGGAAGCAAACAAGCTGGCTGTTGAGCGCATCATCAATTCACAGCCTGTACTGATCGGCTACGACCAAGCGATTAACGTCGTTCCAGGTATGACCAAAACAACGATTCTGCACTCCGGTCCGCCAATTACTTGGGATCGCATGTGCGGTTCAATGAGAGGTGCTGTTACCGGGGCGATCGTATTTGAAGGACTGGCAAAAGACATCGAGGAAGCGGAGAAGGTAGCAGCTTCTGGCGAGATCACGTTCTCTCCTTGCCACGAGCACGATTGCGTAGGCTCCATGGCGGGTGTGACTTCCGCATCGATGTTCATGCACGTGGTCAAAAACAAAACATATGGCAACATCGCTTACACTAACATGAGTGAGCAAATGGCAAAAATCTTGCGCATGGGTGCAAACGATGAAAGTGTGATCACTCGTTTGAACTGGATGCGCGACGTGTTGGGTCCAATGCTGCGCGACGCGATGAAAATCGCAGGCGAAATCGATTTGCGCCTCATGCTTGCCCAAGCTCTGCACATGGGTGACGAGTGCCACAACCGCAACAATGCAGGTACAAGTCTGTTGATTCAAGCACTGACTCCTTACATCTTAGAGACAGATTTCACCAAGGAACAAAAGCGTGAAGTATTCGACTTCGTAGCAAGCAGCGACTACTTCTCTGGTCCGACCTGGATGGCAATGAGCAAATGTGCGCTTGACGCAGCACATGGAATTGAATACTCCACCGTTGTCACAACCATGGCTCGTAACGGCGTTGATTTCGGTATTCGTGTAAGCGGAATGCCAGGCAATACATGGTTTGTGGGTCCAGCACAAAAAGTAGTAGGACCTATGTTTGCCGGCTACAAGCCAGAAGATTCCGGTCTGGATATCGGCGACAGTGCGATCACCGAGACATACGGCATTGGCGGCTTTGCGATGGCAGCAGCACCAGCTATCGTAGCACTGGTAGGTGGAACGGTTGATGAAGCAATCGGCTATTCTACCAAAATGAAAGAAATCACATTGGGTGAAAATCCAAACGTGACGATCCCACTGTTGAACTTCCAGGGTGTACCTACTGGTATCGATATTCGCCAAGTGGTGCAAACAGGCATCCTGCCGATTATAAATACAGCGATTGCCCATAAGGACGCAGGGATTGGCATGATTGGTGCGGGTATTACGCACCCGCCGATGGAAGCGTTTGAAAAAGCGCTGCTTGCATTGAGTGAGAAAATCAGCTAATACCAATTTGCCAGGTGCTCATCTAGTAATGACCCGACTCTCGCAATTTTTGCTGCGAAAGTCGGGTTGAAGGATGGACGCACAGGAGGGTGACAACATGGAGCTATCGAAATTGAGCATTTCTCATGAAGAACTGAAATCGTACGGTTATTCAGAAGAAGTTTTACCAAAAACAGCTGAGACACGAGATTGGGGCGTCTATAACTACGTTACGGTTTGGATGGGCGCCGTGCACAATCTCATGTCGTATATGACAGTTGCCGGTTTCTTTGTGCTCGGACTTTCCGTTCCACAAGTTTTATGGGCAGTCATGACTGCTGCCATAATCGTTTCCATTGGCTATGTGTTGAACGGCTATGCAGGAACGAAATATGGAATAGGTTATTCGATGTTATTGCGAAGCTCCTTTGGTGTAAAAGGGTCGGTCATTCCTGCAATATGTCGCGGGCTTATTGCTGGTGTTGTGTTTTTCGGCACAAAAACGATTATTGGTGCACAATCGTTTAATGTTATTTTCACAAAAATATTCCCTGGCTATATGGATTTGCTCCCAGGGTTTGATTTTCTCGGAATAGATTTCCCGACTCTCCTTTCCTTTGTCATCCTGTGGGTCATTACGGTTGGATTGTTCTTGGGCGGGATGAAAATTCTCAGCTTGTTTAGCAAATGGTCTTCGCCGATCATCTATATTTTCATCGTTGGCGCAGCGATTTGGGCGATCAATGTGGCTGGCGGATTTGGTCCGATCTTTGCCTATGTACCTGCCAAACCAATCGAAAATTGGCTCGTATTTATCGCGTGTGTAAGTGCATTGGTATCAAACTGGGGTGGCCCCATTGTAAACATTGCAGACCTTACTCAAAGAGCAAAAACGTCAAAGGCTCCTCTGGTGGGTTTACCGCTGGGGATGATTGTATCCTATATCCTATTTGCGATTACGTCAGTAGGATTGTTGGTTGGCACGCAAATCGCGTTTGGCTTAACTAATTTCGATATAGTAGCTGCGATTGATCAAATTGGTAATCCTGTTGCCGTGATTATCTTATTACTGGCACTGAATATAGGTTCGACTAGCTATGTTGTGTTTGGTAATCTACTCCCATCTGGTTTGCAAATGACTGCGCTTTTTCCAAAAGTATTTAGTGTAAAATCAGCGGCAATTGTAACAGCCATTCTAGGCACCATCATTTTGCCCTGGAAGCTGGTGAATGGAACAGCAGCGCTGTATATGTTCTATAGTTTTATAGGCTCCATGTACGGACCTATTACGGGGATCATGCTGGTCAGTTTCTTCATGGAACGAAAAAGGAAGCTCGACTTATCTGCGATCTACGTGAAGCCTGGTGAAAACGGGGAATACAAAAACGGATTTAATATGACGGCATGTGGCGTATTGATCGTCAGCTTTATTATTACGTTATCCGGTGCTTTCTTGCCGAATGTGATAGTGCTGGCCACGATCAGTAAGTCTGCGTTCATTAGCGGGTTGATCATATCGAGCATCTTGTATGCCCTTTGCTACAAATTGACTAAACCAAGCATCAACGAAAAGCAAGAAACACTTGCAAAAGTATCATGACAAAAGGAGTCAGTTCAGTGGAAAAATTAGTTATTGTTGCAATTGGAGGAAATTCATTGGTCAAGGATAATGGTCGCAATACCATTCAAGACCAATACGAGGCTGTGTGTGAAACGGCGGTAAATATCGCTGATATGGTTCAAGAGGGATACAATGTGGTCGTTACTCATGGAAACGGGCCGCAGGTTGGATTTGCTCTTCAAAGATGCGAAATTGCGAGCGAAGTAGCACAGATGCCTTTAGTCCCACTAGTGAATTGCGTTGCAGATACACAGGGGGGAATTGGATACCAGATCCAGCAAGCCTTAACAAACGAGTTTGCCAAAAGAGGAATCAATAAAAAAGTTGCTAGCGTAATCACACAGGTAGAAGTCAGCAGTGAAGACCTGAATTTCCAAAATCCTACGAAGCCAGTCGGCTCCTTTTTCACGCTGGAGCAAATGGAAGAAATGCAAAAAGAGCATTCGGATTGGGTGTTTATCGAAGATTCCGGTCGCGGGTACAGAAGAGTCGTTTCTTCACCAAAGCCGATCGACATTGTAGAAAAAGACGCTATCAAATCGTTGATTGAAGCGGGATATGTGGTGGTCGCTGTTGGCGGAGGCGGTATCCCGGTTGTGAAAACAAGTGAAAATACGTACGAGGGCATCGATGCCGTTATTGACAAAGATTTTGCTACCAGCTTGCTGGCAGAGCAAATCGATGCAGAGACGCTGATTATTACCACGGGTGTTCCACAGGTATGCATCAACTTCGGCAAACCGAATCAAAAGGCGCTGGAGCGTATCACCGTTGAGGAAACCAAGCAATATGTGGCTGAAGAGCATTTCGCGAAAGGCAGCATGCTGCCAAAAATCGAGGCCAGCTTGAGCTTTTTGGAGAAAAATGGGACAAGTGTAATCATCACCAATCCCGAAAGTCTAAAAGATGCGATTATGAACAAAGCAGGGACACACATTGTTAAATAAGCATGTTTAGCCTCGACCTGGATGGTGAATATCCTTTGCATCATCATTTTGAGGCGTGCAACCTTCCTGTGCAAAAGAGCAGCGGCAGCAATCGATTCATTGTGCTTGTTGCTGCTCCTAGCACGATAACATACATCCAAGACATCTTAGATTGGTGATAGCTTCAATTTTTGAAAGCGCTATCAAATATCCCACACTCTTTAGTCACGATTCATAAACCAATCGGTAGGGGTGATTTGAAATGGATCAAGCAATGAAAGAGTTACTATGGAAAAAAGGGGACTGGGCTGCCTATTTTGGCTTGCTGGCAAATAATTTAACCAATTTGTTGACGATGATTGCCCTGTTGCTTTTTGTTGTAGGCTTTCCAGAAGAGATTGTATATGGAAGAGTTGTTCCTTCTTTTGGACTCGCCATCTTTTTAGCAAGTGCCTGCTATTTTATATTCGGTTACTCTCTTGCCAAAGCAACCGGAAGAAGGAATGTAACCGCACTCCCATCCGGACCTAGTGCACCGTCTATCTTTACTGTTACCTTTCTCGTTATTCTCCCCGTTTATCTCTCTACGAAAAATGCTGAATTTGCCTTTCAGATTGCCCTTGTTTGGTGCTTTTTTGAAGCGATGATTCTCGTAGTCGGTTCGTTTTTAGGCGATACGATTAGAAGAATGATCCCGCGAACGGTTCTCTTATCCTGCTTGTCGGGTCTTGGCCTGCTCTTACTAGCGATGAATCCGATGCTGCAATCGTTTGAAACTCCTGTCGTTGCTTTTGCTGTCCTGATTATCATTTTCCTCAACTGGTTTGGTAAAAAACCGCTATTCGCCAAAATCCCGACAGGCTTTCTGCTGCTCGCAACAGGAACGGCACTGGCTTGGATATTCGGCCTGCAAGACCCGGCAGCAATCGCTGCATCCATGCAATCATTTGGCTTCAACCCACCTACTGTCCATATTGATAGTCTCATCCAAGGGTTACCGCACGCGCTTCCTTACCTGGCCTCGGCTGTGCCGCTTGGCCTCGCCAACTATATTTTTGACCTGGAAAATATCGAAAGCGCACATGCAGCAGGAGACGAATACAACACGCGAAAAGTGATGCTGGCAAACGGAATTTCTTCCATTATCGGCTGCTTTTGCGGAAATCCGTACCCAGTGACAGTGTACGTCGGACATGCTGGTTGGAAGTCTCTCGGGGCTGGAATTGGCTACACGGTAGCTACGGGCTTGTCGATGTTCATCATTTCTTTGTTCGGAATCGGAGCCTTTTTACTGGCTGTCATTCCTGTCGCTGCGATTGTGCCGATTTTGGTCTACATTGGGATTGTCACGGCCAACCAGGTCGTGCGCGAAACGCCTAAGCTGGAAGTCCCGGTTATCTTTATTTGCATGTTTCCATGGATTGCAAACTGGGCGCTGACGTTGACCAACAATGTGCTTTCCGCAGCGGGAACCACCGGGGCAAAGGTAGGGGCAGCCGTCATGGCCAATAAAGGTGTGTACTACAACGGACTGGTTCATCTGGGCAACGGCGCGCCGATCAGCAGCATGGTGTGGGGATGCATCGCGATTTTTGCCATTACCGATAAACCACTGCGTGCAGCCATCGCTGCGGCAGCGGGAGCGATCCTCTCTATCTTTGGCATTATCCACTCGCCAACGGTCGGCTTCGCTCTTGAATCGTCCATGCAATTTGTGTACTCCTACCTCATGATCACCGCCATTTTTGTAGGCAAGCACATGATGGATCGCAATACACCGCAAGCCCAGCTGCAAGAGGCAGAGGCAAAACTAAAAGCGTAAACGACTGAAAAAAGTAATAGCAGCTTTTTAGAAAGGTATTACGTAAAGAAACCAGTCTTCAGGGACTGGTTTCTTTATTGGTATATAGGCTGTCTCGCCGAGGAAAAAGGAGAAAACCGAAGCTCTTTGGGGCCCGACCGAGGCGGAGTGGAAAAAGCGAAACACGCCATTAAGCGTCCACCCCTGAATAACTTCGTGATCTGGCTACTTTGGACGCGGTTTCGCTTTTGCAATGGAGAGTGCAGTCAATCACCTTAGCAGGGGACCCAAGAAGCTGGAGCGTTTTCTCCTTTTTCCTCCCCCCACTACAGTCTCAACGACCACCGTATTCGATTTTCGCCTGGCTCTTTTTTCTTTAGTCTTGGAGCAAGTCACGTAGTGCTGTCTTCAAATCGGAGTGGGCAAAGGAGAACCCATGGTCCAAAAGCTTTTGGGGGAGACAATTTCTCCCGCTCAAGGCAAGACTCGGGTCTGTTCCCATGACGAGATAGGCGCCGATCCAGACAAAAGGGGTTGGAGTGGGGGGCGCCCAGCCTTTGTTCATTACGCTGCGCAGGGTAGACATGAATTCCTTGTTTGTAACTGGTGTCGGACCTGTCGCATTGAAAATGCCATTTAGCTGCTCGTCCTCGATCGCGGCGAGGAACATCTGATTCAGATCATCGATGTGCAGCCAGCTAATGTATTGATTTCCAGAGCTTACTGTACCGCCTAAACGATAACGGGCCAGATTAACAAGTGGCTCGAGCGCTCCGCCGTTTTTCCCCAAGGCAAAGCCGATCCGCAGCAAAACCTTTCGCGTCTGGGGCAGCTCACGTGCAAAAAAAGCCTGCTCCCATAGCTGGCAAACCTCTACGGAAAAACCAGTGCCGTGCGGGGCTTCCTCGGTACAAATTTCTCTGGTGTCACCGAAAATAGCGAGAGAGCCTGCCTGGATGAATACAGGTGGGGGCTTTTTGCAGCCTAAAATCGTATCTGTGAGTACCTGAACAGAATCAAGCCGCGAGCGAATGATTTCTTCTCTGTTTTTCTTTGTATAGAGACAATTGACGCTTTTTCCTGTGAAGTTGACGACAGCTCGGCTACCCTCTATTTCTTTCGTCCACTCACCGAGAGTTGCTCCATCCCACTGAACATAGCGAATATGATCGCGGACATGTGACGCTCCTCTGGTGAGGATCACTACCTCGAATCCGTTTTGCTGCAAAAATGTCGCGAGCGCTTTTCCTAAAAATCCGGAGCCTCCTGCAAGAACGATCGTTTGATTCATGAGACACCCTTCTTTCTATCTGAACTTTTGAACGGGCGGGAGGGGAAGATAGGCGTTATAATAAACATTGTACTGGATAATACAGGAAAAAGTAAGACGAATTCGGGATGAGGGAGCGAAGCGTGTGAGGCGACGGGTACTACTGCTTGGAGGAAGTGGTTATTTAGGAACACAAATTTACGATTGCCTTAGGCAGAATGGTGAACATGAAGTTATCGCTACTTGTTATTCTAAGAGACAAGCAGATGATTTCATCCGACTGGATGTGACGGACGGGCCTTCTTTTGTTCGGCTTTTGCAGGAGATTTCCCCTGATGTCGTCATTTGGGCGTTGATGAGCAGTACCGATGAACCCACGATAATCAAGAGCGGAATGAATACGCTGCTGGAGCATTTGCCGATAGAAAGCAGGTTTATTTACATATCCTCAGACGGTATTTTTGGACAAGGCACTGGAGCGTTTGTAGAGGCTGATGAGGTAGTTCCGCTAGCTGATGTCAACCCGCTGGCGCCATATTCTCATGCCAAGCGAATGGGCGAGGTGCTTGTCCAGACGGGGCATGACAACCATGTTATCGTAAGGGTTGGTCCGATTTATGGCCGCAACTCGGCTGGAAATTGGGATAAACGAGTAACATTTATGCTTTCAGAGCTTTTAGCAGGACGAGAGATGCTACGTCCTGGAAATCTGTATAAAACATTCGTTCATGTGGGGGATGTAGCTCATGCCATCTGTGAGCTGGTCGCAGGAGAGTTTACGGGGCTGCTTCATCTGGGGCCGCAGGAAAAAGAGAGCTACTATTCCTTTTTTCACAAGCTGGCTGGTTCACTAGGGCTGGATGCTGAACTGATTAAAGAGAGTAGCCTTGCCGAAGATGAAGCTCGTGAGCGGGGAGTACCTCTGGATACTTCACTGGATACACGTCTGGCATGTAGAGTACTACGGACTCGTTTTCGTCTGGTGTAATTGTTAATGAGAAAGTTCGAAATGGTTTGAAGCCAACTGTGATGGAGGGAAAATGGTGAAAGTTGGAAAATGGGTCGTTTCCATTATTCTGATTGCATCACTTACTGCACAACCTGCTGTTAGTGTAAAGGGAGAGCAACAGGAAATAACCAAAAGTATAAGTACAATGAGTCAAACATTTACAACATCGTCGGGAAAACGAACCGCACAAATTGTCAGAATTAATCTCAATGACTCCCGTTTGGAGGTACGGCCTGTCCTTGCTTTTAATGAAATAGGAAAGACGCAAAGCCTCCAAGAGATGGCGAAGCAGAACAATGCGTTAGCGGCCATCAACGGAACCTTTTTTATGGCTTATAACAAGGAAGATCCCAAGCCACCGTGGGGAATGATCGTGATTGATTTCGAAAAGAAGAATGAAAAAACGAGCGGCTCTTCCATAGGCTTTAACGGAAACCTGCGTCCTGTGATCATGACTAGCAGGAATATGAATGAAAACTCCTTTGAACAGATCACAAGTGCTGGACCGACACTCGTACAAGATGGAAAAGTTGTTGTAGACCCGTTGGGCGAAGGGATGCAGGACCCAAAGCTGACAACACTGAGTGCCCAGCGTTCCTTTATCGGTTATACCGCAGATAATCAATTGGTGATGGGCACCGTGCCAAACGTTACGTTAAACCAATTAGCCGTCATTTGTCAGTCAATGGGATTGCAAGCGGCCATGAATCTTGATGGTGGAGCATCATCTGGCCTGTATGCAAAAGGAAAGCTGTTAACTAGACCAGGTAGAAATTTGAGCAACACATTGATCGTGGTACAGCGTAAGTCATCTCCCATACAAGTGAAATGGGATTCACAGGTACTCTCCTTTTCACGTCAGCCTGTCATTATAAATGGTAGTGTCTATGTTTTGGCTGAAGAAATCTTTGCGAAGCTGGGGGCAAAAGTGACGATTATCCAACAGGAAAAAATAATAGCTGTAACGAAAGAAGGAAGAGAGATTCATTTGTGGGAAAGCGGAGGAATTACGGTTGATGGAGGAAATCCCACAACACCGGTTCGGTCTCGTATGATCGCCGGAAAACTGATGATACCTATTCGTTTTGCCGCAGAGATGCTAGATACTAGCGTGCAGTGGGACTCTCAATCGAGAACAGCAACCATTGCAACGAAAGGAGAGAACGACAAACCATGAAAACGATTGGGTTAATCGGGGGAATGAGCTGGGAATCCTCTCTTGTCTATTACCGCCTGCTTAATGAAGAGGTGAAGGCGCGATTGGGCGGACTTCATTCCGCTAAATGTGTGCTGTACTCGGTTGATTTCGCTGAAATTGAACGCTTGCAGCGCGAAGCGAGATGGGACGAAGCGGGACAAGAGATGGCAAAAGCTGCGAGAAGCCTGGAGGCAGCAGGAGCTGATTTGATCGTTCTTTGCACCAATACGATGCACAAGCTGACTTCTGCTATTGAGGAAGCGACGAAGCTGCCCTTTTTGCATATTGCTGATGCGACAGCGGCAGCCATCCTGGAAAAAGGACATAGGCGTGTTGCGCTACTCGCCACACGTTTTACGATGGAACAAGATTTTTATACCGGAAGACTGCGTGATGCGCATGGCCTCGAGGTCTTGCTTCCAGATGAGGAGGAGCGCAACAGTGTCCATGAGATCATCTATCATGAGCTTTGTGTCGGTGTCATACGCGAGCAGTCCAAGCAGCGGTACGTCCAAATCATCGAGCGATTGGCTGAGCAAGGGGCAGAGGCTGTGATCCTGGGCTGTACAGAGATCGGTTTGTTGATTTCAGCAGAGGACAGCCCGGTTCCGGTTTTTGATACGACGGCAATTCATGCGCGGATCGCGGTTGAAGCTGCGCTCGAAGAAGAGGTGCAGTCATGATGGAGAACTTCGCCAAAACACCAGCACCTCCGTACTATGCCGTGATCTTTTCGTCACAGCGAACAGAAGGCGATCATGGCTATGGGGAAATGGCAGACCGTATGGTAGAGCTGGCGACAGGTCAGCCGGGCTTTCTTGGGGTTGAAAGTGTCCGGGATGCATCTGGCTTTGGCATTACGGTTTCGTACTGGTCCTCACTCGAAGCGATCCGCGATTGGAAGCGTGATGAGGAGCACCGGGTAGCGCAGGAAAAAGGGAGAGAAATGTGGTACGGCTATTACATTACTCGCATTTGCAAGGTGGAACGGGATTACACATTGTAGGGCGTAAGAACAAGGGGCCGGCCAAAAACACCAAAAAAGACGCTTCCAATGGGAGCGTCTTTATCATGTGCGCCCAGCATGGGCGTTATCTCTAGGGTTAAAGTCCCGAATGGTGAAGGCAGTAGTAGCCATTAGCCTAA
>NZ_JAWRXI010000299.1:0-254 GCF_046535075.1 Brevibacillus sp. SIMBA_040
CGGTACACCGACTCACCACATTTGGCCGCGACCTTGAGAAGGGCACGAGCAAACACCGGCATCGCCTTCACGTCTTGTTGGATGCGATAGAAGTCACCGCCCGCTTTGGGGCTTAGTCGCAATACGTATCCCATTGCGTTGCGGGCTAGCATCTGGACGTCGCCAGCGCACACTGAAGAACGATCCTTCGCGACGCGCCCAAGAAGTATGCCGACTTTGGAGGCGTACGTCTGGATAGGCTGCCAGGATGGATG
>NZ_JAWRXI010000300.1:0-254 GCF_046535075.1 Brevibacillus sp. SIMBA_040
GTTCGCGTAGGAGAAAAAGCTTTAACAACACACTTTAATAAATGGATAGCATACTTAGAATCATATAATAATGTTTCTTCATTTTATGATGATCCAATATTAGAAGCATATCAGACTGAGTTTGTTTCAAATTTTGAATTCTTAGATGAAAGTGCTGAAACAAGTCCATTTCATACAACTCAAATTCTACAGTTGGACAATTTGTTAGAGCAAATGAGTGTCAGATTAATTGAATTATCTGATGATACTAATAG
>NZ_JAWRXI010000301.1:0-254 GCF_046535075.1 Brevibacillus sp. SIMBA_040
GAAGCTCATTGATTTTAGGTTTTTTAAAAATGATTGTTGCGATAGAAATATTTTTACCGGTAATGGCAATGATAGGAAACCGAGGAATGTTTTATGGTGTTTTCTATTCATTTATTCTTGTGATGAATCAAATTGCGGCATATTATGCAGTTGAGGTTTCTATTTTATATAACTGGCAGCAGTTTTTTATCATTATCTCTATTTTATGTTTTGTATTGGCGCTGTTGCAGTGGATTTTTATGCATAATCAATAT
>NZ_JAWRXI010000302.1:0-254 GCF_046535075.1 Brevibacillus sp. SIMBA_040
ACTTTAAAATTCGTAATAGGTGTACTAAATTTAATTTTTATACGTGCACTACTTGGATAATTATATATTGAGTTTCCGTATTTATCTTTACCACCAAGTAAAGTAGCTTCATATTCTGACATTATATTTAAAGATTGTGTTCCTATATGACCACCATCACAAGTACGAGCCGCTCCAGCATTACGCACTGAAACAGTATTGGCATTGCTAAATGTAGCAGTAACACTTTTACCATTTACTGTAAAATTGCGATT
>NZ_JAWRXI010000303.1:0-254 GCF_046535075.1 Brevibacillus sp. SIMBA_040
GAATAAGACGGAACATCTTTGGTTACTACAACATTTGTTGCAATTATGGCACCAGCAGCTATATGAATACGTGGCATAATTGTAGCAGTATAACCTGTCCAAACATCGTTTCCTATAACTGTATCACCTTTGAATCCACCACTTAAATTCTTTAATCCGACTTCCCAATCTCCACCAAATGCCCCAAAAGGAACAGTTGTAAATGAATCTGTATTATGATTCGCACCATTCATAATAAATTTAGCGGTAGATGC
>NZ_JAWRXI010000304.1:0-254 GCF_046535075.1 Brevibacillus sp. SIMBA_040
CGATAGAGGGTGCCCTTCTCCAGCGACTACCCGTAACGTAAAGTGCCGGGGGAAGACCCAAGGCCCCGCGTGCCCCCACACCAGGAAAAAGAGCGCCGCAGGAATGGCAACGAAGAGCCAACTTTTTCTAAGCTTCATTCGCGCCTACGCGTCAAATTGAACCGCACCGGCTGCTTCGTCGCCTCACATCCTTTCCCACCTACTTTCCTCACAAATCTCACGCATCGACACGATCAGTCACAAACCGCACTATG
>NZ_JAWRXI010000305.1:0-253 GCF_046535075.1 Brevibacillus sp. SIMBA_040
TGTCGATCGGTTCAAAATTGCGTTCTCGCTGAGGGCATACGGATGAAAAACGGATCGTTATAAAAAAACTTGAGGTCGATCGAGGATTATTTCAACAGCGGGAGGTGTGTGTCGTCACCGAAGCTGGCTGCACGAACCAAGTCAGTGCCAGTGAGCGACAAAACCGGCTGGCGCTTTCGGCTAGCGTATCGAAGCGAGTTCGCGATACGCCGTTCCAGCCTGCACGAGCCATAGCCACTTTTGGCCGCTTGGT
>NZ_JAWRXI010000071.1:0-396 GCF_046535075.1 Brevibacillus sp. SIMBA_040
CTCTTTTGTGAATTGGACAAGCTGATGCAACCAGAATCTGTACAGATCAGGGGATGAATAAATAATTGTATGAGGATTGTTCTGCCGACGTGCAGTGTTATCCCATGATGGAATAATCCCCCGATACCACAGATAATCCTTTGTAGTACGTTCCATCGATTGAGCGATTATTTTCCTATAATCAATCAACCCACCAACAAACTTCTCATTCAACAGCTGCGGAAATTTGTCAGGACGATTTTCGGGCCCAATAAATGTATGCGGAGGAAACTCGACCGCGGCATCGAACCCCCATACACGTGGATCTTCGATTCCATAAAATTGCACGGCGCAGAGGTGCAAGTCGGGGATGCCGTGCTTTCTGGCAATTTCTCGCCATCTCGAAACTGTGGCTTT
>NZ_JAWRXI010000306.1:0-253 GCF_046535075.1 Brevibacillus sp. SIMBA_040
TTCAAGGGTCAGGTCAGAGCCGACCAGGTCGACGCCTCCCTCCCCCAATAGCACGTGGCTGAGTGGGCCTTCCATCAAGCATATCCCCGTATTTCGTTAAGTATAAATTGCCAGCTAGGTCAGCGCACCGCCAATCGCACAACTATAGACGTTTGTTTGGCGGCAGGCAAACGGGGCATACATCTTGGTTTTTGGGGATTCGTAATGTCGCTCCGCTACTCCTTCGCTGCTGTGCTTCAGTTGATGCGCCTGC
>NZ_JAWRXI010000307.1:0-253 GCF_046535075.1 Brevibacillus sp. SIMBA_040
CTTCTGAAACGTTAATTAAAAGTGACATCAGTATTTACCCCAACCCTGCCACAGATTTTATTTTTATTAAAAATTTAAAAGGAATCAATACCTATAAGATCTTCGATACAAGCGGAAGAATCGTTCAGCAGAATATTTTAAATACAGAAAGTATCGATATTACTGCCCTTTCAAAAGGAAATTATATTCTACAGATTGTTTTAAAAGATAAGACACAGACTTTTAAGTTCATTAAAAAATAAACTATACCATG
>NZ_JAWRXI010000308.1:0-253 GCF_046535075.1 Brevibacillus sp. SIMBA_040
GTATAACTGATGAAGACGGGAATGTTTCCATAGAATTTAAAAACGGAAGAGAACAAACCATTTTAGTACGCAAAAATGATGGAGTACAGAATGTAGATACTTACTATGTGTATGATAATTATCAGAACTTAGCTTATGTAATCCCTCCTCTAGCTTCCATATCAACCACAATTAATGATGATATTTTAAATAATCTCTGCTATCAGTATCGTTATGATATTTGGGATAGATTAGTGGAAAAGAAAACACCGGG
>NZ_JAWRXI010000309.1:0-253 GCF_046535075.1 Brevibacillus sp. SIMBA_040
CAGCATCTATTACTCTTGCTTTAGGAGCTGTAATAGACTGTGCTATTGCGGTCTCTTCCCTCTTTTGCAATAATAAAAGGTAAAGGTTTTCTTTTATCTGTTGTTGTCTTTCAATACCCCTAAACAACTTTTCAATAGATGGTAGCTTCGATATTTTATTTGAAACCTTATTTTGTTCTCCTAAATATTCATTCTTCGCTAGCTCGAGCCCAGCCTTATTTCGTTGTAGACTTTGTACTATTGATGAACGCAT
>NZ_JAWRXI010000310.1:0-253 GCF_046535075.1 Brevibacillus sp. SIMBA_040
TCAGTGGTTTTTCCGATTGAAATTTTATTAGTATTCATCATGATTTTTTTTTAATTTATCATTTAATTCTCTATTTTTTGGCATAGAAATAACAGGAGTAATTCTATTTGTCTACAAGAAAAAGTATAGATACTTTCCAAAAGTATCTTTTGGATTGGTTTATAGATTGACTAACAACCATTATCAGAGTAAATTCTTTTCCTTAGCCCAATCGATCAATTCGGTTTTTGAACGTGGGTTCTTATAAAATTCT
>NZ_JAWRXI010000311.1:0-253 GCF_046535075.1 Brevibacillus sp. SIMBA_040
GTTTATTCGCTCTGAAAAAGAAAAATATATCATTTATTTTTTCTTCTGTGTTTTGTAGCTTATCATTTATAAATTGATAATTATTACTCGTTTCTCGTTTAGCATTAGGCTTAACCCTTGATCCATCCCAATATTTTTCAAGAACAGATGCTCCGACATTCTTTCTAATTCTCACGCCTTCTGCTCTAACTATAAATTGGATCGGTATTAATCCATTTGCACTAATTTTCTCTTTTCTTAATTCAAAACTAAC
>NZ_JAWRXI010000312.1:0-253 GCF_046535075.1 Brevibacillus sp. SIMBA_040
GCAGCAGGGACAGGAAAAGCACTCTCAGAACCATGCCGCTCCTCCGGTGGGGTTGGAGAGGGGGAGCAGCCCGCCGGCGGCCAGGGCGACGCCGTAGGGCACGGAATGACGGGTGGCGATGCGGTGCGCCTCGGCCGCCAGGAGATGGGCCAGGATGCGGGCCGGTGTGGACTGTCCGCCGAAGCGGCGCAGCAGCCGGCGCGCCGGGCGGGCGTTGCGCAGGGCCAGCCACCCGGTGAGATAGAGAAGGGAG
>NZ_JAWRXI010000023.1:0-102717 GCF_046535075.1 Brevibacillus sp. SIMBA_040
TGAACCGCCGTATACCGAACGGTACGTACGGTGGTGTGAGAGGACGGGGGCTAGCCACCCCCTCCTACTCGATTGAATCGGGTCGCGGCTACGCCAAAGACTCGGTGTGGCCAGGTTTTCTAACGTAAAAAGCAGGAAACCTATTTCAAACAGAGAATGGTAGCCCATAGCCAAAAAATGGTTCGGGGAGAGTCGAAAGCATGGGATGGTTCCACTCGCTTACGAAATGGTACTGGAAAATTCGCAGACCAATCACCTTGGGCACGAGAGTAATCGCTACCGATGAGCATAGAGGGGTCCTGTTGATTCGCCACACGTATACGATTGGCTGGTATTTGCCAGGTGGAGGGGTGGAGAAGGGCGAATCGTTTTTTGAAGCTGCTCGTCGGGAACTGCGGGAGGAATGCGGAATCACGGTTGATGCACTCTCGCTGTGCCACCTTTTTTATAGTGAAAGAGAAGGCAAAAGGGACCACATTGCCCTTTTCCATACTGCACTGACAGATTCGCAGGAGCCGAAGAGAGATCCTGTAGAGGTTGCGGAAATGCGATTTTTCGCTTGGGACGAATTGCCTGATGATTTGTCACCAGCGACGAAAAGGCGTTTACAAGAATTTCAAGCACAATCTTTTCAAGAAGATAGATGGTAAGGAGAGGGGAATTTATGCATTGCCCTTTTTCCTATGGTATAGTGAAAAAAACGAAAAGAGCTTACTTTAGCGCTTGGAAGGATAAAAGTGAGGGCAGACCAGCATGAAGATTGCGACTGTACTGCGAAATGATGATTATACGCGAGAAGTAGAAAATGAATTGAAAGAAAAGGTAAGGACTGCAGACAGTCCGCACAGATTCGTGTCTGGACCTGACGAACGTCCCGATATGGTGATTTCCATCGGTGGAGACGGGACATTGCTGGAAGCGGTCCATCAATATGGAGCCGAGCCAGCTTATGTGGGCATTCACACGGGGCATCTCGGTTTTTATGCAGACTGGAGACCCGAAGAGCTGGATGAATTCGTGACGCAATTAGTGGAGCAAGAAGAACCGGCGATTGCCGAATATCCCACTGTCGAATGCCGGATCGTGACAAGAGATGGTCAACAATACGATAAATGGGCTTTGAATGAGCTGGTGCTGCGCAATGCGTCCTTATCAACACTAGTGACATGTGTCTACATTAATGGTGATGAGCTCGAGACGTTTCGTGGTGACGGCCTGATTGTGTCCTCTCCGTCTGGCAGTACGGCTTATAACAAAGCAGTGGATGGTGCGATCGTACATCCGTCTATCGAGGCTATCCAGCTATCCGAGATCGCTTCGATCAACAATCAAGCGTATCGTACAGTCAACAGCTCCCTCGTCTTACCGAAGCATCATGAGGTTGAACTGATCGTGATGAACCCTGAGATCATGATTGGATTGGATCGTGAGCAAGCTGTATGGAAGGATGTACGCTCCATTACATGCCGAGTGGGTCAGGATAAGATAAAATTTGCCCGTTACAAGCGACTGACATTTTGGAGCAGAGTACGCAAGTCGTTTATCAAAGGGTAAGTGTATTTTTGGCCGGAAAAAGAGCAGGATGGTTCCGAAGCCAGTGGAGCCATGCCTGCTTTTTGCTATTTGATGATGAGGGAGAGTCAGGAGGAATAAAGAATGAGTAGCAGTCCATTGGAAAAAGTACGTCATTTTGTTCAACGATATCAGCCGGATTTGGAGCCGATCCTTTTTTCTGAGCCATTGCCCACATCGGAAGCTGCTGCTCAGGCGCTAGGTGTAGAGGTCGGCCAGATCGCCAAATCAATCTTGTTTCGTGCTGGCGACAAATACGTGATGTTTGTCGCAGCGGGAGATGTACGCATACATTCGAAGCGGGTCAAAGCGGCTCTGGGCTCGGGAAAAACAAAAATGGCTTCACCCGAAGAGGTACTAGAGGTGACAGGCTATCAGGTAGGAGCAGTTTGTCCGTTTGCTCTGGAAATAGACGTTCCGATTTTTGTGGATCGTTCCTTGCAGCGTTTTTCTCATGTGTATACGGCAGCGGGTATTGCTGAATCGCTTTTGCCCGTTACATACGAGGCATTGCTGCAAATGACTGGGGCAGAGGAGATCGACGCTGCTTCTGCGGAGTAGGGATGCTACAGTTAAAAAACTCCATTCGTGAAAATGGAGTTTTTTACTTTTTTTCTAACAGCAGTTGATAAAAATGCACATCCTGCCATTCCCCGAATTTGAATCCAACCTCGCGAAACTGCCCGATAAACCCAAATCCGAATTTTTTATGCAGGGCGATGCTCGCTTCATTACCACCTACGATTCCGCTAATGACTGTATGGAAACCGAGCTGAACGGCACGTTGGAGGATGACAGCCATCAGTGCCGTGCCAACCCCTTTTCCGTGTGCTTCATTAGACACATAAATAGATAGCTCGGTCGTTTTGGCATAGGCGGGCTTCTCCCGAAAAGAGGACAGGCAGCTGTAGCCAATAATGGCTCCTTCGGATTCAGCGACGAGCAGCGGGTAGTTTTTACCATGCTTGTAAAACCACACTTCGCGCTGCTCCAGGCTCTGCTCTTCCAAATCAAAAGTAGCAACCAGATTCCGAATCGCATGGTTGTATATGTCCAGCATGGCTGGCAAATCATCAATAACGGCATCACGAATACGTATCATGGGTGAGGATCTCCTTTTAATAAAGTGAACACTAACAATGAACATCCTTAACGAAGAGCTTCGTATATCTGTCTTAGATTTGTATATCCCACTGCTTGTGCTTTGGTCAAATACTTTCCCCATAAAGCTGCGGCAGCCACTGCATCGCAATAGGCATGATGGCGGCGTGAAATCGGTATGTCATGCAAGGCGCAAAGAGCATCTAGCGAGCCATTGCCGACAGGGCTGCTGAGCAACCGGATGAACAGCATCGTGTCGAGCATACGGTGCGTAAGCGGGCGTTTGCTGGTCTTCCACAGTCCGGCTCGAAAAAATTCCCTTTCGTGGCGAGAATGATGCGCCACCAACGGACGGTCTCCGACAAAGCGGAAAAATCGTGCCAAGACCTGCACCAGCTCAGGAGCGTCTCGAACCATTTCATCTGTGATTCCAGTCAAGGAACGAATATGGGGAGGGATCGAACGCCCAGGCTTCACCAGGGTGTAAAAGGAATCCCCGAGCACCAATCGATCTCCCTTCATCGCTACCGCACCAATCGAGATGATCTCGTCGCCATGATCGGGATAAAATCCCGTCGTCTCCAGATCGACCACGACGACCTCCATCTCTGCAAGCGGAATATCCGCACTGGAATCTGCCTGCCTGCGTTCCTTGCTCAATGAACGCAAATAAGCGAGATGGTGCTTATCACCCTCGATATGCCCCGTTTCCCATGTTTTTGCGACACTAGCCGACTCGCGGGTAAGGTGCCAAATACGCCGCAAAAGCTCCCATTGTGCCATGGATATGCCCTCCTAACCTTGAAAGACGGACGGGAGCTTAGCTGTCATTCGCTGCAAACGAACGGCTAGCTTCATCGCAGATTTTGCCATCACACTTGTATCAGCAGACAATTCCCCTAGCTTTACGTAGCTGTTGCTCGTGTATTGGCTGTCCTCCCAGTGGAGAGGTGGAACCAGACGCATGCCGAGCAGCTGGCGAAAATGGTCCTCCACCTCGTCACAAAAGCTTCTGCTCCAAATGCCTCGCTCTCGCAAGCAGGCGAGGCGTTCCAAGGTCGTACTGGCAAAAATCCCGTTTGCGAGGGCAAAGTGCCTGACGCAGTTGACGATCGGGAGGTAGATGCCGTATTTCACATTGACAGCACCACGGAAGCGTCCCTTTACCTCTGGCAATATTCGTCCAAACAAGCCAAGCGGTACCTGGTAGTGCAGTGTATTGCTGACCAAGCGACTCAGCAGGAAGGGATTGTTAAATAGTAATTGGCGCAGCCGCACAAATACCGGCGCAAAAACGGCTGATTCCCCCCAGAGGACACGGACGTCACAGGTGAGCAGCAAATAGCGTGCATGCTCCCACGTCGGATGCGAAGCCCAGCGATCGAGCTGATCCAGCCATTGCTCTACACTGCCACGCCATTTTGCCGAGACGCAGGTGACATTTCCCTGACAAGGTGGATAGCCGACTTCTTCCAAGCCGGTGACGATTGTTGCTCCTAGCAAATGGAAATAAGCATGCACTTTTTCAATTTCTGATGTGTCCAAATGTGGTGGAATTAAATAAATCAAACCGTTATCCTGATCGCTAATGATTGCTTGCTCGGACCTGCCCCCACTGCCGAACTGCAAAAAGGCAAAAGGGACGGGCGGAGTACCAACGCCCCTTTTTACGAGCTCACTGACAGAGAGCATGACGCCTTGTCTGATGATGCAGTCATGGATCAGGTTGATGACGATTGAAAACGGAGCCAGCTCTTTGGAGCGGGTAACCAGCTGCAGGGGAGACGGGTCCAGCAATTGCTCCCGTATGCTTGCCAGCTCGCGAAACGACTTTGATGCTTGAATCCTCTCAATCTGCTCAGGAGAGAGTGTGAGAGGCATTGCTTCTGACCGTTGTTTGGGGCTGTATGCGTTCAGGCTGGAGTAGTTCGGGATAGCCGTATCCCCCGTGCTCGCTAAGATCAAGACCAACCACCTCTTCTTCCTCTGTAACTCGTAAACCAATCGTTGCTTTCAAAATGCCTAAAATGAGAAAAGCGACAACGAAGACATACGCCATAGACCCGACCAATCCGAGTGCTTGTATACCCAATTGGTGAAAGCCGCCCCCGTAAAATAACCCTGCACCACCAACCCCTACTTTTTCAGCCAGCTCCGGTGTAGCAAAGAGGCCAGTCGATAGCGTTCCCCAGATGCCTGCAACGCCATGGACAGAGAAGGCAAACACTGGATCATCTATGCCCATACGATCAAACCAGATGGAAGTGAAAAATGTTAGAATACCTGACACCGCTCCAATCAAGACAGCAGCCCACGGATCGACGAAGGCGCAGGAAGCGGTGATAGCTACCAATGCTGCCAGTACGCCATTTAACATGCTTGGGATGTCTGCTTTGCCCATCACGATCCAGGAGATGGCGAGTGCAGCGACAGCGCCTGCGGCTGTTGCCAGATTTGTCGTGACAGCGACATAGCCGAAGAATCCAGAGGTGCTGCCGAGAGTGGAGCCAGCGTTAAATCCAAACCAGCCAATCCACAGAAACAATACCCCCAAGACCGAGTAGACCTGATTGTGCCCGGGTATGGAATTGGAGCTGCCGTCCCGATTGTATTTGCCGATCCGTGGCTTCAACAAAATCGTAGCGACCAGTGCGACGATTGCCCCTTGCAGGTGAACAACAGTCGAGCCGGCGAAATCCTGCATGCCGAGCTGAGCTAACCAGCCGCCACCCCATACCCAATGACCGACGACGGGATAAATAAGGACGGTAAACAAGACGCTGAAAAGAAAGTAAATCGACAGCTTGGCACGCTCGGCGAAGCCGCCCCAAGCGATGGCGAGAGATACAGCAGCAAATGCTAGCTGAAATAAAAAGAGGATCGAAATAGGAATGGAGGACCCAGAAAAAGCGGAGAAAGAGTCTGTTTGTGTCCCGTCGAAGAAGAAGCCGGAGAGTCCAATAAATGAGTTGCCGTCACCAAAGGTGAGACCAAAACCGATGGCCCAGAATGCGATCGAGCAAATCCCAAACGTCAGAACGGTTTTCCCTGCGACGTGACCGGCATTTTTCATGCGAGTCGACCCAGCCTCCAAGAGGGCAAAGCCAACTTGCATGAGGATCACCAGAATTGCAGATACCATGACCCATGTGGCATCAATGGCGGCAGAGAGTTGCACAACAGTCGGTTCCATTCCATCCACTCCTTTTTCGTGTTAGATAACCTAACATCATTTTTATTTATGTCAGATTATATGACGCGAAATTATGAATTGCAATTCTTTTTTCACAAAAGAAAAAACACCAATCTCTGCTGCTTAAGCAGAATGTGATTGGTGTTCTTGTTCTGACTGGCTGCGTGTGCGCCGCTCCAGCGTGAATCCAATAAAGCAAATCAAAGTGAGGAACAGCCCGCTTATGAGGAACAGCTGCTCTACAGGTAATTTGCCGAGCCAGATGGCTCCGAGGATGCTAGAGAGCATCCCGAAAAACGTGAACAACAGCATGTTGATAGCGAAAACCTTGCCTGTATTTTCATTCGTTGCTTTCAACTGAATAGCGGTAACGGTAGGGATGCCGGAGAAAGGCCCGCCAACACCGGCAATCGCCGCTGCAAGGAAGGCGATCCAGTGGCTCGTACTGCCGATGGTCAGGAGCAAAAATCCGACTGCTTGAAACGACCACCCGATCAAAATGAGGAATAAGTGCCTGGTATAGTAGGCGCGCGCCATGTAGAGACTGCCGAGCAAATTCCCGATGCCGTAAAATCCGATCAAGATCGCAAGTGTACTCCCGTTCCCTTGCTCGATTCGCTCAGCGAGGAAGGGGAAGCCCACGTTGTAGCAAATGACCCAGACGATGAAGCCCAGATTGCTGAATAACAAAACCAGAAAAAGGAGCCTGTTTCGTTTTATTTCGCCAAGTCCAAGGGCAATGTCGTTCACATATTGCTTCGGCGTCATTTTACTTGGAGCCGTTTCGGAACGATTATGAAGAGAGCTGCGAATGGCATAAAGAAAAAAGACCGATACAAGATAGCTTGCTGCATTGACAAAAAACAGGGTAGATAGCGGCACAGAAGTTGCGAGCAACCCGATCGTCATGGGTGCCAAAATTCGCACAGTTCGAAAGGTTGTGTCTGATATCGCGTTGGCTTTGCCGAGCTGCTCTAGCGGAACGATGGTTTTTAGTGCAACTGTCCTGGCTGGTTGAAACAGGCTTGAGAATAACCCGAGCAAAAACTGAGCGGCCAAAAAGAAGGAAAATTGTTCAATTCCGAGTAGCGCCATGATGCCAACTGTAATGACTACCATGATCCGCGCGAGGTCTGCCCCTACCATCAACAGTTTTGGGTTGTACCGGTCTGCCAGAACACCGCCGATCAAATAAAACAGCAGGCCGGCGACCATTTCTGGAATAGCGAGGAGGCTCAGGGCAGTTCCTGATTTGGTAGCTTGCAGCAAGTACCAGAGCAAGGCAAAGCTGTAGCATTGATCTCCGATGTTGGCAGTCAGCTGAGCTAGCCAAAGCTTTAGGTACGATGCGTTTTTCCATAAAGATGTGGATGCTTCCACAATAAATCTCTCCGTCCTGTAACGATTAAGGTTGAGGATATTCGATAGAGTTTTTTTTACTTAGCGTAGCAAGGCAAAGAAAGAAAGTAAAGAGGAAGTAAGTGATAGCAAAAAAGCCGATCTCTCGGCTTTTCTTGCAACTTCTATTGCTCGATCTGATTGTCATTGATATTTTGACTCGTGTGCTGCTTGGATGAGCCCTGGTTTTCTTCCGTATGGGTGTCATCGGCAACGGTGCTGCTCGTCAATCCGGCAACAGCCAATCCTTTTTGATTCAAGTTTTTTGCGCTTTTCCATTTTGCCATACAATAAGCACCCCTTTTTCTTTGAAGTGACTTCTGTCACAACCTTACGATGCCAAACGGGCAGACAATGTACTCAGGCACTTTTTCCCGATAGTTGTTTTGGGTGCACGGTTAGCAGGTATACTTACTATAAGAAGTAAGGCTATTGTGAAAAAGGGGGATGGCGACATGGATGAGTGTGTCATCATCGTCGAGGGGAAGACGGATAGGGAGCGGCTTTTGCGTGTGCTTGCAGAGCCAGTTACTATCGTTTGTACGTACGGCTCCTACAGTGTAGAAAAAGGGGAGCAGCTTGCCAGACAAACGCAAGCGGCGAGTGAAATTTACTTGTTTACAGATGAAGACTACAGCGGGAAAAAGCTGCGCTCCCACTTAGTGGAGGACTTTCCTGATGCGATGCATCTCCATACGCAAAAAATGTATAGGGAAGTAGCAAATACACCCCTCGAAGTGTTGGCAGAAATTTTGGAACGTGCTGGCTTTGCGGTGATTGTGCCTAACCACGACCTGGATTGACAGTCTGGGGATAAAACACCCTTTCATCGGCTATAACAGTAATGGAGGTGCAATTTACTTTGCGTAGTCTGATGACGTTTTTAAACCGCATGAACATCGTGGTCTGGCTGCTCGGCATTTTTATTGGTCACGCTGCTCTTTATCTCATTTTGGGAACTGCTACGTGGCTCGCAACATCGCTTTTAGCAACGGCATTTTATGGCATCATTTTGTTGGTTGGCAAATTAATTGCAAGCCGATACCCTGACAAGGAAGAGAGCAGATAAGAAGCCGGCTCAGATGCAGCCGGCTTTTTTGCCCTTTACAGTCCCGAAAATTGCAGGCCTAAAATGACCAGTCCCAGTATCCATACGTAGATCGCAAAGCCCTTCATGGAGCCTGAGCTAATAATTTTCATCATCCAGCGAATCGCCACATAGCCAGCAATTCCAGCGCAGATTGTTCCCACAAGCATAGGCGCCAATAGAGAGGTTTCAATCGGAGCTTTTACCAGCTTGACGGTTTGCAGCAAGCAAGCCCCGAGGATTGCCGGCAAGGACAGCAAAAACGAAAAGCGGGCAGCATCGGCACGTTCAATTCCTCGCATCAGCGCTCCGGCTATGGTCAAGCCTGAGCGGGAGATGGCGGGCAGAATAGCGGCACCCTGCAAAGTGCCGATGATCAGCGCATCCGTATAGCTGATCTCGTCAAACTTACGGTGTCCACGACGCATGGATTCGACTCCCCACAGAATGGCTCCGGTCACGAGGAATTCCCAGCCGATTGTTACGCCGGTTTGCGATATTTCTTCGAAGAAATCCTCAAAGGTAAGTCCGATAACAGCAGTGGGGATCGTACCGACGAGCAGCAGCTTTGTCAGCTTGCTAAAAGGGTTCGTCAAAACAAAGCGAATCTGCGGCCAAAAGACAATTACCACCGCGATCAATGTCCCGAAGTGGAGCATCGTGTCAAAGAGCAGACCGACCTCTTGCAGGCCAAACAGCTTGCGAAACAAAACCAGATGACCTGTACTGGAAATCGGTAAAAACTCAGTCAAGCCTTGGACAATCCCTAGAAAGATATGTTCAAGCAAAAGCAGCATCGCCAAAAGGTCACTCCTATCTGCATCAGGGTAGAAGAAAAAATGCGGGGGAAGCGTAAGCCAAGCCCTTATTGCTATATGTATGAATGGCGGGATAAGACTTGCCTACTTTGCAAAAAGACGTAAAAAAAGTTGTGGTATTTTCCTCTCGTTGATGGGTATAGTTAGGGTGCATAGAGGATGAGAGCGAGGAAAAGAACGAATGTACAATGGAAGAAGACCGGAGCGGCAAAAACCCGCATCAAAAGTCGCACCAAAAGTCGCATCCCCGAGCAATTTGATGGCGGGAATGACTTTGGAAATGACAGTAACCCGTCAAACCGACATCGGTTATTTTTTGCGTTCAGGCAAGGATGAAGTGTTTCTTCACGTAAATGAAGCTCGTGGACGTTTGGATATGGACGAAGAGGTAGAGGTGTTTTTATACCACGATCACGAAAATCGGCTGGCCGCGACGATGGCTATGCCGTATGTCGCTATGGACGAGTACGGGTGGCTAGAGGTCGTGGATATTTCTCCGCGAATGGGCGTATTTTTGGATAATGGAATCAACAAGGACTTGCTGTTGTTCATAGACGATCTGCCAAAGCTCACTGATGAATGGCCGCGTCCAAAAGATCGCTTGCTCGTAGCCTTGAAGCGCGACAAGCTGGGCAGACTGCTGGCAAAGCCTGTAACGGAAAATGAAATCACACAATTTGCGGTACCTGCCGATGCGCAGATGAAAAACAAGCAGGTTGAAGCAACGGTGTACAAGGTCATCCAGGCAGGAGCCTTTTTGCTGACAGAGGACGATCACATCTTGTTTATTCATCGGGACGAGATGGAAGATCGCATGAGAATGGGGCAAACGGTCAGCTGCCGTGTGAGCTACGTGCGTGAGGATGGACGCTTGAACGGCTCCATGAAGATGAGAAAAGAAGTAAAATATGGCGAAGATGCGGACAAGCTGCTGGACTACTTGAATAGCCGTAACGGCGCGATGCCGTATACAGACAGCACAGATGCTGACATCATTCGGGAGAAATTTCAAATGAGCAAGTCCAGCTTCAAGCGAGCGCTCGGCAAGCTGATGAAAGAACGGCGCGTAGAGCAAGTAGACGGCTGGACAAAAGTCATCGAAAATAACATGCAGTAATAAGTAAACCCTCCAAGGCGTTTTGTGTTCCTTTGAAACGGAACCTACGTCTGGGAGGGTTTCTTTGTGTGTCGTAGCCAGGGTGTCTGGGCAGAGGCTTTTCTCTTCTTTGTCCCTTTTATGCGGTTGTTTGAATTTGCCCTTTTTGCTTGCGACTTTTTAGGTAAGACAGACCGAAAATGACGGCAAGCAGGATGAACCCTGCAATATCACTCTCGATGCCTGGAATGACGGCAAGCACTCCGCCTGCGACAGCTGCGATTCGCTCCAGTATATTCAGCTTAGCCATCCAATAACCGATCAGTCCTGCGCCTACACCGATCATCCCGAGGGTGGAGGTAAACATGACCCAGAGCGATTCGGTAAAGGTCGTATCGATCAAAAGCAAAGCAGGGGAAACGACAAAGATGTATGGGGCCATAAAAGCTGCGATTGATAATCGGGTAGACTCAATCCCGGTCTTGATCGGTTTTGACTTGGCGATACCCGATGCGGCAAAGGCAGCCAGAGCAACTGGTGGAGTGATATCAGCGACGATGCCAAAATAAAACGTAAACATATGGGCGGCTATGACTGGGACTCCAAGCTGGACGAGCGCGGGCGCTGCGATGGTAGAGGTGATGATGTAATTGGCAGTTGTAGGGGTGCCCATGCCAAGAATCAGTGAGGCGATCATGGTAAAAAACAGCGTGAGGAAAAGCTCTCCGCCAGCCAGATCAATCAGCCCATTGGCCAGCTTCAAGCCAATTCCCGTCAGCGTAATCGTACCGACGATAATGCCGGCGCAGGCTGTTGCTGCAACGACACCTAGCGCCATGCGAGCACCGGAAGCAAGCGCCTGCAAAATATCTGCAACAGACATTCGCGTTTCCTTGCGAAAGGCCCCTACTACGATTGTGGAAACGATGCCGATAATCGCGGATCGCTCCGCCGAAATATTCATCATGAGTGCCGAAATAATGATGACGATGGGGAGTAGCAGGTAGACTTTTTTCAGCACCTCTTTTTTGTTAGGCAGCTCTTCCTTCGTCAATCCGCGCAGCCCGAGACGCTTGGCCTCGAAGTGTGTCATGATCCAGATGCCCACGAAAAACAGAATTGCTGGCAGTGCAGCCGATTTTGCAATTTCCAGATACGGTACCCCGATGAATTCCGCCATCAAAAAGGCGGCTGCGCCCATGACGGGAGGCATGATTTGCCCGCCTGTAGAAGAAGAGGCCTCAACAGCTGCCGCGAATTCGGAGCGATAGCCGAGCCGTTTCATCATCGGGATAGTAAAGGAACCTGATGTGACGACGTTTGCAACTGAGCTGCCGCTGATCGTGCCTTGGAGCGCGCTGGAGAAAACAGCCACCTTGGCAGGGCCTCCGATCCGTCTGCCTGCTACCACCAGGGACAAATCGTTGAAATATTCGCCGACCCCTGTCTTTTCCAGAAAGGCCCCGAATAAGACAAAGAGGAAAATAAACGTAGAGGAAACAGCGATGGGTGTTCCAAGTATCCCTTCCAGCGTATAGTAGCTATGACCGATAATTCGCGAGAGATCGCTGCCTCTGTGTTCCAAAAAGCCTGGCATGTAGGGACCGAGATACGTATACAGCAAAAAAATAGTGGCGATGAGAGTAATAGGCAGACCGACTACGCGTCTGGCAGCCTCCAGCACGAGAAGAATGGCAATGCCCCCAACGACCATGTCCAGCGAGGTGTAATTGCCTGTGCGGGTTACCAGTCCCTCGTAATCCACGACCCAATACAGGGTGACGGCAACACCTAAAAGTGCGAGCAGGATATTGATAACCCCGATCTTGTTGCTATCCCCTTTGGTTCTTCCGGCATACAGCAAATACACGAGGCAAAGGCCAAATGCCAAATGGATGGGTCGATGGATTTGGGGAGGAATCGTAAAAAAGAGAGTGTTGGATAGCTGATAGAGGGAAAAGAGGACCAAAAGGCAAAAAGTGATCCACTTCATTGGACCTGCGAGCTGGCGTACGGCAGATTCTTTGTCGTATTGGGCTATCAGCTTATCCATTTCTTGCTGATTCATGTTTGTTGTACTCATCTAGTAACCTCCTAACTCGCTCAGTATGGATCGCTTTTCGGTCTTAATAGTAATGGCTGCTCCTGGCAGCGCAACCAGGTGTAATGGGATTTCTTGACCAGCAAAAAGCAAAGTGTGGTTGGCGCGGATTTGTCCAATAAATAAGTGCAGAGCTGGAAAAACCCGATGCATGTTGCGTAGGAGAAATTGCCCATTTGCAATCACCAGCTCCTCACCGGGTGCCAATTCATTTTCCATTCCGATGCCATAATCATGGAAGGTCATCTCGGATAAAATGAGCTGACCTTCTGTAGTACGGTAGTACTCTTCAACCGCTGAGCGATGTATCGAGTGTGTCCAACGAATGGAAAATTCCCCCTCCTCGCCAAGCCTGCTGCTCCAGATGAGCTTTTGGGTTTGAGAATCACGGATGACGAGCGAAGTGTGCATTGGGACGGTCAGGATGCAGGCGACAGCAAGCATCAAGAGGAAGGAGAAAAGGCGGAACGTGGTCCGCCCTTTTGTAGCTGCAACATCTTTTGGAAGAAGCATACTTTGTTTACTTCACGCCTTTTTCATCAAAGTATTTCTTCGCTCCTGGATGGATCGGAATACTTACGCCAGCCAGTACACTTTCCATTTTGATTTCTTTGGCTTTGGCGTGACCGAGCTTGTCAGTGTTTTCAAAAATGGCCTTGGTCACCTTGTATACGAGGTCTTCGCTTAGATCAGCACGGACCAACAGCATGGATTTGACCGAAACGGTTGTTACCTCTTCCGGAACAGTCTGATACGTATTCGCTGGCACGACTGTTTTTACATAAAATGGATACTTGGCGATGATGGCATCGATTTTGTCTGCGTCTATCGGAATGATTTTTACCCCTATTGTGGCAGCAAGCTCCGTAATCGCAGCAGTCGGTGTACCTGCTGTCTGGAACGCTGCATCGAGCTGACCATCCTGGATGGCTTTGGCTGAATCAGCAAAGGATAAGCGCTGGAGCTTGGTATCATCAAAGGTCAAGCCGTATGCCTCCAATATTTGCTGGGCATTTACTTCAGTACCGCTGCCAGGTGCGCCAACGGAAACGCGTTTTCCTTTCAAATCAGCCACGTTCTTGATGTTACTGTCAGCGGAAACAACGATCTGGATTGTTTCGTCATACAGGGCACCCAAGGCTTGGAAGGCCTCGATTTTTCCATCCTGCTGAAACATGTTGGTCCCTTTGGAGGCGTATTCTGCGATGTCATTTTGTGTAAAGGCGATATCTGCCTTCTTGTCGCGCAAAAGGCGAATGTTCTCCGCGGAAGCACCAGTGGCTTGGGCAGTTGCGGTAATTCCGGCATTTTTGGTAATATGGTCTGCCATACCGCCGCCTAATGGATAATAGGTGCCTCCGGTTCCGCCTGTTGCTATGACAAGCTGTGAAGGGTCATTATTGCCACTGGACGCACTATTGCCACCACATGCTGCCACCAGTGACATGGTTACAAGAAGAACGAGTGAAAGAAGAAAACCGCGCTTTTTCAAAAAGAATCCCCCTCGTCAAAAAGTTCTGTATTTTCTGTTTCTAATTGAATTTTATAGGTCTGCCTATAAAAAACTACAAATATCTATAGAAAAATATAGTAAAATAGGAATATTACAGATAGAGAGAGCGGGCACATATTTTGATGAGAGAAAGTACATTCATTCTTTTGCTAATGCTGCTAGCTGTCCCGATTGCTGGGGAGCTGAAATTTCACCCGTTCCAAGATGAATTTCGAGTCAGCTTTGGTACCACCGCGTTTTTCTTTTTATTGCTCTGGCTGCGCCCTTCTTTGCTAGCAGGAATTTTAACAGGAATAATTGTTGTTCTATTTAGAATTGTCTTGGATTATTTCGATCCCGATTCCTTTTCCTTCCTGCACTCATTTCACATGCATCTGCCGGCCTTCTTCTTTTACGCCACCTTTGCCTGTCTTTTTTCCGTATTTCGTGTAAATACGCTTCATCATCGCCCCCTTTTGGTAGGCATTTTAGGGACGCTCGCTGAAATTACGGCTAATTTAGTCGAGCTTTCCTTTCGCTCACCATCCTGGGAAGGGGTCTTTCAATTATCTGTAGTGGGACAGATTGCGGTCATCGCTGTCATCCGCAGTTTCTTTGTTCTCAGCTTTTTTAGCATGATTCAGCTGCGCCATGCCAAATGGATGGAGAAGGAGCAGCGGATTCGCAACGAACGCGTTTTAATGCTTGTCTCTAATTTGTACGAGGAATCGATTCATCTGAAAAAAACATTGCATCAGGTGGAGGACATCACACGGGAGTGCTATGAGCTTTATCGTGAAATGAAGGAGCGGATAGAGGTTGCTGACGGCAATAAATATGCCAAAAAGCTGCTGCTCATTGCTGGACAGGTTCATGAAGTCAAAAAAGATAATCAGCGGATTTACGCTGGCCTCTCCAAGCTGATTTCTGATGAAAATGCACGCGATTATATGCCGCTTGGCGAGCTCGTGACAATCGTTGTCCATGCGCAAGAAAAGTACGCTCGTTTGCTCGATAAAAATATTCGCTTCACATCCAACGTGGAAATCCCTTATTTGTCCTGTCATATTTACACGACACTGTCACTTATCAACAATCTGGTTGCCAATAGCGTCGAAGCTATTGCGGATCGGGGAACGGTGTCCATCGGCGTTACCATGAATGAAACGGAAGAGTGGATTCGATTTTGTATCGCGGATGATGGGCCAGGCATTGCGGTGAAAGATGTGGAGCTGCTGTTTACTCCCGGATTTACGACCAAATATGATGGTCGGGGGAACCCTTCTACCGGAATTGGTTTGTCCTATGTAAAAGAAATCATTACAAATCTGCAAGGAAACATCGACATAACGGAACCAGCCGAAGGATACACCACTGTATTTGACATTCGCTTGCCGGTTGCAAGTTTGATACAGAAAGGGTGAGCATATGCGCTTTTTCATTGCGGATGATGACCCTGCTATTCGGTTCATGCTAACTCAAATCATTGAGGATGCTGATCTGGGGGAGGTTTGCGGAGAGGCAGAGGATGGCTCCCAAATCGATAGCCATTTTTTGGAATGGAAGCAGGCTGATATCTTGCTCATTGATTTGTTGATGCCGAATCGGGATGGGATTGAGACAGTACGTCAGTTGAACGGGTATCCCGGCAAAATCGTCATGATCTCCCAGATTGAAACGAAAGAACTGATTGCAGAAGCCTACTCGTATGGAATTGAGTATTATGTGACCAAGCCGGTAAATCGGCTGGAGGTAGTCAGTGTTTTGCAAAAGGTCAAGGAACGCATCCGCCTGCAGCAATTCATCGGAGAAATTCAGCGATCTCTGAGCGTCCTGACAACATCCAATACGGTGCAGGCAAGCAAGGAGCAGACCTTATCGCAACAAAGCATGTTGTCTTCGGCGAGGTACCTGCTCACGGAGCTGGGGCTTATTAGTGAAAATGGAAGCAAGGATCTTCTCGATATGATGGACTTTCTCTATCGCTGGGAAAAGGAGAATACGGGAGATGCCCGCTTCCCTTCCTTGCGCGAAATCTTTTTGCAGGTAGCCGCTCATAAGCTAGGGGCTGGACCTATGGCCCAAAAAGAAATGAAGGCAGCAGAGCAAAGAGTTCGCCGCGCCATTTACCAAGCATTGACCCACCTCGCCTCACTGGGACTGACAGACTTTAGTCATCCGAAATTCGAGAGCTACGCGTCTACCTTTTTTGATTTTACGGAGGTGCGAAAGCGCATGCGGGAGCTGGAGGGTCAGATGGAATCAGCTGTGCCTGCGACGCCGAGAATCAACACGAAAAAATTCATTTTTATGCTCTATATGGAGTCGAAAAGACGAATAGGGTAAGTGGCAGTTGACTTTTTGGAGCGAGCCTCTAAATGTGGTAAGATATTTCTATTGTTGTTGGGAGGGAAGCTCGTGAGCGAACTACGTAATCCGTGGCAGTTACTATACCGTGTTTATCGCCATGTACAACCTGTGCTGGAGCGAGAGTTTGCAGCCTGGTATAAAAAGGCACAGGCGATTCCCAACCCGGAGCTACGAAAGCAGGCACAAGACAGCATGGACTCCAAGAAGTTTCACTGTCAAGGCGGGTGTGTCTACGCCGCACAAGTAGTAGGGCATGTAGAAACGATCGTGCCTCTCATTGTTGCTTATCAGACTATCAGTGATTATTTGGACAACTTGTGTGATCGCAGTACATCGCTTGATCCGCAAGATTTCAGACAGCTGCATGTATCCATGCAGGATGCCTTGACTCCCGGTGCTCCACTGCGAGATTACTATTTGTATCGAGAGGACAAGGATGACGGTGGCTTTCTCGCTGATTTGGTCCAAACCTGTCAGAGGTTCGCAGCACAGCTGCCGGCTTACGAGAAGATTCAATCGCAGGTACTGGAGTTTTCCTGTCTGTATAGCGATTTGCAGGTATATAAGCATATCGATCCAAAACTACGCGAGCAAGAGCTGTTTGCCTGGTGGGATATTCACAAGGAGCGTTACGGCTATATACAATGGCAGGAATTCGCCGCTGTGACAGGGTCTACCATCGGTATTTTTGCCCTGTTTTGTATGGCGACAGATAGCACAGTGAAGGAAGAGCAGATCGAAGTAGTAAGCGAGGCATACTTTCCGTGGATGTGTGGTTTACATATTTTGCTGGACTACTTGATTGACTTGGAAGAAGACAGAATGGGCGGAGATTTGAACTTTGTCAGTTACTATGGGTCCGAGCTCGAAGCGACAGAGCGCTTGCAATTTTTCATCCAACAAGCAAAGGCAAGCGTTAGACGCTTGCCAAATCCTGCATTTCACCGTATGATCGTTGACGGGCTAGTTGCATTCTATCTGGCAGATCGCAAGGTAAATCGCAGCCAGCCACGCATTTATACCATTGCCAAACAACTGTTGAAACAGGCGAAGGGCTTGCCTTCCGTACTGTTTTATGTGAACAGCTTACTAGTAAGGCGATAACGGAGAAGAGGTTAGCGCATATGCTTGCGCTTGTACGAAAAGCCAAATCCCATCAATGAGAAGGCAACTACGATACAGCCAAGGATACCGAGGGGACTTTTCTCCCCGATGGCAATGCCAACTCCGATGAGACAGGCGGTTACGCAAAAAGCCAAAGCCAGTGTTACCATTTGATAACGATTCATCGGTCTGTAACCTCCTATCTGTCAATGCTCCCATTATACCTTATTTTCCGCGAAAAATATCAAGGGAAAGATTCCGGAAAACCCGGTAAAATATTGTGCGAAGTGGTGGATACCGCAGATGGAAAGCATTTTACAATTCAAAAAAAATAATCAGATGTTTGAAGGGAAAGTAACCTACGAAGAAGGCGACCTGATAGAAGTCGTGTTTTCTTCTCCGTTGGATGTGACAGTAGGTGACCAGCTCCCCTGTTTATTGAATGTTGATTATGAAACCATTAGTAACTTTGATGCGGTTGTAGTGGCAAAAGATCAAAATCGGCTATTTTTGTTTCATTCACCGA
This sequence comes from Brevibacillus sp. SIMBA_040, assembly GCF_046535075.1. Lineage (NCBI taxonomy): Bacteria > Bacillati > Bacillota > Bacilli > Caryophanales > Paenibacillaceae > Brevibacillus > Brevibacillus sp. SIMBA_040. The sequence continues at coordinate 17,859 of NZ_JAWRXI010000023.1, forward strand.
CGGCTACTGAGTTTCGTGAACAACGCAGGCGCTATCCAAGATTTGATATGGAGGTAAAAGGCTGGATTCAATATCCGACCCAAGAGCCTGATTCGCTGTTTTCTGTTTACAGCCATATGGTTGATCTCGTGAATTTGAGCTTGGGGGGGCTAGCGTTTCGTATGGACAAACCGATTCCTTGCGAAAAAGGGCTAGTTTTTTCAGTAGAGTTGTATGGACGCAATCGCCCGGACGGAGTCGTCAAGGCAGAGCTGCAAATCATTCACGAGCGCATCGAAGGTCCTCATTATTTGTTTGGTGGCACGATCAAAGGCATTAACGCACGCCATTTTCACAATCTGCGCAAATATATACTGCATCGGCAAATTGAAGAACGCAGGCAAGTCCAAATAGAACAAACGATTTGATTATCAGCGAGTGTACACTTCTCGAACCTGCCTCCTGATCATTCCTTCCTCATGAGAAAGCATCCTTAGAGAAGGCCTCGATTGAGGTTTTCTTTTCGTTCCAAAAAAACTTACCTACATAATTATTTGTAGCGGTAAATGATAGGCAATTGGTATTGTCAAAAAGCCATCCTTGTAGTTACTATTGTAGTAGTGACTAACAGGAGGGCTTTTTATGCTGCAAGCGATGGTTGTTGTTTTCGGCTTTATGGCATTAGGTTTTTTTGCGCAACGGAGAGAGGAACAGAATCGTTCACTGGCGAAGCTTTGTCTGTATTACCTCATTCCGATTTTGATTTTTCAATCTTTTGTTCACACTGGGGTATCTGTTCAGTCTCTTGGCATGATCGTACTTCACTTTTTTGTAACCACCCTGCTGGTGTATGTGCTGCTGGTTCAAGTCGTTGGACGCTTGTTCGGCTGGAAGCATGAGGAACTGAAGTGGAATGCCCTTGCTGCCACCTTGGCGAATGTTGGTTATTTTGGACTCGCGGTGATCCGCTATGCAGTCGGCGAAGATGCCGTTCCGTATGCGGTGGCAGTTTCCCTCGCTTTTAACCTGTACATGGCTTTCTTCGGGTTTGCGCAGGTTGGTGGTGAACGGGAGTGGAGTGGCAAAGTTCGGAGGGTGCTGCAAAATCCGTATTTGTACGCTGTTATAGCTGGCTTGCTGTGGAAAGGCTTTGAACTGACCATGCCTGATGCACTGGACGCCTTTCTTAATTTGGCAGCCAGTGCCACGCTTCCGTTGACTTTGCTTTTGACAGGGGCAGAAATGCGCAAGAATCGTTATGGAAAAGAAGGACTATGGGATGCAGCAAAGGTAAGTATAGTGAAGCTGGTACTGCCGGTACTCGTAGCCTGGCCACTAGCTGTATGGATGACAGATGATAAAGTGGAGCAAAGTGTAATGATCCTCATGTTTGGGATGCCCACGTCATTAAATTTATTGCTGCTGGCCAAAGACCAGGAGAGAGATACCACCAGCTTGGCGATGATTATATTACTGACTACGATTGCGAGTCCGTTTACGCTGATGTTTGTGATGAACCATTTGCCATAGATGAAAAAGGAGAGAGATTGTGAGTACATTACTAGAGCAGCTCCAGCTTTTTGGATTCAATCAGTACGAAGCCAAGGCATACATGGCGCTCGTCAGCTTGGGCGCGTCCAATGCTTATCAGATCAGCAAGGAGTCGGGCATTCCTCGCGCCCGCGTATACGACACGCTCGATACGTTGGTTGGTCGCGGAATTGCTATGCTGGAGGAAGCGGAGGATGGGACAAAAAGCTATGCGCCGCTGCCTGTTGACGTATTTCTCGATCAGGCGAAGCAGTCTTTTGAAGAGAGCTGGAGCAAGGTCGCTGACGAATTGCGGACGATGGAAAAACGTGAACCGAAAAGCGACGTCTCGCTTACGACGGTCAGAGGCGAAGACAACGTGCTTTCTTTTTGCCGCATTATGATTAGGCGAGCCAAGGAGCGGATTCTGTTGTCTATGTGGGAGCCCATGTACGACAAGCTGAAAAACGAGCTGCTTGCAAAGGAAAAGGCAGGCTGCTCGATTAAAGGCATCCTGTTTGATGTGGACAATCCGATGGGAGGCTTGTATAAGCACCGAACCAATGAATATATAAACAAGCAGACAGAAGAACGATGGTTTGTTTTATCGATTGATGGAAAAGAATTGTTGTATGGACATTCAGCCGAGCGAAAAGGAAATGCGTATTACACCGATGATCCGGTCCATATATTTTTGATGGAAGATTATATATGGCATGACATTCTCGTCAATCGCCTCGTGGAGGCAGGAAGTCAGGAACAGCTCGACAAATGGATTTTGCCTGAGATGGAACAGTTCTTTGGCAGAAAAATGCTGCCGGAATCGTATTGGACAAATCAGGGTGAGAGGAATGGATGAGATGTGGAATAAATGGCTAAGCATTTTGCTGGTTATAATTCTGAGCGTGCCGGTAGTTGCTTGTGAAGCCAACAATGTGGTGCAGTCAGAGGCGAATCAGCAACTATTTCCGTACACAGTGGAGGTAGCTGCACAGCAGCTCGATGTTCCGTGGGAAATGGACTTCGCGGCGGACGGTCGCATCTTCTTTACAGAAAGACCAGGGAGAGTGCGAATCATTCAAGCAGGCAAGCTGTTGCCCGAGCCGCTTATTTCATTCCCAGCTCCTTTTGTCAGTGAGGGAGAGGGAGGGCTGCTCGGGCTAGTGCTTGACCCTCAATTTGCTCAAAATCATTATGTGTATGTGTACCAGACGTATCGGGAAGGACAAGACACGTACAATCGCGTACTGCGTCTGCTGGAAAATAACAGTAAGGCTGTCATCGACAAGGTGCTGATCGATAAAATTCCAGGCAGTTCGATCCACAATGGAGGCTGAATTAAAATTGGCCCTGATCAACGACTCTACATAACGACAGGAGATGCGAGGAGGCCCGAGCTAGCCCAGGATCGAGCCAGTCTCGCAGGAAAAATTTTGCGTATCAATCTGGATGGAACGATTCCTGTGGACAATCCTTTCCCTGGCTCCCCCATATATAGCTGGGGACATCGCAATCCGCAGGGCATCGCCTGGAACCCGCAAACAGGCTTTTTGTACAGCTCTGAGCATGGTCAGTCCGCGCATGATGAGATCAATCGGATTGAAGCTGGAGCCAATTATGGCTGGCCAGAAATACAAGGCACGGAGCAAAGAGCAGGGATGAAGTCCCCGATCCTGCAAAGCGGGGACATTACATGGGCACCATCAGGGATGACATTTGTATCGAAAGGGCCATGGGCAGGCGAGCTGCTCGTTGCCAATCTGCGCGGTGAGCAGCTGCAACGAATCTCGATAGACCCGAATCAGCCAGATACGGTTCGCGAATCCACCGCTTTGCTTCAACAGCAGTACGGACGGCTGCGTGATGTGGTTGAAGCTCCCGACGGCTCGCTCTATTTGTTGACGAACAATCGGGATGGTCGCGGCGAGCCAAAGGAAGGCGACGACAAAATCATCCGGCTTGCTTTGAAACAACAGTAGTGGCAGCTCTCGGCTTGCCCCAGATGAGTCGCTGAATCAATATTGCGCCAGCCCCGACACCTGTAATCAGAAGGCCGACCCACAAGAATGCGGTACTTGGCCCCAAAAGCGTCATCAAAAATCCTCCCATAAGCGGAGCGATAATGAAGGTGGCACTTGTGATCGAATCAATAATTCCTCTGACCCTTCCGAGCGCTTCTGGAGGGGTTTCTTTTTGGACGAGATAATTGGTTCCAACAGAGGTAAGCCCTGTTCCGATTCCTGCAATCAGAGACGCAACCAGTATCCAATACATCCCATTGCCAGGCTGATAATATCCGATTGCAGCAAAGCCGATGCCGATCAAGAAGACACCGCCACCCAGCACCCAGCCGTATGACCGGATTTCCTTCAGGCGCTGCAGCCAGGTTACCGTGAAAAGTGCTCCGAGTCCGATTACACTGACCGAATATCCGACCATTTCCGGATTATGAGGTACTTTTTCTCGAAATATTACGGGAAACTGAGCATCAGCCAACTGGATAGCCATCATGGCAGCTACGCTGAACAGGGTGCTATACAATAGCACGCGGTTTTGCAAAAAGACACTCCAGCCTTCCTGCCATGCCTGGCGTAGCGGCAGTGCCCGAGCCTGTGAGTCAGAACGTGGCAAATTATCCTCAATACGGCGAATGGTCAAAAGAAAGGCAGTGGAAAGCAGGTAGCTCCCTGCATTAATAATCAGGCAAATGGCAGGTGCAAAAAATGCGGCCACCAATCCTCCGAGAAGCGGACCGATCAACTTCCCCATTTGATAAACGGCACCATTCAACGAGGTTGCTTTTAACAGCTGATCGGGAGTAACGATTTGGCGTGTCAGTGTCTGCTGCGCGGGATCATTAAAGACGGAAGCGCATGACCGGAGTGCGATGACCACGAGAAACCAAGCCGGATTGGGCATCGCGAGCAATAACAGTGTTAGACACGCCTGAATGATATCCATGAGAATCATCATCTTGACTTTGTTGACGCGGTCAGCCATCACACCTGCGAACTGTCCGAGCACGATTCCTGGAGCAGCATAGGCAATCGGCAAAATCGCCATCGTTATCGGATCGGCCTGCCAGACAAACCCCAAAAGGATCGAAACGGCAATAAAATCAAACCAATCACCAAGGGTAGAGAGGCCATAGGCGATAAACAGCTTGCGAAATGTTTTGTTTTCCCTGAGCAAAAAAATCCCTCCATCGATCTGTTACTTCCGATCATAAGAGGGAATTGTCAGAGGCATATCATATGGATCATGGAATCATGGGAGCAAAGACAGGATCACTTTTTTCAAATAGTCAAATTGATACTCTTCTGAAAAGCCCGCCCATATTTTCTGGTATTTGTTCTCCCATTCTGGGTCACAATCAAAATGCTGAAAAAATAACAAAATGTTGTGTACCGCATAAATCAAGTGGGGGACAAATTGGGTCGCACGAATGACTTCGATGCCCTCATCCAAAAGACGCCGGGCTTTGGCGTATTCGTTGCGCCGATACAAGCATATTCCTTGCATGACGGTAAAGCTGCCTAGCTCGCGCTGCATCGGGATCGTTTGCAATATTTCAGTGGATCGACGAATCAACTCTTCGGCTTCTTCCACTTGATCCGACAGGATGGCGAGGACCGTTTGTTCAGCTTGCAGAAACAGGGTGAAACTCTCGGAATTAAGTCCGTCTACGATTTGCTTGGCTTTGCTGATTTGTTGCCGTGCCAGATCCCATTCACCAGCCTGCGCATACAAGGCGATCGCATTGATTTGCAGCTCATCCTGAAAAGAAGCAGGCATCTGGTCCTGATGTTTGACCACTCGCTTAAATACATCGATGGTTTTGTGAGAGTCCATTTCAGTCATGTGATACAGGTGAAAAAGATAAAACAGCTTATCCCCCATGGGAGCTGTTTTGTCCTCGACAAACCACGCAAAATCGCCCGTAATAAACCGCATGTACATCGCGTAAAAAGGGTCCATCTGAAACCCGAGCACCTCTTGATTGGCAGAGAGCGTCTGCATGGCAGCGCCCATCCCCATACCGTGATAGGTGGACAGCATTTTTTGAATACTTTCCGAGAAGCCGCGATTTAGCATATCGGGTTGAAGCGACTGTTGCTGCTGTTTCCAGGTCAGACGATAGCCGACCCCGCGAACCGTATCAATCGTAAACAAATGCGACCATTTTTGCAGCTTTTTACGCAGGCGGTAGATGTGGTCATCGACAGTGCGATCTGTGGGCTCCTCTAATGCCCATACACGATCGAGCAGATTTTCACGTGAGAACGTCCGATTTTTCCCCGTAAATAAAAAATGAAGCAACGCGTATTCCTTCGGTAACAGTACGATTGTCTCTCCCGCGTACTGAACTTCATATTTATCATCGGACCAAGTAATTAGCCCCATCCGAATGATCCCTCATTTATATTGTATTTTCTCATTTTATTGTAAAGCGTTCCTCGCGACATGCCGAGTAGCTCTGCTGCTGCCTTTTTGTTGCCATACGTGCGCTCCAAAGCTGCGACGATACGCTCACGCTCCGTCGAGGCAGGCTCCGGTGCGTATAAAGAGTGTGGCAGTGGACGAGAAGCAATGGCAGGTGAAAAGGAAATACTTTTCGAAACGGTCACAGATGGCAATGACTCATTAGAGTGAGAACGAATGACTGAAGGCAAATGCTCGGGCAAAATGACGCCGTTTTCCTGCAGAATGGACAGGCGCTCAATGACATTGCGTAGCTGCCGGATGTTGCCTGGCCAGCTGTAATCAAACAAGGCTTGCATTACCTCGGAGGTAATACGTGGAACAGATTGTTCATGGGTCACTGAATACTCGTGGATAAAAATTTGCACCAGCTCGGGCAAGTCCTCACTTCTTTCGCGCAGCGGAGGAACCTCCAGTGAAAATACATTGAGCCGGTAGTAGAGGTCTTCGCGGAACCGACCGTCGAATACCATCTGTTCGAGCTGACGATTGGTGGCTGCCACAATTCGCGTATTAACGGAAATCGGCTCAGTCCCGCCCACGCGGTAAAATTGTCTTTCCTGCAAAGCACGTAGCAGCTTCACCTGTAATTCCAGCGGCAATTCACCAATCTCGTCGAGAAACAGCGTGCCTCCGTGTGCCAGCTCCAGCTTGCCTGGCTTGCCTTTTTTCTCCGCACCCGTGAAGGCTCCGCCCTGATAACCGAACAGCTCGCTCTCAAACAGGGCAGCAGGGATCGCTCCGCAGTTTATGGCGATGAACGGCTTTTCTCTACGGCGGCTAGCCTGATGAATGGCTTTGGCGAACAGCTCCTTGCCGACACCGCTTTCGCCGTAAATGAGCACGGTAGCATCTGTTTGTGCCACTTTTTTGGCCGAGCTGATAGCAGACTGAATTGAGGCTGAATGTCCCTTGATCGCATAAAATGGATCGTCTGCTGCTTGAAAACGGCTCATTTCCTGTTGCAGGTTATGAAGATGGGCAGTGGTATGCGCCAGCTCCTCATTGAGCCTTACCAACTCGGTAATATCCTGTTCAATCGAAATGGCGCCAATGATGCGACCCTCCAACCGAATAGGCGCGGCATTAATTAACACGTGACTGTCTGGCCGTGGAATGTGATAAACGCGCTGAACAGAGGTTCCTTGCCGCAGGGCATCGAGCAGACGAATGGATTCACTGGCAAAATGCTCATCCAGAGAGGTACCGATTACCCTAGAGCGATCAATTTCATAAATGGTTTGAGCTGCTCGATTCCAATGCTGGACGACATTGCGGGAATCGACGATGGTAACGGCTTCGCTCATCGTATCCATCAAGGTGCCGAGCAAAACAGACTGATTTTGAACCAGGGTGAGAAAAGCAGTGAACAGTTGATGAGAGGAAATGATACCAGTCGGAGTCCCCTTGTCGTTGAGCGTGACCAAGGCGGGCATCGCCTCGTCATTCAGGAAAGAACGAATCTGCCTGGTGGATTCCTCCAAAGTCGCAGATTCTTGAACAGCGATTACCTTCACCGTACGCTCTCCGTCTATCCACACACCTTCTTTTTCTCCAGCGCGTATCCTGATCTGGGCAGGATTTACAGGGGTCGCAATCGAAGAGACAACGCTATCCAGTGAAAATAACGGTTTCAAAACATCACTTCCTATACAAACTAACAAGAAAGAGGACACGCCGGGCTTTCTTGTCGCTAATAAACAATCTTTAATCAAAAGTGTACAAGAATAGACACGAAATGTACACATGTGTTGAAAGAAATATACTGGCTTTTGAAACGACAAAATCCTGAAACTGAAGCTACAGCGAAGGAAAGTGTGTTGGCACGATTCGTGCTAGGTATAAAGGAGTAGAGTACGTTGAGGAGGAGACAGTCAACGATGGAACAAGCAATGAAGGACTTTTTTCTATTCTTATCCAAAAACCAAACCATGAACGCAGCAGCTAAAAAGTGGGGTCTGCGTTTTGGTGCCAGTCGTTTTGTATCCGGTGCAACCATCCAGGAAGCAATCAGTGCTGTTCGCAAGCTGAACGAGCAAGGTCTCGTGTGCACGCTCGACCATCTGGGAGAGTTCGTATTTAGTGTTGAGGAAGCAAATGAATCTGCTGATTACTGCATCAAAACATTGGAAGCGATTCATGCGTCCGGTGTAGATTGCAACCTGTCGTTGAAAATGACATCCATGGGTCTGGACATCAGCCGCGAGCTTTGCATGACTAACATGAGACGTACGTTGGATGTAGCGAAAAAATTGGGCAACATTTTTGTGCGAATCGACATGGAGGACTATGCGCACAACCATGTGACCATGGAGATTTTGAACGAGCTGCTCCAAGAGTACGATAACGTAGGAACGGTTATTCAGGCGTATCTGTACAAAGCCTCCGACGATATCGACAGTCTCAAAGACAAAAAAGTAAACTTCCGTCTGGTAAAGGGTGCGTACAAAGAGTCGCCTGAAGTAGCTTACCCGAACAAGCCAGACGTAGATGAGAACTACAAAAAAATCATCAAGCAGCACCTGTTGAATGGCGGTTATGCAGCAGTAGCTACGCATGATGACAACATCATCAACTTTGTCAAACAGCTGGAAAAGGAACACAACATTCCTCGCACTCAGTTTGAATTCCAAATGCTGTACGGAATTCGTACCCAGTCCCAAATCGATCTGGCACGTGAAGGCTACAAAATGCGCGTCTATGTTCCATATGGAAATGACTGGTACGGATACTTCATGCGTCGTCTGGCGGAAAGCCCGGCAAACGTGAAGTTTGTTCTGAAAGGTATGTTTACGAAATAAGAGACCAAGCACCTTCGGAGAAATAAAATCCGGGGGTGTTTTCTTATAGGTCGAACATGTTATAACAATTATAATCCACATTCATACAGGAGCTGATCGGCATGAGACCCGTGCTCGTACGAAGAGCTGATGATGGCTCTAGGCAAAGAGTTCCAGCTGTACTTTGCTTAGAGCCTTTATCACAACAATAAACTGGTACTCTTTGCTTCTCTATATAAGTCACGCTATATAGATAGGAGCAATCACGAATGAAATATCAAAATGCCCAAGCGTTGCTGCCCGAAAAGCTGGTGCGCGATATCCAAAACTATGTACAAGGAAACTATTTGTATATTCCGATTCAACAAGAGCATAAAAAGCAATGGGGAGACAATTCGGGCTCAAAAAAATTGCTGCAAGAGCGCAATGAGCAGATTGCCCAGGCTTACCGCAGCGGGACTTCAGTCAAAGAGCTGGCCAAGCACTACTTTTTAACCGAGCATAGCATCCGTAGAATTATCCGCGAAGAGCAGAATGTACAAACTTGATGCTGGATGATGTTTGTCCTGTAACCCTCTCGTTTGATCGATAAGCTGATCTTAGGACGAAAGAAAGTGCCCAGGATAGGATTCTGTATACCGGATGAAACAAAACAAATACGATGATACCGATTTCTTTTTTGCTTATAAACAAATGCCACGCTCTGTCAAAGGATTGGAAGCGGCAGGAGAATGGCATGTCTTACGTTCTTTATTGCCAGTTGTAAAAGATAAGGACGTACTCGATTTAGGCTGCGGTTTTGGCTGGCATTGCCGGTACGCCCGCCAGCAGCAAGCACGTTTAGTGACTGGTGTGGATATTTCGGAAAATATGCTGGAGCAAGCTCGCAAGCAAACGGACGATCCTGCGATCACCTATATACAGCTTCCGATCGAAGATATTTCGTTTGCAGCTGAGCAATTTGATGTTGTGCTCAGCTCGCTTGCCTTTCATTACATCGAATCTTTTGCAGACATTTGCCAAAAGGTGTATGAGTGCTTAAGGCCAGGCGGCTCCTTCATTTTCTCAGTAGAGCACCCTTTATTTACATCGCGAAACGAACAGGATTGGCATTATGATGATCAAGGTAAACGCCTGCACTGGCCCGTCGATCATTATCAGTTGGAGGGAGTTCGGAAAACGACTTTTTTGACTGACAATGTCATCAAGTATCATCGAACGATCTCCACGTATCTAAACGACGTGATGGGGGCTGGCTTTGTTTTAAAGGCCGTCCGGGAGCCGATCCCTTCGGATGAAATGCTGAAGCAGGATGCATGCATGCAGGATGAATTGCGCAGACCGATGTTTTTAATCATAGCTGCGGAAAAAGAATAAACGGAATACATGCAATTAATTTTTGAGCGCGGGAAGATTTTCCCGCGTTTTTCTGTTCTTTCCGTGTTTTAAAAAAGCTGTTAGGAAGACGCAAGGATGCGCGAGGAAAAAGGAGAAAAAAGCGAAGATCTTTGGGGACCAGCCGAGGCGGAAGGCAAAAAGAGAAACACGCCTTTAAGCGTCCACTCTGAGAAGCATCTCGAACCGGCCACTTTGGACGCGGTTTCTCTTTTTGCATGTAGCCGGACAGGAATGACCCCCAAGCAAGGTACCCAAGAATCTGGAGCTTTTTTCTCCTTTTTCCTCCCACCACCCCCTAAATAACAAGCGCCCCCGTATTTTCCAAATATTTATTCTGCTTGAAATAAAATAAGGTTGATGCAGGCTAAAAAATTAAGTTATACTTATGAAAATTTTATTAAAATAAATAATATTAAGGGGAGACACATGAGAGATTTAACAACTAGACAAACTATAACTGTGGGCCTCATGCTATTCGCCTTGTTCTTTGGTGCGGGCAATATGATTTTTCCACCTGCTTTGGGACAAGCAGCAGGTTCAAATGTATGGCTAGCTATGCTTGGATTTATTATTACTGGGGTGGGCTTACCTTTACTAGGGGTAATCGCCGTCAGCTTGAGCGGTGGTAATCTGCAAACATTGGCTGGTCGTGTACATCCTGTTTTTGCCGTTATTTTTACATTTGTCGTCTATTTAGCGATTGGACCGTTTTTGGCGATTCCACGAACAGGGACCGTTACGTTTGAGATGGGTATTTTGCCATTTTTACCGGAGGCGATGAAAGGGAGCTGGGTACCACTCTTTGTCACCACGGTTGTCTATTTTGCGTTAACATTCTGGCTTTGCCTGAATCCTTCCAAGCTGGTAGATCGGATCGGGAAAGTGCTGACACCTGCTTTGCTTATCATTATTGGACTCATGTTTGTACAGTCTTTGTTCCAGCCTATGGGCGAGATGGGACAACCAACTGGCGCTTACCTGGAGACTGCATTCTTCAAAGGCTTTTTGGAAGGGTATCTGACCTTGGATGCTTTGGCTGCCATGGTATTCGGGATTGTTGTTACCGCAGCTGTTCAGAACCAGGGGGTAACGGATCGTAAAAAAGTGACCTGGTCTACAATCAAAGCCGCTATTATTGCGGCTTGCGGCTTGGGCCTTGTTTATTTGGCTCTCGGCTACATGGGTGCGACCAGCTTTTCGCTCGGTCAGTCCGAAAACGGGGGACAAATTTTGACTACGGTTGTTCAGCATTTGTTTGGGCCGCTTGGCTCTATGCTTTTGGGCGCCGCCGTTACACTGGCTTGCCTGACGACATCCGTAGGACTCGTCACAGCGTGCAGTCGTTTCTTCTCAGACCGCATCCCTGCCATTTCCTATAAAGTGATGGCCGCGATTTTGTGCGTATTCAGTGCCGGTGTAGCAAATATCGGACTGACACAGCTGATTGCGATTTCCGTCCCTATTCTGATGGCGATTTATCCGTTGGCGATCGTTTTGATGCTGCTGGCGTTTTTCCACAAATTGTTCAAGGGATATAGAGCCGTTTACGTAGGTGCAATCGTGGCAACGGCATTGATCAGCTTGATGGACGGTCTTACTTCAGTGGGGCTCTCCGTTGATGCGATCACCTCGATTTACAAGCATTTGCCGCTGCACAAAGAGGGGATTGGCTGGCTGCTTCCTGCGATTGCAGGTGCTTTGCTAGGCTTCCTTTGGGGTAGTCTGTGGCCGAGTAACCAGACAAAGAACGAGATTTATCAAGAGAAGGCAAGCAACCTGTAATAGGTAGCCTTAAAGAAAAACAAGAGGGCGTGCGAACTCGGACAGGGTTCAGGCACGCCTTTTTCCATCTAGTCCCAGCAGGATAGGACTTCTATCCGTCCACAAGCTGGGCGATCTATGTTACCATAGGAAAAAGTTTAGCGTATGGGACGGCACATAGATTCGCAAGCTGTCGTTTCATCATGAAGGGAGGTTATTAGCTGTGGCCCAAACAAAGGTCCTGGTAGCTGATGACGATCCAAACGTGCGCGAAATCATTCGCCTCTATTTTGAAAAACAAATGATCGACCTTGTTGTCGCTACAGATGGACGAGAAGCTATCGGGCTGATGGAAAAGGAATTGCCGGATGTAGTGATTTTGGATGTAATGATGCCTCAGATGGATGGTTTTGACGCATGTCGCGAAATACGCAAAAAATGGGATACGCCGATTATTATGCTGACAGCAAAGGATGAAGAGTTTGACCGCGTGCTTGGTTTGGAGCTGGGCGCGGATGATTATGTAACCAAGCCATTCAGTCCGCGCGAGCTGGTAGCAAGAATTCGGGCGATTCTGCGTCGCTTGCAGCCAAAGGCAAAAGTGGAGGAGGAAGTGCTCCGTCCGCTTGTATTTGAGCAACTGACAATAGATATGGACAAGCGCGAGGTAATCGCTGCTGGGGAAAAAGTAAGCTTTCGCCCCAAAGAATTTGATTTGCTTGTTCAACTAGCGAAGTCTCCAGGCAGTGTCCTGTCGCGGGAGCAATTGCTGGAACAGGTATGGGGTTTTGATTATTTTGGCGACGTCCGCACGATCGACGTGCATATCAAAAAAATCAGACAGCGTTTGGACAAGCTTCCGTATGAATGTATTCATACGGTCTGGGGAATTGGCTACAAATTTGGGGTGGATACCTGATGCTGGGGATGTCTAAAAGCATCTTTCGTCGCCTGCTGTTTAGTTTTCTCGCCACAGTATTGGTAGGCCTGGGGATCTCGGGAATTTTGCTGTCCTTTTTTGCCAAAGAGTACATTTACAATACGAAGCAAGAAGAGCTGCTCCGTCTGGCCAAAAAGGTGAATACCGCCATCTACGACAGCAATGAGATCAACAAGCAGCTGCTGGACAAGCTCGCTATGCTCGATGAATCGTTTGACACGCGTATATGGTTGTTTAATGAGAACGGAAAAATTGTCGCAACCTCGATGAAAGATGAAGTATTTACAGGCAAGGCAGTAGCCGTCTCCATTGCAGACAGCGTATTAAAAGGAAAGAGTGCTGTGACCGAGCTGCAAATCGAAGGCTTGGAAGACCCGATGCTCTCTGTTTCTGTCCCATGGGGCAAGGGGGAGAAGGTGTATGGCGGGATCATTTTACACGCTCCGATAGAAGGCATCGAGCGAACCTTTGGACAGATGCGTGAATCGATTTTGTGGGCAACGTTATTCGGTGTGGTGCTATCGACCGCGATGGTTTCGTATTTATCCTGGTCGATCTCCAGGCCGCTTAGGACGATTGAACGGACTGCAGCGGAGATCGGCAGAGGGAACTACGTAGAACGGGTCAAGATCGATACCTCAGACGAGATCGGGGATTTGGCCCAAACGATTAATACGATGGCAGAAAAGCTGGAGAAGGTGGAGCAGGAGCGATATCATCTGGAGCAGGTGCGCAATGATTTTCTTGCCAATGTGTCCCATGAGCTGCGTACGCCTTTGACGGCGATCCAAGGATTCCTCGAAGCACTGCAGGATGGGCTCGTGGAGGAGGAAGAGGCTCGGCAAAAATACTACGCCGTGATGTACACAGAGACGATGCAGGTCAATCGCCTGGTCGATGACCTGATGGATCTGATGAAGCTGGAGAATAACGAAGTAAACCTCGCCAAGTTCCCTGTCGATGTTGGGGAAGTCATAAACAAGGTGGCTTTTTCGTTTCGAGCAGAGGCAGAGGAAAAGGGCTTGCATATTGCTGTTGAGGTAGCAGACGAGCTGCCGAGAATTTACGCAGATAAAGATCGGATCGCCCAAATTCTGAAAAACTTTGTGAAAAATGCGGTGAAGTTTACGGAAAGAGGGGAAATACGGCTGATCGCTGAGACGGAAGACGAATGGGTACGAATTCGGGTTGTCGATACCGGAATCGGCATTGCCGCAGATGATTTGAATCGGATTTGGGAGCGGTTTTTCAAGGTAGATCGCGGGCGTTCCAAAAATAATAAGGGAACAGGCCTGGGGCTTGCCATTGTCAAAGAGCTGGTGGAATTGCACGATGGAAAATGGAGTGTAGAAAGCATGCCAGGGCACGGAAGCACGTTTACCGTGTGGCTGCCGACAGAGGCAGTGATTCGGCAAACGACCTGATGTGTCCGAGTCAGCCTGACGATGTGATGGTCATACTTTTTTCATAGTTTGATCATGGTTTTTTCCCACTTTCCACACAGAATGGTTACTTTTCGCCGTTACGATATACATGTGACAGCGAGAAGGTCACGATGCCAAGGAACGAAAGGGGAATGAACATGAATAAAAAATGGGTATCCATTGCAGCTGTCGCATTGCTCCTATCAGGTAGCTTGGTTGCCTGCTCGAGCACAACGGGCACACCTGAGCCAGCGACACAACAAGAAGGAGGAAGCGCAACCACTCCGGGGACCTCCTCTACTGACAGTGGAACATCGACTGACAGCTCAGCCACCCAAGACCAATCTACGGATGACTCCAAAGCTGACGCTGAAGCACCAGCAGGTTCTTCTGACAGCACAGGCTCGTCATCGGATGCATCTACTGGAGCTGGTAGCGCAGACAGCAAGTCTGACGCAGGCTCTACGACAGGATCAGCTGGAACTACTGGGACCGAAAACAGCAGTTCGACTGAACAACCTGCAGCAACTGATGCAAGTAAGCAGTAAGAACCAACTGTAACGACAGGTAACGCGTTTGTTCGTAATGAACTCCTCTACTTCCCTCCCGGTTAATATATAGGGCGGCTTAATGTCGCCCGCTTTGTTTTGTCCCTGCTTTATGGAAACGCAGAAAGTCCGTCATCTCTATTGCTGATGTCCCTTGTGGATATCAGCTTTTTTTTGCTCTTGGGAAAGATATTCATTTCGCTAAAGGCTTGCGACGCCATGCTCGCTTAAAGAAAGACTGGTGTTTTCTCAGGCACAATTGATATGATGATTGGTAATTTACGCGTGTATCCTGACAGGACAATGGAACAAATGTGTGAAAAGCCGGGAGGGTCGAAGATGATTACATATCCGTTTTTTGAAAAGGGAGCAACGATCGGAGTAACCGCTCCATCTTCGGGAGTGAATGAGGGCTTGCATGATCTGCTAAAGCTGGCCAGCAGTCGGATGGAGGAACGAGGCTATACTGTTACGTGCGGAGAAACGGCATGGACGCAGGAAAAAGCAAAGTCGGCTCCAGCACGAATACGGGCAAAAGAGCTTCAGGATATGATGAGTGATGAGCGCATTTCGTTGGTATTCCCGCCGTGGGGTGGAGAGCTGTTAATCGAGCTGCTGGAGCATATCGATTTTGCAAAGCTCGGGAACAAGTGGGTTCTCGGCTACTCAGACACAAGTCTTTTGTTGCTCGTAGTTACGTTGCAGCGGGGGATAGCGACTGCTCATGGAACCAATCTCATAGACCTGCGCGGAGAATTTTCGGATGCTACGACAGCCATGTGGGAAAAGGTGTTGTCTACCGAGGTAGGCTCCTATATCGTTCAGCACTCATCCGAGTTGTATCAAAAGAAATGGCAGCATGATAATCCGACGCCCTGTGTCTTTCATTTGACGGAGCAGACAGAGTGGAAAACGATTACTGCGGCAGCAAACGCCCCAGTAAAAATAGAGGGACGCTTACTCGGTGGTTGTATCGATGTCATCCGGCATATCATCGGTACGCCGTATGGGGACGTGCGCCATTTTCAGGAGAATTTTATCCAGAGTGAACCGATCGTATGGTACTTGGAAAACTGCGAACTGAGTACAGCAGATTTACGCCGCTCCTTGGTACAAATGAAACTGGCGGGATGGTTTTTGAATTGCTCTGGCATCTTGTTTGGGCGAAGTCCTGCCAATATGCCAGTCGACGGATACACTGCCGAGGAAGTGTATCAAGAGCTTTTCAGCGAGCTGCAGGTCCCGATTGTTTACGATATCGATTGTGGACATGTACCACCGCAGTTGACCTTGGTTAACGGGGCCTACGCGCAGATAGAAGTAGAAGCAGGCAAGGGAGTAATCACTCAGCATTTTAAACCCTAGGAAAGACACTGTGAAAGTGCAGGAAAAAGGACAGCGCAAATGCTGTCCTTTTCTCGATACAGGCTTCGTGATTATGCCGAACGTTTGGTGCCTGCCTGTGGACTCGTTACATTTTTTGAGATTCTTGTACATCTACGTTGGAGGAATTTGATTTTTGCAGGTTAGACAAAGCGACACCCAGAAAGATAAAAACAGCACCTGCGAAGAAACCAACGCCGAGATGTTCATGGAGTAGAAGCCAGCCCAAAAAGGCGCCGACAATCGGTTGGACAAAGAAAAATCCTGCACCGCTTCCAGCCTGCATCAGCTCAAAGCCTTTGTTCCAAAGGTAAAAGGCTCCCGCAGTAGAAATGATCCCGATGTACAGAACCCCGGCCCAAATATCCATTCCAAATTGCCAGGAGACAGGCGTGACTGACAGCTCCCAAACCATGATGGGACTTGTAAAGAGGAGACCAAACAAGGCGACATAGGTGGTGACAGCCAAGGAGGAATAATGCTGCGTCGCTTTTTTGCTCAGTACCGTGTATAGACCCCAGCTAACAGCCGCTATCAACAGGATCAGATTGCCGGTAAATGAAGATTGCGCATCTGCCCCATCGGGTACTCCGATGACGATAACAACCCCGCCAGTTGCAAGCAAGATCCCGACGAGCTGCTTCCAGTTAAGACGCTCTTTAAGCAGCCAGACCGCAAATAGCGCGATGAAGGCGGGAGAGGCAGCGGTAATCAAGGCTCCCATGTGTGCAGTCGAAAGCTTGGTACCGACAAACTGAGCAGCAATGGAGATCGTTACCCCGACAAACGCAATCCCCATCAGCATGGGAAAATCCTTTTTCGCGATGTATTCCTTGCGTGCTACGACAAACGCTCCCAATACGAGCAGCGCAATACCAAACCGCAAGATTAATAGCGTAAAGGGAGGGATAACCTCCAAAACGACCTTGCTTACTACGTAGACCCCGCCCCAGATGGCGGCTGCCAGCGTCAGGCAGAGTGCACCAAACAGTTGTTTTTTCCAGTGTGAATGGTTCATGACCAAATGCCCCTCTCGGAATAGTTGAAAACAACCTTCGTTCCGCAGTCGAGGGACGGATGCAGCATCTTCCCTCGAATATTTAGGAGAGAAGACCAGGTACATCACATTCAAATAGCAGGCGTGCCATCCATTTCACCTCCTTATTGAGCGCTGTGCTCCAGCCATTTGGCTACCAAAAGCACAGGCTGTGTCAAACGACCGACGGGAGCCTGAACCTGTCGATACTGTTCGTAGCCGAGCCGTCCCCAAAAGAGCAGGGCCTGTTCGTTATGCGCGATAACTCCGTGGTGGATGTTGCGGCTGCCTGCTTCTATACAATGCTGTTCTACCAAGTATACAGCTTCTTTGCCAAAGCCTTTCTGCTGGTAGTCGGCATGGAGCAGCAGCATACTGATCCAGCTCTTTTGATCAGCAGGATTTGAGACAATCAGGTGCATGATTCCGATCAGCTTATCCTCAAAGCATAGAGCAAGCCAGTATCCAGTAGGAATAGAGAGCGCGAAGTCATATTCGGCTTTTATTTCTTCAAGTGTTACGCTGCTCACGTCATTTCTGAGCAGATTGTAGCCGGGATTGCTGTTGTATACATCCAAGGCAAAGGGGAGATCGCTCTGCTTCAGCTCACGTAAAATAAGCCGTTCTCCCGATAGCTGAAGACTCATTGCTTGCCCCCGTATTTACGGATCAGACCAATCTGTCCTCCGTGATAGCCAAGATGATAGATGAGACGACCCAATGCTTGTCTCGGCGTCAGCGTGGCGATTGGAGACTCGCAGGGAACGTCCCATGCCTCTTCGGGCAAGGAGCGGAGGGATTTGATTAGATGAGCGTAGGATGCTTCGCGTATCGCATGCAGAGCTGCCAAATCCGTATAGGTACCCTCGTCTTTTACAGGTCCAATAGTTGCCAGCGTGATTTCTGGCGGGAGAGGCTGCTGAAAAAACATGGAGCAAAAGCGATACTCTACTTCGGCAATATGATGAATCAAAAATCCAACTGAATTAGAGCCAGGTGCCAATTTCCACGAAAGCTGCTCCGCTTCAAGGTTTTCCAATACGTCCATGTAGCGGGAGCGGGCTGTTTGGAGTGAGGGGAGCAGGGTTTGTTCAAACATGGAATCATCCTTTCCGTGCCACTATACGATAACAGCGTATACCTTTATTATAGGAGAAATGCAGAGAATGAACAGGCGAATCATTCGGAATATTTTGAATGAATATTCACTCACTTACTTACATTCGTTATACTAAAGAAAAAGGGAGTGAGAAAAATGGCACATCGTTTTGATTTTACCGTCAGGTCTACAGATATTGACGTCATTGGGCATGTGAACAATGCAAAGTATTTGGAGTATATGGAGTGGGCGAGATTTGACTGGATCTGGCAGCAGGGCTTTACACTGGACGAATTAAAGCGCCGGCAGATCATGCCAGTGGTCGTCAATATTAACATCAACTATCGAAAGGAGCTGCAAATGTGCGAAGAGGTGCACGCCATTACGACTGTGGTCAAGGTGGGTGAAAAAAGCTTTGTCATCCGGCATGAGCTGTTTAACGAAAGGGAGCAGCTGGTGGCAGATGGGGATGTAACGATGGTGATGATCGATGCGAATACACGCCGCTCCACTACCTTGCCAGTAGAACTAGCAGAGGCTTTGCATGCTGAACTTGCACAAACGGGAACTGGCAGCCCCGATTAAACAGTCCTACGAGACTGGTCAAGACGATATGCATTCCATTCCAGTGCACGCAGTGCTAGTGTCTCCAAAACTCGTTCATGACGGTTCTGGCCATCTTTTAATTCAGCGACGTCTACTTTAAGCTGAGTGACATCTTGTTTTAATTCAGCAACATCTACTTTAAGCTGAGCAACGTCTTGTTTTAATTCGGCAACATCTACTTTAAGTTGAGCGACATCTTGTTGTAACAAAGCAACATCGCCTTTTAGTACATGTACCTCCATGGTCAATGCTTCTAGCTTTGCGTCATTTTCGTCCAGCCGATCCAGAATGGCACGGGTTACCTGACGCAGCTCATTCATGCCTTCCAATATAAGATCAAGCTTTTCCATAGTCATATTGCGCCCCCCTTTTCTTCGTTTTCCGTTACAATGATCATAGCAAAAGAAAGAGCCACATGCAGGAATAACTTGCAGGAAAGTCGTAAGAAAACCTCTATCGAGGCCTTCTCAAGGAGGAGCGACCGCGTTTAGCGGAAAGTTTCACCGAAGTAATGCCGGGAGCGAACGCGGAGGTACCTTGCCATGCGCTCCGGAATTCATAAGCTTCACGCTTATAATTTCCTATACGTTAAGAAAAGGGGGTGACCGCGAAAAATGGCTGCTTTCACTACAATCCTGTTTGATTTGGACGATACCTTGTTTGATTTCTCGGCGTGCTGGGAGTTAGGGATGCAGCAAACCATAGCGACCCACCCGCTCACTGCTGAACTGGATGGAAAAGAGATGCTGGAAGCGCTGCGACGTCATGGGGACGAGCTATGGGTCGATGTCATTGCCCAGCGCTACGACTTTACGCAGTACCGTCAGCTTCGTTTGCAGCGCGCGCTGGCTGACTTTGACAGACAAATTGAGGTAGAGCAAGTCGATGATTTTCAGCGTGCCTATGCGGATGCCTGTATGAATGCAGTCCAGCCTGATCAGACGGTGCAAGTCACAATCGCAAAGCTGGCTGAGCAGCATACGCTCGGAATCGTGACGAATGGTCCGGAAGATATGGCGTTTACCAAGCTGGAACGGTTGGGGCTGTCCGGCTATTTTCCACAGGAGCGGGTCTTTATTTCCGAATTGATTGGTTACCACAAGCCTGATCCACGGATCTACACAGCTGCGGTGGAGCAGTTGGGTGTACAGCGTGAGCAGGTGCTGTTCGTAGGCGATACGTGGGACGCAGATGTTGCTGGCCCGATTGACGCAGGCTTTTCAGCGGTCTGGATTAACGTGCGGGGAAAAGAACCAAAATCGGCGCATAATCCTTTGGCCGTCATCGAACGCCTCGATCAGCTTTTATCACTGGTATAGCGCAAGAAGCAGCTCTTTGTAACCCGAATCGATCGGAGCTCAAACAGCTGCTTTTTTGTTTATGCCCTTTTCTGTTTTTGACGCCATTTTTTTGCGGAAATGACGATGTTCAGTACAATTAGACCAATCATGATCGACATGGACATGTTGGATACATCGTCTCCCCGATAGATTCGGTACAGCAACAAAATCGTCAGGACGAGAGCGAAGTATAGATTAATCATGGTTCTCCTCCTCCAGGAAAATCTTCTCCAGAGAAGGCTCCTCGACATGGACTCCATAAATGTCTACGCGGGCCTGTACGAGCGCCCGGATCAAGGCAGCTACTTTTTGTTCCTCATCGACCTGTAACGAAAAACGCCCGTCCCCCCACACACAGCTGCGCCCCAAAGCTTCCACAAATGCACGTAGGGTTGCCTGCTCATGGGCAGAAAAGGCAGAGTGGCGGACCGATACATGTCGCCATTTCTGATGTGCGGATTGTAATTCGTCCAAACTCCCGAGCGACCCGATTTTTCCGTTTTTCATAATCGCGATGCGCGTACAAATTTTTTCTACCTCATTCAAGTTGTGAGAGGTCATGAAGATCGTCTTGCCCTGCTTATGCAGGCTTCTGAGCAGCTCTTGAATATGCAAGGCCGACTCGACATCGACCCCTGAAGTAGGCTCATCGAGAAACAATAGCTCCGGATCTCCTACGAGGGCCTGGGCGATCCCCAGCTTCTTTTTCATCCCAAAAGAAAACGTCTTGGCCTTGCGCGCCGCATGCTCTTCAAGCTCCACGGCAGCGAGTAGGCGGTTGCATTCCTGCTGGGTCAGCTGGACACCTTTGACACGTGCAAAGTAATGCAGGTGAGCCGCGGCAGTCAGTGAATCATAAAACGTGGAGTAATCAGGCAGTACGCCGATTCTGCGCTTCCATTCCTCTGAAGTGGTATTGCTATCGAACATACGGATGGAGCCCGAGGTTGGGCGAATGATACCCGTGAGCATATTGATGAATGTCGATTTACCTGCACCGTTGCGTCCTAGAAAGCCAAAGATTTCACCGCTCTGCACTTCCAGGCTGACGCTATTTACTACAGTCCGATTCCCGAAGCGCTTGCTTAGTTGGACAGTCTCAATTACCTGCATTAACAATCCCTCCGTCGAAACAAGTAGATGGAAGCGGACAAAAATACAGCGGCATACAGCCAGATAAAGCCAGTCCACGCCCCACCTTTTTGAATAAAGGTGTACGGTGTCAAATAAGCGGTCCATTGCGCTGCGGGATGGTCAGAAAGAGCGCTCCAAAATCCTAGTCCGGGGAGCACTATCGCCAGTACGATTCCGAGAAACATCGTATAGCTGGGGCGAGGAACCGCCAGTGAGAGCAGAAGCGCCAGGGTAATACAGTACACAAGAATGGTCAAGCACTGCCAAAAGGTTTTGGCATCGAATGTATGGACAGTAGCCAAGACTACGCCAAACGTAATCACCAGGCAAACAAGCCAGAAGAGAACGACTCCGAGAAACTTGCCAAAAATGATTTTGTTTCGGGAGGTTCGTGTAACGAGAAAGCGAATCGTTCTACCTGCCAGCTCTCGGTTGATGACGTCATGGGACAGGCTGAAAACAAACAAAGGTCCGAGCAGCATGATTAGAACAAGGATGCCAAGCGCATGTCCTTTTGCCAGCTCTTGCGCCGGGAAAAAGCTTGCTGCCTGATTGATCAGATCAGAGACCAGGTACGAGATGCCGACAATAAAGGCGACCGTAATCAAAGATTTAATACTCTTGAACAATCTTATAAATTCGTGTTGGCAAATAGCCCACATCGGTTTATTCACTTCCTTTCTACTCCTTCGTGATCAAAAGACGACTTTTTGAACAACCTCTTTCATTGTAAAAGGTCTTCCTTTCCTAGGCCGAAACACTACCTTACCATTACCTTAACGTTTTCATGTCTGAAGCCTGCACATGATATGATGGATGAACATAAGGAGGGGACGGTTGTGGAAACAAAAGCGAGAATATTGCTTGTTGATGACGAAGAAGCGATTTTGCATATGGTGAAGACTGTCCTGACCAAGGAAGGCTTTTCGAACATAGATACCTGTACGCGAGCAAATCAGGCACTGCGTTTTATTGAAGAGAGGACGTATGATCTGTTGATTCTGGATGTTATGCTGCCAGATAAAAGTGGTTTTGAGTTATGTGCTGCGGTGCGTCAGCGGACACAAGCGCCGATTTTTTTCCTCTCCGCCAAAGGAACTGATTTTGACAAGCTTAGCGGCTTTGCATATGGAGCCGACGATTACATCACCAAGCCCTTTCACCCGTTAGAAGTCGTGGCACGCGTGAAGGCTCATTTGCGCCGTACATTCGGTGCTACAGCTCCTGCTACTGCGGTGCAGGAAGAAAAGCGCTTCGTTTTCGACCGGTTCACGGTCAATGTGGATGCGGCCGAGCTGCTTGTAGAGGGGAAGCAGGTGGACTGTCCGGCACAGGTTTTTCAACTGCTCGTGTTTTTCTGCCAAAATCCGAACCGGGTCTTTACCAAGGAACAAATATACGATCACGTCTGGAAGGATGAGTACGGCTTGTTTGATGAAAATACGGTCATGGTGCACGTCCATAAGCTGCGTCAGCGCATCGAGGAAAATCCGAGCCAGCCAAAACATCTTGTGACGATCCGGGGCCTGGGATATAAGCTGGTGACTGCTGGGAAATCATCATGAGTCTGCGGAAAAAGCTGATCAGTCAGTATGTGCGTCAGTTTTTCGGGTTTGTAGTCGTGCTTTTTGTTTGTCTCAGTATTTCGTTGGTGGTTTTTGGCGTGCGAGTGACAAACGAGGAGATTGCTGCTGATCCATCCCGCCTGAGTGCCTCTGATCTGGCGATGCAGCTGCATGTTGAGGGTGATGTCATCCGAGTAGATAAAAAGGTAGAAAAGAGCGTCGAAAACCATCATGGCTGGATGCAAATCGTGGATGAACAAGGTAAAGTTGTTTACGCGTTTCGATCACCTGCCGATATCCCTACGAGCTACACACCGGGGGAGTGGATTGCATTGGTACAGACCGATCAGGCTGCCCCGTATCACTTTACACACTGGGTTGTTACGTTTGCCGACAAAAAATGGATCGTTCTGTACGCCACCCCTGCACCAGAATTTGAACTGATGCGACTATTACTCGCTTCGTCACAGGCAGCGGGAGGCAAGCAGGATACAGAACTGTTGCAGCAAAGCTTTTCCCGGGAAAACGCCTGGTATGTGATCTATGACCGTGACGGACGGCTGTTCAGGCAATGGAATTATGCAAAAGCGGCTCCAAGACTTGACCTGATGGAGGTATTGCAAACAGGGCAGGGACAACAAAACACGCCACATAACATCATTAGCCGTTATGACCAACAAAGCGGGTGGACATACGTGGTCGGGACACATAATCCGGGATACCAGCCAGGGGTAGCGGGTGATTCCGTCGATAATATGCTAGAGGATGGGCTGCGGCAGCTCGTTGTAATCATGATTTTATGTGTTGTCGTTGTCGGCAGCTGGTATGCGCTGCGCGTAGGAAAACCGCTATTGCATATGGTTAGCTGGATTGAGCGTCTGGCAAAAGGTCAGTACGTAGAGCCTCCCACAAGAAAAGGTCGCAGGGTGGGGATGACGCGAAAAGGGAAATGGAAGCGGTCATTTGCTGTGTATAAAGATATGTTCGATGCTCTCGGACATTTAAGTGAGACGCTGCGGATGAATGAACAACGGCAAAAGGACATGGAACGTACGCGGGAAGAATGGATATCTGGGCTCTCGCACGATTTGAAGACGCCGCTTAGTTCCATTTTTGGATATGCCGCGATTTTGGAGACGGAGGCATACGAATGGGCCGAGGGTGAGATAGGGCAATACGGTAGGACCATACGCGAAAAAGCAGATTATATGAATGGGTTGATTGAAGACTTGAATCTGACGTATCGATTGAAAAATAATGCGCTGCCGCTCGTAAAGGAATCGATTGAGGTGGTCGAGACCATCAGGAGGATCACTGTAGACATGGTGAATGACCCGAGTGCAGATGAGCACCTGATCGAGTTTCGAGCGTTTGTCCCCTCACTTCGTGCAGAGGTGGAGCCGACCTATTTTCGACGTATCGTCGTCAACATTTTGGCCAATGCCATCAAGCACACTCCCGCAGGCACACGGGTGCTCGTGTCTGTACGTGCTTTGGAGACTTCTTCTGGTTTTGCTGTAGTAATCAGCGATAATGGGCCAGGGATGGATGAGCAGACGCAGGACAATTTATTTGAGCGGTATTATCGGGGGGGACATACAGAAGAGGATGTCAGTGGGACGGGCTTGGGAATGGCCATAGCCAAGCAGCTTGTATTGGCACATGATGGTGAAATTGCAGTAGAGAGCAAGCCGGGAAGCAAGACGACGGTCACGATGACTTTTCCCCTGGCAAAAAGAAAAGACTAGAGACTGGATGGTCCCTGTCTCTAGTCAGCGTGATCAGGCGCTCGTAATAGATACAAATGTTTGATACACCTTGCCTTCTTCCTCGTGTTCTGAGAAGTCATTTTGGGTGTATTCTGCAATCGTCTTCCGCCAAAAGGCTTGAGCAGGCAGGTTGCTGCTAATCTGAAAGACCTCCCATTTTCCGGGAAATACTCGGAAGATCTCATGGGCGACAGCTTTTCCTATTCCATGTCTTCTGTAGCGCTTCATGATAAAAAATTCGGCTATCGTAAAAACGGGCTCATCGTTCGAGTCAGGAAAGCTTCGAACCAGCACAAACCCCGCCAGCTTACCCTCAACCTTTATAAAATAAGGGTGCCGGACTGGATCACTCCAATACTCGTCTAAATACTCATAGCCATAATACCCGTCCTCATTGACATCGATCGGCAAAAACTCGCTGAAGTCATAGATATACAGCTCCAACAGTCGCCTGAGAGCATCCTTCTCACAGGCAGGAACGTTTACTAGTGAAAAAGGGATAGACAAAGGAAAGCCTCCTTGCTAGTGGATACATCTATGGTACACGATTGTTCCATTTGACGGAAAAAAATACCACCAAAAATCGGCGGCACTTTTTTATTGTCACGCTTGTTAATGAATTGCGTTCTTTTTAAATTGTCCGCCACGCACATCATGAATATTTCCTACGGCTAAAAAGGAAGTCGGGTCTACCTCTTCCACAATCAGCTTGAGCTTGGCTTCCTCCAGACGGGTGATAATGCAAAAAATGACTTTTTTATCGTCGCCTGTATAGCCGCCCTCACCTTTCAGATAAGTCACGCCGCGTCCGAGACGAGCAACGATTGCGTCACCTAGCTCTTTGTGATTGTCGCTAATAATCCAGACCGATTTTGATTCCTGGAAGCCTTCGATGGTCAGATCGATCATTTTGAAAGCAATGTAATAGGCAATCAGCGAGTACATCGCGCGGTCCCAACCGAATACAAATCCGGCGCTGCTCAAAATGAATAGATTGATAAACATCACGATCTCACCAACGGAGAACGGAGACTTCTTATTGAACAAGACAGCGATAATTTCGGTACCGTCCAGTGAACCTCCATAGCGCAGGACAAGTCCAACACCAATACCTAAAATAATTCCACCGAAAACAGCGGCGAGTAGAGGGTCACCTGTTAAACCAGGAACGGGATGGAGGAGTGATGTTCCGATCGACATGACGGTTACCCCAAACAGGGTTGAGATAGCAAATGTTTTACCGATTTGCTTGTACCCGATTAAGAGGAAGGGTAAGTTCAAGAGGAACAGGAAGATACCAAGCTTCATTCCTGTCAGGTGCGAGGCGATAATGGAGACACCTACGATTCCGCCGTCAATGATGTTGTTTGGAACCAGAAAGATTTCCAGAGCAACGGAGACGAGAGAGGCACCAATCAGGATGAAGAGGATCCTCTTGAGCAGTTTTCCAATCGGTAATTTTTGGTGAGCTGATTTTGCGACTGTTTGTTCCATCGTTCCTCTCCCCAATTTGGATTTTATTCCATTCTATTATAACATTCATTTTTGCTTGACAACGGCGCTAATGTGCTTTACCAGAAAAAATACTACATTCGCATCTGATTTCATGAGAATCATTGCTGGAATAAGCTATTGACTGCCGATACTTTCATTGTTATTTTCAAACTGTTAGGAAAATGATGAGGGGGAAAATGACGATGAGTGCCTTGCAGGTAGAGACGGAGATAGGGTCTCCTCTGGAACTCGTATGGTTGGCCTTTACGCAAACAGATCGAGTGATTCTGTGGTTTGCTCCTGACGCGAATATTGAGCCGCGTTTGGGTGGGGCGTATGAATTGTTCTTTGATCCTAGTAATCGGGAGCAAATGGGAACCAAGGGATGCTTCCTGACACTCTTTGAACCAAAGGAGAGATTGGGCTTTACATGGAAGGGCCCGGACGATTTTGCAAGTCTGATGAATCAGGACAATGCCTTGACATATGTCCTCGTCACATTGTCGGAGCAGGCGGGGAAAACAAAAGTGGTGATTGAGCATTTTGGCTGGAAGGAATCAGAGGAGTGGGGCAAGGCTCGTGCTTGGCATCAAATGGCCTGGTCTCAAGTTCTGGCAAGTCTGAAGTCTGCGCTGGAAACAGGAAAAGGCGATTTGTGCTGCGTCCCGAGCTAGGGAGAGGTCACAATACACATTATGTACAGCCTCTCGTTTTCAGACGTTGTTTTTACAGGAAAAAGGAGCCGTCCCTCTGCAGGACAGCTCCTTCTTTTCTGATTTATTCTTTTGTAGCCGCTACTTCAGAAGCAGCTGCTTTTGGTTTGTCTTCCAAGTATTCATCCGGTCCGATGATACCAGCAGCACGGTCTTGTTTTTCCAATTCCAGTGCTTTTGGTACGGACAGCCAGTAGGAGAGAGCGATCGCGATTACACCAGCACCCAATTTACCGAGCAGTACCGGCAAGATGATGTTTGGCTGGAAGTTAGCCGAGAAGCTCAGGTGGTCACCGAGCAAGAAGGCAGCACACACACCAAACGCGATGTTGATTACTTTGTCTTTTGGCGGCATGGAACGTATGAGACGGAACATCGCCAAAATGTTTGCGATGGTAGCGAGCAAGCCAGCACTACCTGTAGAGCTCAAACCTAATTTCATACCCAATGCTTCCAGTGGCTTCGCACAGTATTTACGCAGCAAGTATACCATCGGGAAGGCACCTGCCAGCATGATACCGATGTAACCGGCTGTTTCCAAGGCGCGGTATTGGTCAGCAGGATCGGCGATGATCGGGTCGAAGCCCCAAGCACCAAAGATGGTAGAGAAAATTCCAGTAAAGTGTTGAACGATGGAGAAAACGAGTACCAGCTTGATACCAGCATCCATTGTTTTACCGAAGATCATGAATCCGCGAATCATCAGGTCTGGTAAGAAGCGCAGACCGGCAGCGATTACCAATACAAAGATCAGGATCGGGGATAGATTCAGCAGAACCTGTCCGATTCCGATAGTAAAAGCATAAGTAGAATCACCATTTGAAGCGATTTCAGCACGCACTTGAGCGTTTGTCAAAGAAAGAATCGCACTTGTAATGAAAGCACCGATTGGAACAGTCAAAATACCGGACATGACACCGAGCGCCATATATTTGTGGTCGCGTTTATCGAGCATCGCAAGACCCATCGGGATGGAGAATACGATAGTAGCACCAGCCATGAAACCAACCACCATAGCCATAACCCAACCCTCGGTGCTGGTCTTCAGGATGTTTGCCAATTGATATCCGCCCATGTCACTGGCAAGAATGGCGGTAGCGGCAAGAGCAGGGTCCGCACCGATCTTATGGAAGATGGGAGAAACCGCTTTTTCTACGAACCAGGAAATATACGGCAGGGAGGCCATAATACCGGCAGCGGGTACAAAGATATAACCAGTAGAGTGAATCCCCTCCATGAACTCTTTTCCGAGTCCTTCGTCGCTATTGCGGATCGCGGCAATAGCCCCAATGACTGCACATAACATAATAATGTAGATAATGACACTTCCAATGTGTTCCACAGAAAACCCCACCTTTTTCAGGATGTAAACAATACGGTCATAATTCCCTTTACAAGATACCCATATCGAGGCCTCATTATGGAGGGAGACCGCGTAAAAAGGCGCTTAGGATCTCGTGACCGAGAATGACCTAAGCGCCTTTGCTTATTTGTATGAACTTGTTTACAGATACTTGTTTGGTAAACAAACTGCAACCGCTTTCAAACGATTTTAAAAATAAAGGCTAGAATACCGGGTCTACGAAAATCATACGTGTTGTCAAAAAATTCATGCTCTCTAAAGCGCCGTTGCTTTAATCTGCATTATAACGTGATTATATGGTTAGGTGTGTAGATTGTCAACTGCCTCTTAGGGAGAAAGTATGAATTTTTTACATATGAAAACCAATAGTGATGCCTGCTTGCCAATGTACTCGTGAGCCTCCCGACATGTAAAAATACACACAAAAAAAGCCGCCCCTAGATAAGTAGGGGCAGCTTTGTGAGTGCTGTTTACAGTTTTACA
The DNA here is from genome assembly GCF_046535075.1 of Brevibacillus sp. SIMBA_040. NCBI lineage: Bacteria > Bacillati > Bacillota > Bacilli > Caryophanales > Paenibacillaceae > Brevibacillus > Brevibacillus sp. SIMBA_040. The sequence continues at coordinate 46,686 of NZ_JAWRXI010000023.1, forward strand.
ACGTTCTCAGCTTGTGGTCCACGGTTGCCTTCAACTACGTTGAACTCAACGCGTTGGCCTTCTTCAAGGGATTTGAAACCGTCGCCTTGGATTGCGCTGAAGTGAACGAATACATCGTTTCCGCCTTCAACTGCGATGAAGCCATAGCCTTTTTCAGCGTTGAACCATTTTACTGTACCTGTTTGCATGGGTGTTACCTCCAAAAAAATTAAAATGAATATGCAACTTTTATTTGTGGATAAAATAAAAATTCACACATTGGAAAAGGTTCAAACATAAATGTAAACCCTTTACAATATGTGAACGCTTAAAAAAATCTTTTGTTTAACTGAATTTTACCATAGTCATTAGCGGAAAGCAATCGAATAAAACAGCACTTTTGCAGGGAAATGCAATACGACGACAAAACGGCATCGTACCATTTCGTCGTCGTATGCTACCTCCCAAATAGTAGTTCTTAGGAGTAGAATTTTACGCGGTCCTCTAGTGGCTGGAACTGTTTTTCGCCTGGCTCGGAGGTCGGCTTGCCAAAAGGCATTTGGGCAATCAGTTTCCAGTTGCTTGGAACGTTCCAGGTTTGCTGTACTTCTTCGTCAATCAATGGGTTGTAGTGCTGCAGTGTTGCGCCGAAGCCTTCGTTCTCCAAAGCCGTCCAAACAACAAATTGAAGCATACCCGAAGAATGCTGGGACCAGATCGGGAAGTTGTCTTTGTACAGCTCGAATTGTTTTTGCAAGCCTTCTACGACACTTTGATCTTCAAAGAAAAGAACAGTACCATAGCCACTGCCAAATGCATTCATTTTTTCTTCGGTCGAAGCAAAATTGTCAGCAGGTACGATTTTACGCAAGGTTTCTTTCGTGATATTCCAAAGCTTGTCGTGCTGTTCACCGAGCAGTACAACTACACGAGCACTTTGGGAGTTAAAAGCGGAAGGAGTATGCTTAACCGCTTCGTTGATGACCTCTTGAATACGGCTGTCAGATACAACTGCTTCTTTGCTAATTCCATAGTAGCTTCTTCTGTCTTTTAAGGCTGTCAAGAAATCTTTTCCCATAATACATACCTCCAGAGACTTTTTTCTTTTAACATGATGCTTTGGAATTGCGATTATTATGCGGTGTTTTTTTGAGTTTACTTTTCGTAACCTAGTGTAAGTAATAAACTTTTCAATGTCAAGTAACTATATTTATTAAAGTTACATTTACAAATTTTTCAATGCACTTTTACAAAAAGAGCTGCGAAAAGAAGAAAAACCAAGAAAACCGATCCTCTTCATATGGGATCGGATTTTTAACGTATAAGAATTTACAAGCGCGAGGCGCTTATGACTTTTGGAGCGCATGGCAAGGTACCTCAGCGTTCGCTCCATGACATATTAGATTCCTTCAATTAGGAAAGTGATTTCTACACGATGACTCGGACGAAGTAATGAGCGAAAGTGACTGGCAAGCCGTTTACCGTCGTATGCTGATCAAAAATGCGCTGAACCGACTCTAGATGCTGTGCAATTGCCTGCTCAGTTACGCAAGGCTGCTGGCCGAAGCAACGTAGCTTGATGACATCGAGTGGAGAAAGAATAAATTCCGTGCTTGTTACCGATTCAATATCTACGTGGGAAAAGGAAGCCTGGCGCAGTCTGTCTTGTAGTTGATCGAGGATAGGTGTTCTACTTGGATGTGGCTCGAATAAATCGGGAAACCATTCAGGTAATTCGGCGAATAGCTGATCTGCCGGATGCAGCCCGAGAATTTGACCACCTGCTTTGATGACTTGTTTGCAGTGCAGGTACGCGGAGGTGGGGCCTTTGCGATTATATGCACAATCAAATTCTCCTACTGCAAAAGGGAGCGGCTCTTTCGTGTTGCTTATTACAAAGGAAACGTTAGGCTGTGTCCTTTCTTTGGCTGATTGCACAAAATGATCGGTCACATCGACTCCAACTATTTCACTCGCCTCCACAGCCCAGCGAAGGGTGAAGTCGCCGTGCCCGCAACCGATATCGAGCACTTTTTTATTCTGTACCATACAAGCGACTTCTTGGGTAAAAAGCGACTCGCCATTCGGTTCGGCAATAGTAGAGCGCCACGGGTATACATATTCTCCTGTCAAATTCGCTAGCTGTGCGTACCAGTTGAGCGAATGTGGTGCGATCCAGTCAGGGTGGTTTTTTGGGTTAGTTAAAGGTGGATTCATTTGTCACCTCTTTGGAAATAGTTGTCTGAAGGTTCTATTGTAATTATTTTCCTATGTTTTGACAAACTCTCTAAACAACTTTACATGGAGTGAAAGTAGCGATAACGTTGGAGGTGGAAGCAAGACTGGACACAAGACAAATTGGAGAGGGGAGCGGGTTACATGGAGACGGATCAACAGAAAAGACGCGTGCTGGTGGTGACGTCGGTCGAAGCGGAGCGTGATGCGGTTTTGCGCGGGCTGCAGGATGACAATAGATTTACGCTTCTGGTTGGAGGCGTGGGACCAGCGTGTGCCGCAGCGAGTACGGCAAGCATGCTGGCAACAAACGAGTACGATTTGGTTATTTGCGCCGGCATTTGCGGTGGCTTTAGTGGACGAGCCGAGGTCGGTTCATTGGTAGTGGCAAGTGAAATCATATGTGCGGACTTGGGTGCCGAGACAGCAGACGGTTTTTGTGATGTAGACGAGCTAGGATTTGGATCAGCGCGTGTTGCAGTGGACAAAGAGCTCGCGACACAAGTGACCGAAGCGATAGCGTCCAAAAGCTTGCCCGTCAAAATGGGGCAGGTGCTTACTCTGTCAACCGTTACCGGGACAGCAGAAACGGCAGCGGCACTGGCAAAGCGTATGCCGGATGCAGCTGGGGAAGCCATGGAAGGCTACGGGGTAGCGATTGCCGCCCAGCAGCGCAGCTTGCCGATCCTGGAAATCAGGGCGGTATCCAATGCGATTGGCCCGCGCGATAAATCAGCGTGGCGCATCAAGGACGCGCTGATTGCTCTGGAAAAAGCCAGTACAGTATTACAGGAGGTGCTATAGATGAAAATTGCGTTTTCACCATGTCCAAATGATACGTTTGTTTTTCATGCCTGGGCGCACGGACTGATTCCTGGAGCGCCGCAGCTCGACATTATGTATGCTGACATCGATATTACGAATACATTGGCCACAAAGGCAGAGGGTCCAGAGGTTATGAAAATCTCGTATGCGGCTCTGCCGTGGGTAGTAAAAGACTATGCGCTCTTGCCATGCGGCGGTGCCTTGGGCAGAGGGTGCGGACCACTTGTTTTGACCCAAGGAAATGGTTTGGGTACCGATCAGAATGATCCAGCCCGTTTGTCAGGAAAACGAGTAGCGGTGCCCAGCGAGCGCTCGACCGCTTATTTACTGTTCCGATTGTGGGCTGCACAGAACGTACCTGGCGGGGTAGGCGAAATTGTCGTCATGCCTTTCCATGAAATCATGCCAGCCGTTCGTGACGGCAAAATCGATGCGGGACTCGTTATTCATGAAGCACGATTCACGTACCAAAACTATGGCTTGGCACTCATGACTGATCTCGGGAATTGGTGGGAGGCTGATACAGGGCTGCCGATTCCGCTAGGTGCTATCATCGCACGCAGATCAATGGATTTGCAGGCATTGACCGATTGGACGCGTGCTTCTGTCGAGTATGCGTGGGCTCACCCGCAGGCATCGCAGGATTATGTGATGTGTCATGCTCAGGAGCTTTCACTGGAGGTTGCCAAAGCACATATCGATTTATATGTAAACGAATTTACACGTGATTTGGGCGAGGACGGCTACGGGGCGATTACCGCTTTGCTCGGTAGAGCGGGAGAGCAGGGACTTGTTCCTCAGATTGACTTGTCCTTGTTACGCTGGTAGACAAAAAGCTATAAATCATGAAAAAGCGCAGGAGTATCAGGCTCCCGCGCTTTGTTTATATTATTTACTGATAATGACGGAGTTGGAATAGTTATCCCAGCTTACCGTAGCCCCAAGTGCTTCACTGACAAAGCGAATGGGAACCATGGTCGTTTGGTTATTATACAAGATGGCAGGCACGTCCATCGTAATTGGCTGCCCGTTTTTGTAAGCGGTCTTGGAGCCGATCGTCAGCTTGATGACATCGCCATCTGTCGTTGCCGTGACACTTTCCGTTGCTTCATCCCAGTCTACTTTTGCGCCGAATGCCTCAAACACTGCACGCATAGGAACCAGCACTCTGGAGTTGATTTTGACTGGCGGCTTGTTGTAGGTTTGCAATTGACCATCGATAAATACGATGATTTGGCCTGACAGGTTCACCGTGTAGTAGGTTGCTTCCGAATGAATCGTTTGTTGGCTGAAACGATCGTAAATCGACAGCGAAAGTGTATAGCGTCCCGTAGGCAAGTTCAAATTTTTCGCAACGAGAGATGGATTTTTCGGATCGATTAGCAAATGGCGAACTTCTTTTCCATCTGTATTCCGTACGATAAAGTAAAAGTCGTACTGATCCAGAACATCTTGTTTCCCGCGCAATGTAATCGTGATCACACCAGATGAACTAATCGTGATGTTGCCTGGGAAGGATTGCCCCACCCCTAAGCCGAGGTCGATAAATTCGCTCTGAATCACCCAGGTTATTGCATTCGACAAGGTTGTTTTACCAGAGAGCGTCATCTCCAGCTGCACCTTGTATGTGCCCGGTTTAAGTGATATGCTGCGCGATGAAAATTGCTGTTTCTTTGTTCCCAGAGTGGTGCGTTTCACGACCTTGCCATTTTCGTCGATGATGAGAAGTGAAAACTTTGCTTTTGCATATTCGGCTGTCAGATTGAGGTTAATCAAAATATTGTCTTCTTTGATGTCGATATAACCAGGAAAATCAGAGTTGGGAATCTCTTCTATAGTGATTTCGTACGAATCGGATTGCAGAGTAGCACGACCGCACTGGGTATCTGTTATAACTCCCGTTAATTTATTCCCGGACGTTGTCTCGGGGCGATGATCGTAGTTGCTAACCTCCAAATAGAATTCATAATCCCCTGCCGGCAGTTTCAGACTCTTTTGCGGTACATGAATCCAACCGGATTTTATCTTCACTTCTATTTCTTTACCTTCCCTGTCTGTAGCAGGAGCCGTAAAGATTTTTGATTCATCAATGGAAGTAATGCGGATACGCGCTTTTTCATTTCCCCGCGAATCTGTGGCAACCAGGTACATAAATTCGGTAAAAGCAGGTTCTGCCTCGATATACGCAGTCAGTCCCTCGTACTCATCGTAATCAACTTCACCAAATAATGGTGGCAAATAATTGCGTGTCACATAGCAGAATGCGTCTGCTCGGCTCGGGCCGAATGTGGAGAACAAGAGTAGACAAGCCATGAGCAGTCCAAACCATTTTGTAAAAGATTTCATGCTGTTTATCCCCTTTAATAAAGTAGGCAGTCTATATTGATCAGTACAACGATCTATGCCGTTTGGGTCTATTTACCCACTTTTTAAAAGGTTAAAACATGGTACGGACTGGAATGCTCTTAATTTTATTGTAGAAATTAGAAATTGGGTATGATAAAATACGTGTAACTAAATGAACGGAGCTGAAGTGGATAATGTAATCAAATCTTGCTTATAAAATAAAACAAAAAAGCGATACGTTTCGCCTGTTTTATTTCTTATATGCAAGAAGGTTACTTTATCTTTCACTCAATATATCCTTATCTGACGCCAGTAATGGGTTAGATTTGCTGTATTTATTTGAGCTACAAGAAAGTAACTTTCTTGTAGCTTTTCTATTTTTTTACAGGGGGATAACTCTATGTCATTAATTAATGTTACAAACCTGACGTTTGCCTACGAGGGTAGCTTCGATAACATTTTTGAAAATGTGAGCTTTCAAATCGATACAGATTGGAAGCTTGGATTTACAGGAAGAAATGGTCGGGGGAAGACGACATTCATGAACCTGCTGCTCGGTAAATACGACTACAGCGGAACGATTTCTGCCCATGTCCAATTCGAGTATTTCCCTTTTCCGGTTGCAAACAAGGAAAACAATACAATGGATGTAATCGCCGACGTTCATCCTGACTACGTTCACTGGGAGCTCATGCGCGAGCTATCTTTGCTGGGGGTTTCGGAGGAGGTTCTATATCGACCTTTTGATACCTTGTCCAACGGGGAGCAAACGAAGGTGCTCTTGGCAGCGTTATTTCTAAAGGAAAATAGCTTCTTGCTCATTGATGAACCTACGAACCATCTGGATATGCATGCAAGAAAGCTTGTCAGTAATTATCTCAAAAGCAAAAGTGGATTTATCCTGGTATCTCACGACCGATCCTTTCTGGATAATTGCGTGGACCACATTCTCTCCATCAACAGGACGAACATCGAGGTGCAAAAAGGAAATTTCTCCGATTGGTGGGAAAACAAGCAGCGCCAAGATAACTTTGAGCTTGCAGAGAACGAAAAGCTGAAAAAAGACATCAAGCGTTTGTCAGAATCGGCGAAACGAACGAGTCATTGGTCAGATGAAGTGGAAAAAACGAAAAACGGGACGAGAAATTCCGGTTCCAAGGTAGACAAAGGATATATCGGTCACAAGGCTGCAAAAATGATGCAGCGATCAAAATCAATCGAGCAAAGACAGCATTCTGCCATCGATGAAAAATCCAAGCTCCTGAAAAATATCGAAAAACAGGACAGTCTAAAGATCTCACAGCTTGCTTACCATAAAAACCAGCTTGTTGAGCTCGAAAATGTGTCAATTTCGTATGGGGCGAACGACGTGTGCAAGAACGTCAATTTTTCAATTCAGCAGGGAGAGCGGATTGCGCTTTCAGGAAAAAATGGTTCTGGCAAATCAAGCATCATCAAGCTGATATGCGGTGTGGATCTGAGCTATACGGGCACGTTCAGAAAAGGAAGTCAGCTGAAAATATCGTACGTCTCCCAGGATACTTCACATTTGCGAGGCAACTTAACAGACTACGCCAGAGACAACGGGATTGACGAAAGCCTGTTCAAAGCGATTTTGAGAAAGCTTGATTTCTCCAGAGTCCAATTCGAAAAGGATATTTCCGCATACAGCGGCGGTCAGAAAAAGAAGGTGCTGATTGCCAAAAGCCTTTGCGAGAAAGTTCATTTGCATATTTGGGATGAACCGCTGAATTTTATCGATGTCATCTCGCGCATGCAAATTGAAGAGCTGCTGCTTGAGCACTCTCCAACCATTCTATTTGTGGAGCATGACAGTGAGTTTTGCAAAAATATCGCGACGAAGGTAATTGAGCTGTAGGTTTGGAAAGTCCCGTAAATAAAAGTAGCGACAGTCCCGGAGCATCTTTTTTGCGTCCGAGGCTGTCGCTTTTTCATGCGATCACTTGCTATCGGCCTATCTACCCTGCTTGGATAACGCCACACGCGAGCCGCTTGCCGCTGTTGCCTGCTGGCTGTGACCGAAAGTCGTCCGGGCTTTGATGAATGATAATGGATTTTCCGATGACATCTGCCGCACTGAATTTATTCGTGAAAAAATTCATTCGTGCATAGCCATTATTGGAGAAAAGTACGGGAAAGTCGCCAGCATGATTGCCGTGGGGCTGATGGGTCGGGTTCCAATGTCCGTCTGCTGAGGTAAACGGATCATCGGGATTTCCTATGGTGCAAACCCCTTTATCGTGCACATGGAAACCAAATGGCCCGATTTGCGGTCTATCCCCGGAGGCAGGCTGAAAAGTGGGGAGTCCGCTCACCTCTACGTACACATCAGTCCCATACGGCACATCGGTAAATACGACATAGCCGTTCAAATTTGGCGCGAAGGGACCGCCGTGGATTTCGGCATAGGATTGAGTCGGCTCCTGCGCATATTGGGAGGATACGGTTTGCGGATAGAATCCATGATCGTACCCGTATGGTTGATATCCGTACATGACACACTTCACCTCTTAGTTAGGATCGTACTGATTTTATCCTATGTGCCCAGTAGGCGGTGTGTTCCTGAGTCATTCACTATATCGCGGACTAAACGGAGAAGGGGCCAATATTGGTCCCTTTTTTTGTAGATAGGAAACAGGGACAAATCAATTGACGGTGAAAATGATTATCAAATACAATCAGATGGACTCAAGGCGAGGAGTATAGAAAAGGCGGGTCGAGGATGAAAAAAATTTTGCTGATTGAAGATGAAAAAAATATGGCTCGCTTTATTGAGCTGGAGCTGCGTCATGAGGCTTTTCACATCACGGTTGCCTATGACGGAAAAACAGGATTGGATTTGGCACTGAAGGAAGAATGGGATGTCATCCTGCTGGACCTGATGCTCCCTGGTGTAGACGGGCTGGAAGTGTGCCGAAAAATACGAGCAGGGAAAAAGACACCGATTATAATGCTGACCGCAAGAGACAGTATTACGGATCGTGTATCGGGACTGGACAGTGGTGCCGACGATTATATACCAAAGCCATTTGCCATTGAAGAACTACTGGCGCGAATGCGGGTTGTATTTCGCAGGCAGGAAGAGCAGGAGGCCATTCAGCGGCCTTTATTGACATATAAAGAGCTGCAGGTCGATCTGGATGCGAGAGTCGTTAGAAAAGGCGATCAAGTAATTGATCTGACCAAGAGAGAGTATGACCTGCTCGTCACCTTCATGAAAAATATGAACCGGGTATTGGCCAGAGATATGCTGCTGGACAATGTGTGGGGATTCGAAGCGGCAGTAGAAACCAATGTGGTAGATGTGTACGTACGCTATTTGCGCAATAAAATCGATAGCCCCAAGGAGACGAGCTATATTCAAACCGTTCGTGGCATTGGCTACGTGATGAGAAAATGAAGAGAAGCCTCCTTTCCTTTTCGCGGATTCCCATCAAGTGGAGACTGACAATCTGGTCTTCTGTGCTCTTGTTTCTCGTGTTTGTTGCCTACAATGCGTTTCAGTATTTCTTTATCGAACGGTGGATGATGAAGCAAGAAGAGCAGATGCTCCAACAAACGATGCGTGATATCATCAATTACTCGTTAGAAAAAGAGCTTTCGTTTAAAGAAACGGAATTAGCCGAAATTCGTGGCTTTCTGGAACGAATCAATCAAAAAGACCAGCTCATTCGCATCCTGGATGAAGACGGGAATACGCTGATGGTCGTGTACGACGATTACCAAAACAAAAGGCTCCAGTCCGTCCCTGTTTTTCACTATGACCACGCGACAACCGATTATGTAGACGGGAACCTCGTGATGGGAAGTGGCCCGATTACGATCTTTCAATTTACGGGTACGGTTGAGATTGTAAAAGACATGCAAACATATGAACAGCTCAGTGAAGCCTTGTTTCAGGTCATGGCGTTTGGCTGTTTGGGGGCGGTCGTGATCAGTGGATTGGGTGGCAGATTGCTCGCGCGTCAACTGCTCAAGCCTCTGCAATCGATGAATGAGACGATCCGCAAGATAAAACAAAAAGGACTTCAGGAGCGTGTCCAGTTTTACGATAATCAGGATGAAATCGCGAGCCTGATGAAAATGTTTAATAAAATGATGGATCAGGTAGAGCGGTCTTTTAGGCAGCAAAGGCTGTTTGTCGAGGATGCCTCGCATGAGCTGAGAACACCACTTGCGATTATCGAAGGACATTTGGCGATGTTACGGCGGTGGGGAAAAAACGATCCGGCTGTGCTGGAGGAATCCCTGCACGCATCGATTCAAGAGCTGACACGTCTCAAAGGGCTGGTTCAGGAGATGCTGGAGCTCACGCGGGCGGAGCAGGAATTACAAGAACGTGAGGCCAGACTGCCCCATCCAGCTCAAGCGATTCGCCAAATCATCCGCAATATTGCTGTGCTGCACCCGTCCTTTCAGTTCGCAGAGGACGTAGATGCATTAGAAGGGATGACCTTGGCAGTAGGCGAAGAGCATTTGGAGCAGATTTTGCTCATTTTGCTAGACAATGCGGTGAAATATTCTGGGGAGAGCAGGCGGATAGAGATCAGCGCCGTTTTGTGGCAGCAATCAGCTCGTATTTCTATCAGTGACAGAGGTATAGGAATTCCTGAGCAGGATTTGCCGTATGTTATGGACCGGCTGTATCGTGTGGACAAGTCGAGAAGCAGTGAGCAAAGCGGGCATGGACTAGGGCTGTCTATCGCCAAGCGCCTGGTGGAAAAATACAACGGATCGCTAACGATCCAAAGCATAGAAGGAAAAGGAACGACAGTTTCTTTTCTGCTGCCAATCGTAGTAGAAGAGGGAATATTCTCGTAGAAAATGTTTTTTTGATTTTCACAGCGTTTTCTCATTTTCGTCAGATACAATAGTCATCGTTGAACTAATTGACAATGATTTTCATTATTAAATTCGTACGAGAATGGAGAGATCAGCTTCATGAGAAAAAAATCCATACTAGGACTCATGCTTTTTACGATGATGACCTTGCCATTCATGGCTGGCTGTGGCGCTAATCAGGCAGCGAACAATAATACAGCTACATCACAGCCAAAGGCCGATGCCAATGCGGCAGGCTCAAACGCAACGGAGCCAGCAAAAAAAGACGGAGAGCAAGTCGTCAACGTATTTACGGCAAGACATTACGATGTAGACAGCAAGGTATTCGCTGAATTCACCAAGCAAACAGGCATCAAAGTAAATGAAGTAAAGGGCACAGCGGAGGAGCTGGTTGAACGCTTGAAGCGGGAGGGAGAGAGCTCCGAGGCAGATTTGTTCATAACCGTGGACGGCGGTGTGTTGAACTACGCGAAGCAAAATGGCGTGCTTCAACCGATTCAATCTGCCGACGTAGACAAAAATGTACCGAAAGAATTGCGGGATAAAGACAACGAATGGATCGGGATGGCGACACGTGCACGGGTTATCGTATATGCCAAAGATCGGGTGAAGCCAGAACAGCTGTCTACGTATGAAGACCTGGCCACCGACAAATGGAAAGGAAAAGTGCTGGTACGCTCCTCCTCCAATTTGTATAACCAGTCACTGGTTGCTTCTTTTATCGAGCTGAATGGTGAGCAAGAGGCTGACGCATGGGCAAAAAATCTGGTGAACAACTTTGCACGAAAGCCTGAAGGCGGAGACCGGGATCAGGCAAAAGCGATCGCAGCCAAGGTTGGCGATGTTGCCATCATGAACACGTACTATGTAGGACAGATGCTGCATTCCAAAGACGCTGAAGAAGTGAAGGTCGCTGAGAACATCGGGGTCTTCTTCCCGAATCAGAATACGACTGGCACACATCTGAATATTAGTGGTGTCGGCCTCGCGAAGCATTCCAAGCATAAAGACAATGCGGTAAAGCTGATCGAATTCGTCACGGGTAAAGAAGGACAAACCATGCTGACACAAGGCAGCTTTGAATTCCCTGTGAACCCGGAGGCTGACAAGCCAGCATTGCTAAAAGAGTGGGGCGAATTCAAAACACAGCAGCTCGATTTTGCCAAGCTGGGTGAGCATAACAAAAAAGCGGTTGAATTGCTGAATAAAGCGGGCTGGAAATAAGCATGATCGGATCAGCGCTCTTGAGAAATTTGAAACGGAATATGAATGGATGGGTAACGCTGAGCGTAATAGGGGCCTTCTTGGCCCTTCTTCCGTCTCTTTATATTTTGTTCGGACTTTTTCAAAAAGAAAATGAAAACTGGCAACACATCCAAGAATACATGCTGGTCGATTACGCCCTGCAATCGCTATGGCTTGTGCTCGGGACCGGCGCCTGTACGATCATCGTCGGCGTGACATTAGCTTGGTTAATAGCGGCCTATGATTTCCCTTTGCGCCGCTTTCTTAACTGGGCTTTTGTGCTACCGTTGGCGATTCCGCCTTATATTGCAGCCTATACGTACGGTGACATGCTCAGCTATACGGGAAGTGTCCAAACCTTCCTGCGCAATACATTCGGCTGGACCCCTGATCAGCGCTACTTCGACATCATGTCGATGAAGGGTGCCATTTTTATTTTTACCTTGTTTTTATTTCCGTACGTGTACCTCATCACGAAAACATTTTTAGAGAAGCAGAGTGCAGCTTTTATTGAAAATGCAAGATTGCTGGGGAAAAATTCGTTTCATACATTTTTCGTGATTGTCCTGCCACTCTCCCAAGGGGCGATTGTCGGCGGTGCAAGTCTTGTCGCTTTTGAAGTGCTCAACGATTTTGGGGTCACGAAGCATTTTGGGATATCGTCGTTTACGACTGCGATTTTCAAAACGTGGTTTGGGATGTTCGACGTAGATTCGGCGATCCGTTTGGCAGCATGGCTGATGAGCTTTATTATCGGATTGTTCGTCATCGAAAGGCTGCTGCGCAAGCGTAAAAAATTCAGCTCTCCGACAAGCAAGATGAACCCACTCAAACGCCGCCAGCTAAAGGGTGTGTGGAAATGGGCGGCAATGGCTTTAGGGCTCGTGGTGGTGTCCTTGTCCTTTCTGATTCCTGTGATTCAACTCGTCGTATGGGCGACGTGGACGTATGAAGACGTATGGAACTCAGGCTTTACGGAGCTCCTTTTCAATACATTGTCTGTTTCTATTGTTTCGATTTTCATTTTGATGCTGCTGGCGGTTATCGTAGCAAACGTCATTCGCTACGCTCGTGGCTCTACCTTTTCGCTCATGCTGACCCGCTTTATTTCCATGGGCTATTCCATACCTGGAGCGGTTTTGTCCATTGGCGTGCTCGCTGTAGTCATCTCAGTCGATCAAAAGCTGAGCGGCGTATATGGGTGGCTGGGCCTTGGCGAGGGTAAGCTGGTGCTCAGTATGTCCTTGTTCATGCTGATTTTTGCTTACATCATCCGCTTTCTTGCGGTTGGCTATAACGCTGTGGAGGCAGGCTTTGAGAAAACAGGAAACCGCTACTCAGAAGCCTCACGTTTGCTCGGGCTGGGTATGACACGAACCTTTTTTAAAGTGGATTTGCCTTTGATCAAAGGGGCGGTTTTCACCGGCTTTGTTTTAGTATTCATGGAAATCATCAAGGAGCTGCCGCTCACGCTCCTGCTGCGTCCATACAATTTCGAGACATTGGCGACAAAAGCGTACCAGTATGCCAGCGACGAACAAATTCACCAAGCCTCGATTCCGTCCCTCTGTATTATTGCCGTTGGAATTGTCTCTGTTTTTTTCTATCACTGGTTAGGAGAGAAACAAGCAAAATGACTTATTTTCAAATGGAAGAGATATCGTTTGGTTATGGAACAGGGAGTCAGAATGTCATACAAGAGTTTACGATGCGGATGGAGCAGGGAGAGATTGTCGGGATATTGGGACAGAGTGGCTGCGGCAAAAGCACCCTGCTGCGGCTGATCGCAGGTCTAGAGGAGCCGAGGACAGGACGCATTGTGATTGGCGGACGCACGTTAGTTGATCAGCGCCAATTCGTAGAGCCGGAGCGACGTGGAGTCGGTATGATTTTTCAGGACTACGCGCTATTTCCTCATTTGACGGTCGAACAAAATATTTTATTTGGATTGCACGGATTATCTAAAAAAGAGCGCGGGCTGCGTCTGACGGAGATGCTGGAGCTAGTACAGATGCAGGAGTACAGCAAGCGATATCCGCATGAGCTGAGCGGCGGGCAGCAGCAGCGTGTTGCGTTTGCCCGGGCATTGGCTCCGCGACCGGCGATTCTTTTGATGGATGAGCCCTTCAGCAATCTGGATGCAGAGCTAAAAAACAAAATACGTGAAGAATTAAAGCAGTTGCTGCGAGCAGCTAACATTACCTCCATTTTGGTTACACATGACAAAGAAGATGCCCAGACAATATGTGATCGAATCATTCGAATCACACGCTAGTGCCAAGCAAAGAACAGACTCCCTCTCCAAAGTGCAAGGCTTGCGGGGGAGTTGTTGTATAATGTACTGGTAGAGATTACTGTTTCCGGGCATCTTGTGGGTATAGATGGCCATCACATAGGAGGAGAAGTACGTATGAAAGTAGAGATCTGGTCTGATTTTGCCTGCCCGTTTTGTTATATTGGGAAAAGACGCTTTGAGGCAGCCCTGAGTCAATTCCCGCATAAAGAAAAGGTGGAGACAATTTTCCGCAGCTTCGAGCTGGACCTGCATGCCAAACGGGATACCAATGAAACCATTTACGACATTTTGGCGGCCAAATACGGAATGCCTGTGGAGAAAGCAAAGGGCATGACGGAACAAGTAGCACAGCAGGCCAAAGAAGTAGGCTTAGAATATCATTTTGACACGATGATCCCGACCAATACGGCTGACGCTCATCGACTCGCTCACTATGCCAATTCGCAAGGGAAAATGGCAGAAATGATCGAACGTCTGTTAAAAGCTTATTTTACCGACTCGCTGCACTTGGGCGATCATCAGGTACTGGCAAAGCTGGCTGCTGAAATCGGTTTGGATCAGGAACAGACGCTGGCGATGCTGGCAGGGGATGAATACAGCGAGCATGTACAGGCAGACAAGCAAAAAGCCGCTGCTTTGGGCATCAATGCTGTTCCGTTCTTTGTGTTTAATGACAAATATGCCGTATCCGGTGCACAGCCAGGCGAGGTCTTTTTCAACGTGCTAAACAAAGTGTGGGAGGAAGAAAGCGCTGCTCCTACCTTGCAATTCGTTCAACCAGATGAAAAGAAAGAGACATCTGGTGAAAATGATAATTGCTCAGATGGCTCCTGCAAAATATAAGTAACCGTGTATAAGAAGAGAGTCGATTTCCTTTTGGGGGAAATTGACTCTTTTTTGTTATCAGATTGGTTACGTAGGTACCTATCTAGACCACTTAAAGATCAACGGCATAATATGGAAAGACGTGGTAATGAGTTCGGGGGTGGAGGCATGAAATACAACAAATTAATGGTTGTTGCTCACCCTGATGATGAAAGTATCTTTGGTGGAGCACAACTATTAAAAAAACCGGGCTGGACAGTTATTTGTGTGACCAACGGTGATAATTCCAAAAGAAAAGAAGAATTCATTCGGGCAATGAAATTTGCCGGAGCCCAATATAAAATCTGGAGTTTTAAAGATAAATGGAAGGGGGCCTTTAGGAAAAAGGCTTTAAAGAAAAAGCTGAAAAAAGCGCTGAAATCAAATAAGTATAAAAAAATTGTTACTCACAATAAAAAAGGGGAGTATGGTCACACCCAGCATATTGCCTTGTCCAAGATCATGCACTCTCTGGTGAAGAAAAATTTGTACGTATTTAAAAAAGGCAAAAAAAAGCTGCCATCCCAGCTGTTAAAAAAGAAGCGAGAAATGCTGAAGTTTTATAGAACCCAAAAATGGATAACAAAAGCTTATAAAAAAGAAATCAAATATGAGGCTTTAAAAAAGGTGAGATGAAGAACATTGGGGAGGAGAGTCCATGAAGGTTCTAATTGCATACTGCTATAGCCTCCCCCATGTTGGAGGAATTTGGACATATGTGGAGGAATTGAAGCGATCACTGGAGAAAAAAGGGCACTCTGTTTCGATTCTTGCTGCCGATCAAGATGAGAAAAAATATTATTTGCTCGATTCAGATCAAGCTGTGAGGATCGCAACCATTTCAGACATTGTGAAAAAAGTCGTCCATCATTATTACGAGAAGCATTGGAACGAGCCTAAATCATGGTTACTCTCAAGGGAGATCTTTCGTTATAATTTTGAATTGGCTGCAGCTTATTTCGGTCTGGAGCAATATGACCTGATCCATACCCATGATTCAGAATCGACACGAGCCATAAGTAGGGTGAAGCCGAAGCATATCCCGTTAATCAGTACTTTTCATTGCTCGAATACAAGAGAAACCTTTGTTTTACAGGAGCGTGCACCCCGTACGTATAAGTGGAAGTATGTAGCCGCCGAGGAATCTCTCGCGGTAAAAGCAGCTGATCGTCTCATCGTCCCATCCAACTGGTTGAAAACGACACTACTTGATGATTATCACACGGATAAAGAGCGAATCCATGTGATTCCCCATGGCATAGATATTGAGCTTTTTAAGCAGCGGATGAAGCAGCCGCCACCGCTGGAGCGACGAGACGGAATATTTCATATCGCCTGTGTGGCGCGTCTCGCTCGAGAAAAGGGACATGAGACTTTGCTCAAAGCTTTGGCGAAACTGACCAAGGAACGAAAAGATTGGGTCTGCTGGATGGTCGGTGACGGTTACATGCGTAAAAAATTGATAAAACAAAGGAATCACTTGCAATTGCAGGAGCAAGTTATGTTTGTCGGCGCCCAGGAGAACGTACCGAGTATCCTCAAGCAAGCAGACATGTTTGTTTTGCCGAGTTTTTTAGAAACACTCGGATTTGCAGTGATGGAAGCGCAGCTCGCGGGCTTGCCTATTGCCGTAACGGATGCAGGCGGTATGCCAGAGGTTGTTACTCATATGGAAACAGGACTGCTATCACCAGTCGGAGCGAGTGAACCGCTCTATCGAAACATAAAGCGGATCATGGACGATCATGATCTGGCAAATCGACTGTCTGGAAAAGCACAACGTTGGGGAAGAGAACAATGGCCGATCGAGCTGATGGTCAGACGGACGCTGGAGCTTTACCAGCAAACATTCGAAACAGGAGCCAGCCAGCAAACTGAGAACCATCCTGACCCGAAAGCAAAGTCTTTTGCGACGATTTATAAACGATATGCCAAAAAGGGGAAGCAACCGGAAGTGTGGAAGGCTATCCTTGCTTCATTGCCACGTGACTATACGATTCCAGATAGGCAGCTGGTTCGCAAAATGAAGAGGCATGCACGTTAATCTATGAGTGGAAGAAGAGACAGCTGACACTGTCTCTTTTTTTGTACGGTTTTATCGCTTTCTAACGTTTAAATTGCAAGCGTGTCTTCAGTTCAAGCGCTGTTTTCAATGACAGAACCGCATCTCGCAGAGAGAGCGTCGATTCTTGATGATTTTGAATGCACCAGATCGCATGCTCCAGACTCTTTTGGTACGGGTCGGCAGGCACAAGCGCAATCTCCTCTCTTCCCGTCTGTGTGTATGCATACAAGCAGGAATGGGTTTCTCCGTTTTCGTCGGTTTCGTGATAGACGAGCTTTGCCCGTTCAAAGTAGGCTTCATAACTAATGGTAAACGGATGAGAACGCGGCATTTGAGAGGAAGCGATGACTTCAGCGAGGGCTTTTGAATAGTCAAATACTGCTCGTACGAGTGATTGCTGCTTGTCCGCTGTTTCTTGCCCCCACACCTCTACGTTATCCGTAGTCCCCAATATCCAGGTGACAAAATCCAGTTCATGAATCATGAGGTTCAGTGTAATCGAGTCCAGACCTAGATCACCCCACAGGGGAGCGGTTTCTCTTTTCAGGGAAAGAGAGAGGAGGTGACCGTATTTTTGCTGTTGGTTTACGGTGTGTAGATAGGCGTAGGCTGGATCAAACTTGATAAATTGATTGACAAAAATCGTTTTGGCAAAGCGTTCTTGGGCTTGGAGCATCGCTTCAGCATCCTCTAGAGTGAAGCATACCGGAGTTTCGCAAAAAACATGCTTGCCTCTCTCGATTGCTTCTATTGCGTATTGTCTATGGAGCGTAGATGGCAAGCAAATATCAATCAGGTCAATTTCCGGGTCCGACATGATGGTATCCATTTGGTTAGTTGTTTCGACTCCAACTTTTTCTTTCAGCTCGTGCAGTTTTTCTTCATTTCGGCCAAAGACTACAACCCGATCAATTTCCTTCATCTCTTTGAATAGCCGCGCATGATATGAGCCGAATCCTGTTCCTAAAATGCCGATATTCATTTATACCATCTCCTTTTTCCCTATCGTAGCGTACAATTGTTGACAACTGATTGTCAGGAATAGAAGATGGAGAGGAGTGGTAGAGTGAAGTCGGAGGTGTGGGATGAGATTACATCGATTGATCGCGATCTTATTGCTCATCGAGTCAAGGGGCCAGATGAAAGCAAAAGACCTCGCACATGCTTTGGAGACTTCTGTGCGCTCGATCTATCGGGATGTGGATGTGCTGGCAGAAGCGGGAATCCCGATTGTGGCGCGATCCGGTCCAAACGGAGGCATCAAGCTGATGGATGGATATACAGTTAATCTGAAGCAGCTGAACGGCGAGGAAGTCATTCATCTCTATTTAACGGGCATGGGTATTTATACTGGAGGACAGACCGAGACCGGATTGAAATTAAAAAATGCGCTGTTAAAGCTGGAAAAAACGATGCCGGAGATCTACCAGGACGATATCGAGAAAGCAAAAACTCGCTTCTATTTTGATGATACGCCGTGGTGGACAGAGCGAGCGGTGATTCCGTGTCTCGAAGCGATGCGAGCAGCAGTGTGGCGTTCCTGGAAGCTGCGTATTACCTATCAAAAAGTAGGCGGCGATTGCTCCACACGCCTCGTCCACCCGTATGGACTTGTGGTGAAAAAAGCAGACTGGTACCTCGTAGCTTTTTGCGAAGACATAGGCGAATTACGGACGTTTAAATGTGAGAGAGTCATTGCGGCTAAACAGGTGGAGGAGCCGTATGAGATTCCGGAGGCATTTTCACTAGAGGATCATTGGAATAAGCAAGGAGTGCTTTTCAAACAAGACTGCAGGGCGAAGGAGTTTTATCCAGTTACGGTCAAGCTGCATGAGTCGAAGAGAGCAATTATGCAAAAGCTGGAGGTGATTGAATCACGACAGGCAGAGGATTATTTGCTGCTCGCCATCAACTGGTACAGTCACGAAAGAGCCTGCCAGGAAATAGTCGATTGGCTCGGTCATATCGAAGTGATCGAGCCAGCGCTGCTGCGAGATTTTGCCAAAGAAAAGGTCAAGGAAATGCTGCGTCAGTATACATAAAAAGCACGATTCAGGAATGTTCATCTTTTTTGAATCCTCCTTTTGGACAGGTAGAAAAACGGCTCTGATGCGTTAGAGGCGATCAGAGCCGTTGATTTGGAATTACTGGTTGCCCTCTGTGAAGATTTGGAATGTGATGCCGAACTTGTCCTTCACATTTCCGTATGCAGGGCTAAAATGAGTTTCTTGCAGCGGCATATGTACTTGACCGCCATCTTGCAAGGCATCAAAGATTCGTTTGGATTTCTCAACATCATCAGATACGATACAGATGGTTACTTGATCACCTTTTGAAATCGATTGACCAGGGAATGAATCAGAGAACATCAAGTCGGAATCGCCAACTTTTAACGATGCGTGTGCCACGCGGTCTTTTGCTTCGTCTGGAAGAGGGAAATCAGGATTTGCCGGCATGTCAGCGAAAGTTTGAACAAAAACAACCTTGGCATCCAATGCTTTTTCGTAGAATGCAATCGCTTCTCTCGTGTCTCCATCCAGCACAACATAAGGGGTCAAGCGCAATGACATGATAAAGTCCTCCTTGGTCACTCTGATTTAGGGTATGTTGGAAGTTTCATATACCAATATTACCCACAAGCTTATTTTAATACACGGAACGTATGTTTGCAATTATTGTTTTGTAAAGATTATTGATGAGAAGAATAGACATTTGACGAAGTAGGAAAGCATTTTTGTATGTAAGAAGAAATCACCGAGCTGGTCGGTGGTTCACTTTGTTCATATTGAAGGAATATTATTGCGGGTCTGCGCTTGCTTCGGTTGTCGCAGAAGCTTCTGTATTTTCCGTAGCATCCTTGTCGATGATGATCACTGCACCTGTTTCCGGCTCCCATTGAACTTCGGCATTCAATGCCTCGCTCACAAAACGGCTAGGGACAACAGTGGTTCCTTCGACGAGGGTTGCTGGAATGTCGAGTACTTTTTCTTTTCCATTGACGTAAGCGATCTTATTGTCAATGATGAGCTTTACGACAACACCGCCCCGGGTAACAGTGACCGATTTATCTGCCGGATTCCAGTTGACCTCTGCCTTCAAAGCTTCGGAAATGGAACGAAACGGCACGAGTGTTCTGCCGTTGTGCAAAATAGGGGCTGCTTCCAGCTCTTCACCGTTCACGTACAGACCCAGATTTTGCTTGCCCAGCTTTTTATACAAGAGCCCAAGCTTCTTGTAGGCTGCAATATCCTTGTAGTTGGCACGCAAAGCTTCCTTGCCCATAGAAGCTGCATCTGTCAGATTTCCGTCTTTTTCCAGGATTCCAGCAGCCGCCCACAATGCCGAATCCTTCTCACTTACGCCTCCAAGCTGCTTCTGTTGGTCCAGTGTGAGGAGCATCTCGTATTTTGCTTTCAGCATTTCAGCAACGGCTGCTCCAGCAGGCTTGTCCTGCACACGCTCGATTGCTTTTAGCAGGCCTTCATATTTTTTATAATTGCCGTACGTATCGGATTTAGTGGCTGCTTTTTTTGCTGCTTGCTTGTCTACCTCTTCTTGTGCCTTTTTTGCTTCTTTAGCCGCTTTTTCGGCTTGCTTCTCCAGATCTTCCTGGGCTTTTTTCGCCTCTTTGGCGTTCTTTTCAGCTTGCTTCTCTAAATCTTCCTGAGTTTTTTTGGCATCCTTAGCTGCTTTTTCAGCTTGCTTCTCTTGTTCTTCCTTGGCTTTTTTCGCTTCTTTCTCAGCCTTTTCTTGCTGCTTCTCTTGCTCTTCCTTGGCCTTTTTTGCTTCTTTCTCAGCCTTTTCTTGCTGCTTCTCTTGCTCTTCCTTGGCCTTTTTTGCCTCTTTCTCAGCCTTTTCTTGCTGTTTCTCTTGCTCTTCCTTGGCTTTTTTCGCTTCTTTTTCAGCCTTTTCCTGCTGCTTCTCTTTCTCCTTTTTCTCGTACTTCTCGGATGCTTCCGAATTTTTGCCAGACTCTTTGTATTTGTCTGACTGCGCTGCTGCTGTACCTGTTACTAGACTGGTTGCCAATAAACAGGAGACAGCAATCATGTGACTTTTTTTCATATGATTCCCCTCCTTATGATGACTCCCATATATAATCGGACAGTTGCGCATAATTGTTTAGGTAATTAATTGAAATTTTACAAAATAATCATATGAATCGTGATCATATGCAAAATCTCATCGACTACGATATGAATCCTCTACGAAACAACTCTCCAACCGCATGCGAACGATTTTGAGCGCCGAGCTTCTTAATAGCCGTCTTTACATATTGCTTCACAGTTACCTCTCTAATTTCCATCGAATCAGCCATTTCCTTTGTGCTTTCTCCCCAGGCGATTTTCCGCATGACCTCCAATTCCCGTTTGCTCAAAAGCGGTGTATCCTCAGCCCCTATCGAGCCATGCATAATTTTCCCCACCTGTGCACGCCTTCACTATTAGGCGATTACAGCGAAGAGATGTTCGACCAGATCATTTCCGTTAATTTGAAAGGAGTCTTCCTGGGGTTAAAGCATGTTTTAAAAGTCATGGAGGAGCAGCACGCAGGAGTCATCATCAATACGGTTTCCGCTGCTGGCGTGAAGAGCTGTGAATACTTAGGTGGATATGCGGCGAGCAAGCATGGAGTGGTTGGCTTGACGAAAACGGCTGCAGTCGAGTACGGGCCAAAAGGAATCAGAATCAATGCGATTTGTCCGGGTGGCGTCATGACCAATATGACAAAGGGAATGGAATTGAACAATCCAGAGCAGAACGGACCGCTGAGACGCCCTGCCGTGCCAGAGGAAATTGCCAATGTCGTATGTTTTTTGGCTTCGGATGAGTCTAGCTATATGAATGGGGCGATCGTTACGATTGATGGTGGGCTGACGACATAGAAGCAAGTCGTAACCTTAATCGAGAATAGATCCAAAAAGGCTTTGCACTGAATGCAAGGCCTTTTTTCGTTATTCAACGTATCAATTCTATCTGCCGTGTATATACTGTGTATATACTGTGACGGGAGGTTGTGGTAACATTGAATCAAAAGGAAAAGAAAGGATTGGTCTATTTGACAACCGCAACCGTACGTAAGTGGGGAAACAGTCTGGCCGTTCGAATTCCTCAAGAAGTATCTGAATTGGTGAAATTTGCTGACGGCGTCGAGGTTGAAATGTGCATTACTGATAATAAGGAAGTCATTTTACGACCAGTGATCCCGGCTGCTGAAGATCAAGAAGCCCTCCGCAAACATTTTCTGGAGCTCCGCGCGAAATGCAAACCAGGTAAGAGTGCACATGAAGAGTTGTTTGCAGAACCGATGGGGGATGAGATCATTTAATGGCGATTGTAGGAGATGTGGAAAGAGGAAGCGTCGTTTGGTTGAACATGCACCCAACGAGGGGGCACGAAAAAAATGGTTGGCGAGCTGCAGTCGTGTTATCAGATGGACTTATTGATCCGGGTAATTCAGCTTTTGCTATGATTGTTCCGATCACGACTCAAGAAAAAGATTATCCTTTTGAGGTTAAAATTCCACAAGGGATCGATACAACCCATCCACGGGTGCCGTTCATGGAGCTCAGCGGTGTGGTACTTACCGATCAAGCAAAGTCGCTTGACCTTAGTGCTAGAAATGCGGTGGTAATTGGTAAAGTTGACCCGACATCGCGTTTCTATCAGCATATTATTACAAATGTGCGATCAATTTTCGCCTAAAAGTAAGGCTTAAAAAAGAAATGGAACGAAGCCCCTTTATGTAAGGAGCTTCGTTAAAAGAGTCATAGCGAAGCTCCGCTCTGACGAAGAAGCTCGGCAACAGCATGCTTTCCTTGCTTGATCGCGAGCGATAAGGCGGTTTCTCTTCCCTCTGCACAAGCATTCACGTCGGCTCCATGTGCGAGCAACAGACGAATCAGCTCTACGTTATCATCGTGATAGGCTGCCGAATGCAGGCACGTATGGCCGTTACTATCGAAAATCGTCGTCTTGGCATTGCGGGACAAAAGCAATTGAATGACGTCCGGATCGCGTTCTCCGGCGATAGCCGCATGCAGAGCTGTATTGGATGGGATGTAAGAAACCTTCGAGTGTGAAACGGCATTAACATCCGCACCAGAGTCGAGCAACAGCTGCACAGCAGCCTTATTTCCAAAATGCGCTGCAAAGCCTAGAAGTGTAAGTCCATCGCTGTTTTCGATATTGGCGAGGCGCGGATTGGCCTCTAGTAAAGCTGTTAAGCGCTCAGTATCCCCCGATTGTGCTGCCTGAAACAACGCCTCGGTCATCTGGGTGAGTTCCATTTTTCATGTCCTCCTTATGGGCTAGTTTTTTTCGGCCTCCAACAAAATAGAAGTGATCGATTTATCCGTTTGGAGGAATAGTTTACATGCCTTTCTTTTTCAAGCTGTCGATTGCAGGCAACATAAAGCATGCGAGATTTTCAGGTAATTGATTGAGGGGGAACCATTTCAAATCCCCGATTGCTCCACCCGGCTCCATATTGCGAGCTTCCCCGCTTTTCACTGCGACCTCATAGATGACAGACACCCAATGCTCGTTATTTTCAGGACGGATCGTTTCCGATGTACAGAGCAGCTCTTTTACTTCTACTTCGAGATCTACTTCTTCCTTTATTTCGCGTATCACGCAATCCTCCAGCTTTTCATAAGGATCTACTTTGCCTCCGGGGATGCACCAGGTGTCTTTTTCCGGATTTCGATTGCGCCACACTAGCAAAATCTCGTTTTGTTCGTTGAGGATAACCGCTCCCACTCCAAGGCGAGGGAGGGTAGTAGTTTTTGTTGTTGTCATTTGTTATCACCTAACTGCTTTCGTAGTATTTCCGCCCGTCGTATACTTTCTCTGGTCCAAGGGGGCGCTTTCGGATGACTCATGATTTCATCTGCATTTAACCAGTAGACTGCTTCAACTTCATCGGGACTTTTACAATGCGCATCTCCGTTGTCGTATTCGCAAAGGAAGACGACATTGATGACATGGCACTGGTCATCCGGAACAAATGAAGAACTATACAGGTAACGCAAGGTGTCCTTCACAGTAACACCTACTTCTTCGAAAATCTCTCTCCGAACAGTTCTCTCCAATATATCAGAAGTGTTTCCTTCTTGGTCTGCTTTACCGCCTACGAGAGAGAGGGTTCCTCCTGCATGCTCTTCCTTGGTGCTACGCTTGATCATCAACCATCTATCCTCATGGAATATGGCACCTTCAACATTGACGATGAACATAAGAATTCCTCCGTGGAAAGAGTAATACCTCCACTTTACCAGTGATTCCACCTATTTGGAATGATGTGAGCTGAGGAAATATGGTAAAATTTCTCTAATTCACTCGATGAAAGGCGGATCGTATGGAAGGCTCAGTAACGATATTAGGAGTACCTTTTTCCAAACTAACCCTTCATGAAACAACACTGCAACTGACGAAGCATATCCAACAAGAACCGTCCAAGCTGTTCCATCTCATTACGGTGAACCCAGAGATAACCATCACCTATCAGACAGACGAACTGCTGCAAACCATTGTCAACGAGGCAGACCTGATTACCCCAGACGGAATCGGCATTGTGATGGCTTCAAGACGAAAAGGTGAGCCGCTTGCTGAAAGGGTGACTGGTTATGATTTGCTGCTTCGACTGTTGGAAAAAGGAAATGAACGCAGCTGGAGCTTCTTTCTTTTGGGGACAGATGAAGAGACGAACCAAAAAGCAGCTGAGGAGGTCACCAAACGCTATCCGCAGGTTGTAGTTGCCGGTCGACATAACGGCTTTTTTAGCGAGGAAGAAGAGGGACAGATTCTTCGAAGCATCCAGCAGACCAGGCCAGATGTACTGATCGTGGCGATGGGGGCTCCCTACTCTGACAAGTGGATTTATAGGAATAAGCATAATCTGGATGGGGTAAAGGTCGTTTTTGGCGTAGGAGGAAGCCTGGACGTAATCGCAGGAAAAGTAAAGGCTACACCCGAAATATGGAAGAAGCTGAATTTGGAATGGCTGCATCGACTTCTTACCGTACCTGTAGCCAAGGGGCAAAAATCACGCTGGTGCAGACAGTCTGCCTTACCGAAATTTGTTTACCGCGCGATTATTAGGGATGGCAGGCAGAACGCAAAAAGAGGGGATTAGTGCCCCTCTTTGTTGTACAGCTCGCAAGGTATGTTCTTATGATTTACTGTATCCGCACCATGCGTCTTGCATAAACGTCACAATCGAAATCCCCATCGCTGCTCATGAACTCTTGAATGACTTCGTCTCGATAATACGGGGAAACGGGCAGGACTCCAAGGATATGATGCGGGATTGACTGATTCCGCAATAGCAATTAACACATTAGCCGATACGATATCTCCCACTCGCTTATCAACACTTAACATATACTGCCATCCAGCTCTCTCAAAAACCAACAGATAGAAGCTTCTTGTGGAAGGAGTCGTTCCAAAAACGGCTTTCGTTCCATCCTTTAATTTGTAAATTTGAATGATATCATTCTTTTTTGGAAGGCCTTCTAGCTTGTTCGCGAAAGGTTTCACTTGAATCATATAGTGATTTTTACCTTGTTTCTCATTAATATATTCGATTTCAAAGTGGTCATTTACGTCATTTGCATGATTACATCTGCCAAAATGATGAGTAAACGCTACTGGTGGTAAAACAATTGGCAATGGAAGTTCTCGTCCAAAGTGCTTTTCACATTCTTTGAGTGCGAGTTCCACTGATTTGTAACCAATTTCAAAATAAGATTCCTCTAACGGGCGTTGTTCATGCTTTGGTGGATCCGTTTTAGCAAATGCTTCTATAACACTTGCATCTAGAAAGGCAAAAAGATAGAGAACGAGAATTGCCAAAAATCTCCTCATAAAACTAACACCATCCGCTACTTTTTATCGGATAGCTTTCCCAGCTTTCGTTCAGAATTTGCGGTTGGCTTAAAGAAATCGTATCTTTGCTGACCGTAATTGTCAGTGAAGCTGGTTTACTATTCATTTATACAAAGCTTTACTAGGAGGGAATCATTTTGAAGGAAGTATTAATTTTCATAACAGATGGTTTTGCAGATTGGGAGGCAAGCTACGTCAGCTCAGAGTTAAACAAGCCAGGAACAGGGTATCGTGTAAAGACAATCGCGATTGATCAGGAGCCCAAGGTTTCAATGGGTGGTTTAACAGTACTTCCAGATTATAGCGTAAAAGAATTCAATCCAAATCTCGATATCGCCATGTTAATCATACCTGGCGGAACGGGATGGAGAGAAGAAAAGAATCAGCAAGCAAAAGGTATTGTGGATTATTGTGTGAAAAAGGATATTCCTGTGGCAGCCATCTGCGATGCTACCACCTTTTTGGGAAACCACGGATATTTGGATAATCATAGACATACAGGCAACACACTGCCTTATTTAAAGGAAGGAGCTCCGAATTACAGAGGAGATCAACATTATGTAGATGCACAGTCTGTTCGTGATGAGAACCTAATTACGGCGAATGGAAGCGGTGCAGTGGAGTTTTCAAGGCATATCTTGGAGAGATTGGGTGTATTCGAAGGCGATGAATTGAAAGAATGGTACGAGATATTTAAAAAGGGCTACTTTCCCTCATAGTATTTTAGTCTGAAAGAAATGCGCGAAAGTAAGAAGGAGTTTCAAGACAATACCAGTCCAACAAGATGCAAGACACCCAGTACACCCATTGGATAAATAATCATTCTTGAGAACATGTTCGTAAAGTTATTGTTCGGATGCTTCTCAAAGAAAAAATGTAGTACGGAGTGAATGATTAAAAATACATCGATAATGATAAAAGAAATAATATGGTGGCTTACAAACGAATATAGTAAGATCGCATAAAGTGGAAGATGGAGGATTGTAAATGTTTTGAATGCACGGTCATCATCCATATCTTTCAGAATGACAAACAGTTTCCATTCTTTCGCTCTGATTGCATCCATTTCGTGTAAACATAGAAGAGCAAAATTAATAGAAAAAATCACGAGTAAGATCGATTGCAAAGTTACCCACCCCTTTCATTACTTAAATTAAATCACAGTGAAATCGTGGGAACAAAAGAAGGTTTGGTGAATATTTCCACCGGGGACCTAAACGATCATCACTCATATAAAATGAAAAGGCTAAACTCCCGTTACATCAAGGGAATTTAGCCTTTTCTCTTACAACTATTTCAACGTCAAAAGCGTCACAGCTTCCATATGCGCCGTTTCGGGTAGCATTTAAATCGTGTTAACTTGGAACAACGAAACTTAACTTAAGTGTTGTTTTTGAGGCTCCTTTAGTATCCATTATCACCATTAACAATTTAAAGTTACACGACTGTGTGGTCAAAAATGTGGTCAAAGAATTCCATCATACCTGGGAAAAGACAGGTAACTGATATAAATTTTTGAGTGGTTAGGGGCATTGAACGGCTAAATTAGTTGTTGATGTAAGTTATATGGAAAATAGGATCTCTGATATAATATTTGCTCGTAAGCTTGCTCAGATAAGTAACCATTCAATTGTACTCAATTCTTTAAGAATGGAACAAATTGTTGAATTCGTTGATAACTAGAGGGAAGAGACAAAGACGTTGGGTTAAAGAGGCCCAACGTCTTTTCATAATGCACATGCATGCAAACATTGACCCTATAATTGACTTCGCGTTATATTTTGATTGGGGTGATACAGTGAACATAGAAAACTATATTGAAGCTCAGTATAGAGAACTGCTCTCTAACAGCACAATAAACGCAGAGTTTTCAGAATTATATTCTAGTCTAGAACATGCAAGATTACGCGAAATATTGGCAACACTTCACTTTGATTTTATTTCTTTATTTAGAACTATGAATGAGCGACTTCCTACCAATGATTTTAGTGCACATTTCTGGGCAGACCCAAGCCGGAAGCTATTAAAAACTATCGAAATAACATTAGGCTTGTATACTGCTCTCAAAAACACAAAACTCGCTTTCGAGATAACTGAATATTATTTTGTGCTAATGAAGAAATGTCGCGATTTTTTAAGGTCAAGCGGCGGAAGCTCTCTCCCCCCGCATATGGAGAAAATAGATTTATATTATACAATCCCACTTTTTACTCCGAACAGCATTGTAACAATAGACCATCCTCAAACAACAAGATCATTCTCACTAAAACAAATTGGGAATGGTTCATATGCCAATGTTTACAAGTATCGGGATGCGTTTTATGATAAAAATTTCGTATTAAAACGGGCAAAAAAGGAATTAACACCAAAAGAACTCGAAAGATTTAGACGTGAATTTTACGAGATGAAAGAATTTTCGTCACCCTATATTCTTGAAGTCTATCAGTACGATGAAGCCAAAAACGAATATATAATGGAATACATGGACTATACTCTTGACAGTTTCATTCAAAAAAATAATTCATCTTTGGCAATAGGGTTACGGAAGAGTATTGTAAATCAAATTTTGCGGGCTTTTGAATATATCCATTCAAAGGATAGGTTACATAGGGATATTAGTCCTAAAAATATTTTACTGAAAGAGTATCATGATATACATGTTGTGAAAATCGCTGATTTCGGTTTAGTCAAAGTCCCAGATAGTTCACTTACGACTGCTAACACTGAATTTAAGGGTTACTTCAATGACCCTTCTCTTGTGGTTGATGGATTTGATACTTATAGCATTCTACATGAAACATATGCCTTAACAAGGATTGTGTATTTTGTGATGATAGGAAGAACCAATACAGACTCAATACCTGATTTGAAGTTGCGAGAGTTTGTAAATAAAGGGCTACATCCAGATAAATCAATGCGTTTTAAAGCGACAACTGAAATGGTACAGGCTTTTCGGACTATTTCTTCATAAAATCAACATGGGCACGATAGCCATTAAAAGCCGTCGCGCCCCGCCGGATATTGACACCAAGACCCTATATTTATTTTGATTTTTCCTTCCGCCAACGGTCGATCATGTCATGTACTTGAGCGCCATTTATTAGCTTGATATTGAGAGGTTCTGCTATTTGTATAGCAGCCTTTGTAAAATGGCTAGTCGTGACGATCCAAGCGTCATAACACCCGTAAACCTGTTTGCCAGCCTTCAAACGAAGGACGATGTCATTCCCTACATTTTTCTTCCAACGTTTACACTGGACTGCTATCTTATAACCTTTCTTGTCTTGAAGAATTAAATCTACCTCATGATCTCCTGATCCGCCTACTCTTTCGACCTTGTAACCTTTGTCGCGATAATAGTTTTCCACTAATCGTTCAAAATCAGTACCGGAAAGCGTATCAATATCAGAGGTTAGAAGTGCATCATCCGAAACGGATTCATTAAGTTTTCCAGATCTCCCGTTGTTTTGTTTTTTATTTGGTGGCTTCGCTTTTTTTGTCTTGTCCCCTAGGAAATTTCCGATGATTGTCGATATAAGGACACTTCCAAACAGGGAGCCGAAAAAGTAATACATCCCCAGATTAAAGTAAAAACCTATACTAACCGAACCAATGATAAGAATTGCATTAATCAAAAATACAAGATTGTTTACGTCTTTCTTTGACCATTTTGCCATGTTTTCTACAGACCTTTCGGTTGATGCAAATAGCTGTTTAAGTTGTCACCTTGCTACTCGATCTTTTAGGATGAATTTGCATTTTGGATAATTGGAACAGCCTATGAACCTACCATGTTTTCCACTTCGTTCAACCAACTTTCCATTGCAAGAAGGACACACGTTATTGCGTATTTTTTGATTTCGATTATGATTTTCATTTTGCAGTGTCTTTACATGTTCTTTTCTCGTTGCTTTGTCCTGGAGATTGTTATTAGAAAGCTTTTTGATAATGCTGATTACGTCTGAATGTGTAAGAACAGGTTGCTTGTACTTTCTAATAGTCTTGTTAAGATTACTTAGATAAATTACCTCAGAAGCAACGTTTACTTTAAGTGTGGCCCTTCCGCTAAATGCCACGATGGGAATATAACGAGCATTTTCAAATTCGAGTAGAAGGGCTTTAAGAGCATTTACATGCCCTTTATTTTGCCATAGAGGATTATATAGCTTTTCTTTTCGCTTATAGATTGTTTGTGTCCAATATTGGCTATTTTCAGTACCTGTAATCCAGCCTGTATAGTTTTTGGTTTCAATAACAAAAATTCCATATTTCGATACAACAACGTGATCAATTTGTGTAGTTTTTCCGTTGGGGTCAGGTACAAGTAAATCGTTTAGAGTATGATACTCTTCTCGATTTAGTTTATTTAGAATCATTTGGGCGGCTTTTTCACCAATAAACCCTTTTACAGTTGGTAGTTTTAATATGATGGCCAAAATAATGAGACATGTAAAGAGAATGTATATCACTTATAGTTCCTCCTGAATAGGGGTAAGGCTGGATTATGATCCAAATTTAAACAATTAAGAAGAAATATCATTTTAGGATTTTGCTCCTGTTCTAATAAGACTGAATTCCAAATTTCAGTAACTTTTTCGGGAAAACATCATCTAGGTTTTGAATGTCAGTATCCGTTAGCTCAATTAGATTAAATCCATACTTCCGGTATATTTCCAATTTCGTTTTTTTTCTCTCCGTATACTTGGGATCGTTTTCTATGCCCCAGTACTCAATGTAGACTTTTCCTACAGGGAGATAAAAATCACAGTATACATCTTCTTCAATAGGCAGTTTTCTTTCGTAGGCATGGACAATTTCCGACATGTAGAGCCAATTATCAATAAGCATCTCAGCTTTTGATCTGACAAAATGTCCATCAGCAGCTCTATGTTTAGCCTGAAATTTATCCCGAAAACTTGTATCGACTTCATTAATTGATTCTTCCTTCTCCTCAATGAAATCTCCATTGATTTGCTTAAACGTCTCGATTAGGCTTTTATTGCTAAGAATACTTTCAGGCCAGGATACATAAGGAATACCGGTTTTTTCGTACTCTAATTGTTTTCCACCAATACTTTCACCTAATTTAGTCAATATCCAGCCTTTTCTATCCCTTTCTAACCAGCCAAGTTCGGAAAGAATTGGATTGATACGCAACTTGGATACCTTAAGGATTTGACTCAATACAGTGGCGTTTATATATTTAGTATCCGTTGCCTGTGAGCCTTTCAAAGACTCAAGCTCGTGAATTATAGTATCAGGCCAAACAACCCAAGTTCCTCGTAACGAATCTGATTTAAATTGTCCACCTTTGTTTTTACCGGTATTTGTTAGTGTCCAAGCATCATTAACTCTTTCCATCCATCCGATTTCGATTAAGTATGCCAAGAGTTCACTTGTAGAAACGCTCATCAGTTTAGAGAGAGCTGTTGTAGAAATATATTTCTGATTACCCATTTTTACCTCCTGTGAAAAGAGTCTATTTTAGTGATTTTTAATATAGAGTAATAGGTATATGGTCTAAATTATCTTATTTCGCCAAGAATCTTCCAGAACCTCCGAAAAGCGACAAAAAAAGAAACCTGACTATGTCAGATTTCAAATTGTTTTCTTGGTAAGAGAGATTTATTTTAATACCAATCGATTTGCATTTCTCCGCGATTTCTTGAACAAGTCAGGCGATCCAAAAAGGGCAATTTGAAAAGTAAAAGAAAGAAGCAAAGAGGGAAATACTCAGCGAGGTTCGTGAACATTAAAGGTCATTCTGGCATCGAGTGTGGTCAAAATGTGGTCAACGCCTATTTTCTTCCTAGATCGATCATCATTCATCAAAAATGAAAAGGCTAAACTCCCGTTACATCAAGGGAATTTAGCCTTATCTCTTACAACTATTTCAACGTCAAAAGCGTCACAGCTTCCACATGCGCCGTATGCGGGAACATATCCACTGGCTGCACATGCTTCAATTCATACCTCGCGAGCAGCTTCCCAATATCCTTTGCAAGCGTAGAAGGATTACAAGACACATACACAATCTTCTTCGGTGTAACTTCAAGCAAGGAACGGATCAGCGCATCGTCCAATCCGGTACGCGGAGGATCGACTACAACGACATCGGGCTTCACTCCTTGCTTGGCCCACTGCGGCATCAATACCTCAGCGCGCCCCACATGGAACTGGGCATTCGTCGCCTGGTTTCGCTCGGCATTTTTTCGTGCATCCTCAACAGCCTCGGGAATCAGCTCAATCCCACGCACTTCCCGGGCAAAAGGAGCGAGCCAGAGGGAGATGGTTCCGGTCCCACAATACAAATCAAGCAAAAGCTCGCTGCCAGTCAGTCCGGCGGCTTTTTTTACTTCATCATACAGCTTGTGAGTTTGCTCGGGATTCAGCTGAAAAAAGGCACGAGCAGACAAGTCAAAGGACAGCTCGCCCAGCTTTTCTGCGATGTACGGTCGTCCCCACAGTTCACGGGTGGTCTCGCCAAAGATCACCGAGGTTTTTTGAGCATTGACGTTTTGCACGATGCTGACCAGCTCGGGCAGTCGCGTGCGCAGCTCCATAACCAATTCCTTGACGCGCGGAATCTCGCGGGTAGCGGTTACGAGGGTGAGCTGCGTTTCCCCTGTGGCAAATGCTACACGAGCGACCACGGTACGAATGACGCCAGTTCGCTTGCGCTCCTCATATACGGGAATTCCCAGCTCCTGAATGACCTGCTTGGCAGTGCGAACGATGGCTGTCGTTGCTTCATGCTGCACTTGGCAGGTCTCCAAATCGACAAGCTGATGCGTACCTGTTTGATAGAGTCCAGCGACCAGCTTGTCGTCCCGTTTGCCGACCTGAAACTGAGCCTTGTTTCGATATCCCCAAGGGTTGTCCATGCCAATAGTAGGTGCTACTGGCGGATTTTCCAAACGGGCGTACTTGCGCAGCGATTCGATCACAAGCTCATGCTTGGAGGCGAGCTGCGCCTTGTAGTCCATATGCTGTAGACTGCAGCCGCCGCACTCCTCGTACACGGGACAAGGCGCTTTTGTACGTGCAGGTGACTTCTCTACAACCT
Organism: Brevibacillus sp. SIMBA_040; assembly: GCF_046535075.1. Classification (NCBI taxonomy): domain Bacteria; kingdom Bacillati; phylum Bacillota; class Bacilli; order Caryophanales; family Paenibacillaceae; genus Brevibacillus; species Brevibacillus sp. SIMBA_040. The sequence goes on from NZ_JAWRXI010000023.1 coordinate 79,358, forward strand.
TCAATAATCGCGCTGTGGCGTATTTTTCTTTTACCTCCGTTACTTGTGCATGGATCACTTCACCTGGCAGTGCTTTATCTACGAAGACAATTTTCCGTTTAAAATAGCCGATCCCTTCGCCGTTGATTCCCAGGCTTTTGATCGTTAGGGTCATCTGCTGACCGACAGTGAGCTTCGTATCTGGTTGCTTTCCATCCCGGGGACGGACGTCTTTTTGATGCTTGGCTGATGACATGGGGTGCTGCTCTCCTTATTTCATGATGGTTTCTATTATACATGGATACCCCCTACAGACCCAAGCAGAGCAGAAGAGGATGTCACAGATAATGGCAACTTCCTCCCCTGAGCTGTTTTTGTTATAATAGTGCGGAGAATAACGAGGGAGTTGTGACGCTAGATGCAAGAGCTATTTGACAAAATGAAAGAATATCTCAACATGGATTCCGAGATTTCCTTCGCCGAATTTGATGGTTATTATAAAAATGTGGTTTCGTTCCTGAACGATAACTGGACGGGTTTGAACGAAGATGACACCATGAAAATGCTGTTCATCCTCGATAACCTCAAATCCAACGGGGAAGACCGTGCGAAGCGTAAGGAAAAGGAAGCCAAAAAATACGGGAAGATGGCACAGCGCACCGAAATCTGGGCAAATGCTCTGATTGGCCGTCTGCGTGAAGCTGGCTTGACTGACGAAGAAATCGGCAAGCGTTACGAAGAAATCTACGAAGCAGTATAATAGCAATAAAAATGACGATGAGGTCCGATGACGGGCCTCATTTTTTTGCTTTCATCAGCCCAACCGACGACGATATGTCAAAGGACTGGGAGTCATTTTCAAAAAGTTATGTCATTGGAACCAAATTTTGTAAAAATAATGTTAACAGGACAAATTCACAGGATAAATATGGTAATCTGGAGGAAAGTTCCCTATTCTATCAAAAGGAGTTGGACCATTTGAGCAAGCAAAGAAAGCATCGGCTATCATCCTTTCTTCTCTCCCTTGCGCTCTTCACTGGCATCTTTACACTGCCACTGACGAACGCCACTGTCGCCAAGGCAGAGGGACCACTCGATCCAGCACCTGTTTTGACGCCGAAAGTCGTAAATAACAACAACAGCAAAAAAATTCTCTTTGACAACACGCATGGACAGACAGCGGGAGCAGCTGACTGGGTCATTGACGGAGCATTTTCCGATTTTGGCGAAGCATTAGCGGATGAAGGGTATTACGTTACCGAGCTGCGCAAGACGACTCCGATCACTCTGAGCGATTTGGAGGATTATGCGGTATTCGTTATCGGAGAAGCAAATATCCCTTATAAAACCTCTGAACAGCAAGCGATGCTGGATTACGTGCAAAACGGCGGCAGCATATTCTTCATCGGGGATCATTACAATGCAGACCGCAACAAAAACCGCTGGGATGCAAACGAAGTATTTAACGGATATCGCCGCGGAGCCTGGAATGATCCAGCGCAAGGCATGGGCACGGAAGAGCGCAATTCAGCTGCCATGCAAAATGTAGACAGCTCTGATTGGCTTGGAACCAATTTTGGTATCCGTTTCCGCTACAACGCCCTTGGCGACATCACAGCAAATAAGGTCGTGCCTGAAAGTGAATCGTTTGGGATTACAAGCGGAGTGGACACAGTAGCGATGCACGCTGGCTCGACCCTGGCTATACTCGATCCAGATAAAGCAAAAGGAATTGTTTATTTGCCAACCACGAATGTGAAGTGGGCAAATGCCGTAGACCAAGGGGTGTACAATGGTGGCGGCGTAAACGAAGGACCTTATGTAGCGATTTCCAAGGCAGGAAGCGGAAAAGCAGCATTCATCGGGGATTCCTCTCCTGTTGAGGATGCTACGCCAAAATACAAGCGCGAGGAAAATGGCGCAAGTAAAAAGACTTACGATGGATTCAAGGAGCAGGATGATGCCCAACTTCTCGTCAATTTGATTGATTGGCTGGCAGAACCAGAAACGTACACTAGCTTTGACCAGCTGACCGGCTTTACTCCAAGTCCTGTCACACAGCTGTTGCCGATGGAAAATCCGCAAACCTCAACAGAGCCTGTACCAGAGCCTTGGGCTGCACCTGCTGCTGGCTACAAATGGTGGGATACTTCTACCTTCAAACCAGATTCATATGGGTACACTAGCACAACGCCGAATCCGGGTACTGGTCAGGAATTCGAAGATTTTGAAACAGGGACAAAAGCAGCTTATGCAGCAGGAGATGTGACATTGGAGAGCGGTACATGGAATTTGGACAATGCCCTGTTAGGAAATACGACTGCGGATAAAAAGCTGGGCAGTCAATCGGTAAGAGCACGAGCAGCAGGCTCAATCACGATGAAGTTCGATGTGAGCAACGTAACGACGGTCACGATTTCCCATGCAAATTATGGTACAGATACTGGCGCTACGTGGAAGCTGCAAAAATCGGTAAACGGCGGGCAGACGTGGCAGGACGTCAGCAGCCTGCAGAGCAGCACCGGGGCTTTGCAGCAGCAGAGCTTTACTGTGAACGAAGCAGGCAACGTCCGTTTCAAAGTCGTCATCTCAGGAACCTCGGGCAAACGCCTCAACTTTGATAACATAACGTTTGACAACTAGGACGAGTACATTTATAATTTGTAACTAATTTGAATAGTTCGTTAGTAGTTGCGTAGATAAGGAAGAGTAGAAGCAGAGAGCAGCGTTGCAGAGAGTCGTCCCTCGTGCTGAAAGGATGATCGCCAGCCTGTTTTGAAAATCACCTTGGAGCAGTGTCCTAGAAAAGGGAAAGCTTATTTCTGTTAGTAAAGGACAACGGATTCGTCTCCGTTACCAGACGGGAGTTCCCATGTTGAACTTCTTAAGTCTGTTTTCCGTGAGGGAAATAGAGTAGCTGAGTGGTACCGCGATGCTCTCGCCTCAGCCAGCCATGCGCATATAAGCGCTGCTGGCGGGGCGGGGGCTTTTCTTTTTCATGAGACGATAGAGACATGAGACACCTTTGGGAGGAGCATTCAATATATGAGTACAGTAACTGTGGAAGAGATCGTGGTAGCCAACCATGCCTTGAAAGACGTGGTAGAAAAAACACCGCTACAAAAAAACAAGGTTCTGTCCGAACGATATGGCTGCAATGTGTATTTGAAACGAGAAGACCTGCAAGTAGTGCGTTCGTTTAAAATCCGAGGTGCTTATCATTTTATTCGCAATCTTTCGCCAGGCGAGAGGGAAAATGGTGTTGTATGTGCCAGCGCGGGGAACCATGCACAGGGCGTGGCTTATTCGTGTCATCAATTGAAAATTCAGGGAACGATTTTCATGCCGACGACAACTCCACGTCAAAAGGTCACACAGGTGAAGCTGTTCGGTGGCTCTTATGTGGAAGTGGTGCTGATTGGCGATACCTTTGACGACTCTTTTGCAGAAGCGATGAAATATTGCATACAGGAAGAGCGGACCTTTGTTCATCCGTTTGATGATCCGCTGGTAGTTGCTGGACAAGGTACTGTAGGCTTGGAAATTATGAATGACATGGAGGAGCCTGCTGATTTTGTTTTCATGAGCATTGGCGGGGGCGGTCTTGCAGCGGGTGTAGGTACGTATGTAAAAGGAATCAGCCCGGATACGAAAATTATTGGGGTAGAGCCTGCGGGAGCGGCTTCTATGAAAGCGGCGCTTGAGCTCGGAGACGTGGTGACCTTGGATGAGATTGATAAATTTGTTGATGGAGCGGCTGTTAAACAGGTAGGGCAATTGACCATGTCACTATGTCGGGATGTGCTGGACGACATCGTGATGGTGCCAGAAGGAAAAGTATGTACTACGATCCTTGATCTGTATAACAGCAACGCGATTGTGGTGGAACCAGCAGGCGCTTTGTCCATCGCTGCGCTCGACTTTTACCGGGAGCAAATTGCCGGCAAAAACGTAGTGTGTGTCATCAGCGGAGGAAATAACGATATTGATCGGATGCAGGAAATAAAGGAGCGTTCGCTGTTGCACGAAGGATTAAAACACTATTTTGTGATACACTTCCCGCAGCGTGCAGGAGCATTGCGCGAATTCATGGAAAAGGTGCTCGGCCCACATGATGATATCACGCGTTTTGAATACACCAAGAAGAACAATAAAGAAAATGGACCTGCATTAGTGGGAATTGAAATGAAGTGTCAGGCGGATTATCAGCCGTTGGTGGCGCGAATGAAGCAGCATGGAATCAGCTATGTGGAGATCACAAATGATCCGTATCTGTTCAATTTGCTGATTTAAAGAGGCTCCAACCAAGTCTGGGAAACAAAACTGTGTTCGTTGTGTTACAACAGAAGGTGAATTTGCAAAAATGTATGAATACAGCGAAAAAGAGAGCAAGCAGGAGAGAATGAGCGCGAGAGAAAGATAATACGGCGTAATGTATTATAACAAACTTTTATAAAACAGCTACTGTTGTAATACAATACAGATAACAACACACGGGGGGTTAAAATCATGACGCCGATCACTACTTTCTTTCGCAATCTGGAAGCAAAATGCTGCGCTGCTTGCGGGCAAACCATCAACGAACAGGCAGAATCCTACGCTACAGAATGCTTCACTTGCCAGGAACAGGCATCCTTCGACGCCTACAAGCACTACCATCAAAAACGCTAATGAACCGATTCGAGAGATAAGGTGTACCGCTTGGCAGCAGCCAAAAGCAGGTGCGCCTTTTTTGTGTGCAAAGCTTCAAAGCTGTCTTCATCAAAAAGGAACTTCCTTGACTATCCAGAAAGTATGTAGGAATGGTTTCAAAAGGAGCGAGGGAGGATGAGCATTTTGAAAATCGTTACTTTTTCTACAGGTCGGCTCACGGAGGCAGGGAGATTGCTCGCCCTCTGCCAAAAACGAGCAAATGCAGCCATTCCTGCGCTGCTAAGTCAAGGGGAGACAGAAAAACTGGCCATACGCGTTCTCGCGGGTGAGTGGGAGAAAACAGGTGTTTCAGGAGCAGCCGCGCTGGAGGGTGACAAGCTCGTCGGCTATGTCATCGGTCAAAAACAAGAAAATGCTATGCGTGGCAGGCACGTTTGGATCAGTTTGGTTGGTCAGGCGATAGCTTTGGAACAGCCTGTAGAGCTGTATCGGGATTTGTACGCAGCAGCCGCCCAGGAATGGGTGGACGAAGGATATTTTTACCATTGCGCAATGGTGCCAGCTGGTAATCCGGATCTGTTACAAACATGGTTTTGTCTCGGATTTGGTCATGAGCAGGTGCATGGTCTACTCTCATTAAAACAGTTTCAGCCGAGTGCCTCCTCATTGCGGGTGGACGGAGTGGAGCTTCGCTTGGCGACGCCCGAAGATCGCGAGGCGTTTGCAGATGTATCCCCATTAATTAGAACTTATCAAGCAAAATCGCCTGTATTCGGCGTAGCATTGCCCGAAGACGCACATAAGATTCGCGATGGTTATTCAGGGCTGGTCGATGACCCACAGGTCGATCTATGGATTGCGAAAAAGGGGGGAGAGATTATTTCCTTTCAAGCCTACTTCCCAGCAGACCCTGATCCAATTACGATGACTCCAGAGCACTGTATCGAATTAGGGGTCGCGGGGACTCAGCCTGAGTACCGAGGAAGCGGGATAAATTTCGCGTTAACGACGAGAGGCTTGGCCCATGCAAAAGAAAAAGGCTATCACTATTGCATCACTGATTGGAGAATGACGAATCTGCAATCTTCTCGTTATTGGCCACGTCAAGGCTTTGTTCCGATTGTCTACCGGCTTTCACGGCTGATCGATCACAGAATTGCCTGGGCAAAAGGATAAGGAAAGAGGAAAAGACCGCTGCCTGTCAGGATGCAGCGGCCTTTGCGTATCCTTTAGCGACTGGAGGAGGATGCCTTCGAGGCCTGTTGCTTTACATAGTCAATCAGCCCCAGTTGAAAGCCTTCTTGGGTAAGCAATCGCTTCGCTTCGTAAGTACTTGCATAGTAAGCGTGAACATGTGAGTCATTTTCGAGAACTTGCCGGCATGCCTCATCAGCGTACAGCTCCAGGTACCAATCTGCTGATTTGATCTGCGCGACCAGGTCTTCATAAGGGGGCTCCGGCTTTTTCCACGGATTCAGGCGGTGAAACAGTTCACCAAAAATCGCTACAACGACTAAAATTCCGATTAAGAACATGGCTGTCACCTCAAAGGTTGGTTCCCTCCCATGTTACCACTCCACAGCCCCTGTTTTCCACGGGTATGTCTGCCTGCTTGCAAAACAGTCAGAAAGGAGGCATCCTAGAATGATAAGCAAGACTTGTACGCCAACAGCTTTTTGGAAGGGATTGAGGATAATAGATGTTTCATCCGTTAGTATTTGACAACATCAGGGTGGTGCTGGAAGGTGCAGTATATGACCGTGATTTTGAGGGCGCTATCACGATTACCGGGCGCTCGGACGTGATGGATATGGCTTCTTTCCACCGGATGTTTCAAATAGAGTTTACATTAGTAGATCGGGATAAAAGTGAGCAAGCTGTAATCGCAGAGATGCAGCTGCGCACGGGCCTGGCTGATATTGCTGCTGAACAGCTGGAGCAGCCGTTGACAGAGCACGTCGGCTGTACGATTTGTATTCATTTTCATTTGCCGATGATGAACCATGGGGATGTTCCGCAAAAAATAAAATCAATCACAACGATTCTGGACGATATATGGGGAAGTCGACCGTACATAACACAAACGCTGAAGGCCAGGGTAGAGGAAAATCGGATCGAGTGGCCGCCAAAGCATCTGCGGAATCAGGTAACTCTTGATTTTCATCGTAAAATCGACGAGGGAAATATAGATGACTTGCGCTTTTTAATTGATCATACGGTGCAGTCGCTTACGAAGCTTCAGGTGTTTGCAGACAACGAGCTCAGCTAAATTTGCATAGGGGCATTTACAATTTCCAGCATGCGTATTATTATTTTGTTAACCTTATTATAATTTTAGTTAACAAATGGAGGCTATACGCATGAGAAATGAACGTTTGAGGTGGCTGCTCTTATCTGCCATTTTTGCTGCGCTTACTGCAGTTTTGTCCCAGCTGACGATTCCATTGCCTTTGATCCCGATTACGGCGCAGACGCTTGCTGTAGGCTTGACTGCTACGATTTTGGGCAGTCGCTACGGGACGGTAGCACTCTTGATTTACGTGCTGCTAGGTGCGATCGGCTTGCCTGTTTTTACAGAAGCGAGCGGCGGCTTGCAAGTATTGGTTGGGAAAACCGGAGGCTATATCTTCGGATTTATCGTGACCGCGTATGTAACGGGCTTGTATCTGGAAAAGACGAGCTTTACCTTCGTCAATGCTGTGATCGCCAATATTATTGGGATGATCGTCACATTGATTTTTGGTTCTATCCAATTGAAATTTGTACTGGATGTTCCATGGGACAAAGCGTTTGCCTTCGGTGCGACACCATTCTTGATGGTAGGCGTGATCAAGGCAGTGCTCGCTGCCCTCATTGGAATCAAAGTGCGCGAGCGTCTGGTTGCAACACGCTTGCTGCGAACAGAACAATCGATTACGAACTAGCTTGCAGTCTTTTTATGGCCATCCGATTTCGGGTGGCTTTTTCTTCGCATAATCTCTTTTTTGTGCTGGATACTAATCCGTAACATACCGTATTTACCACAAGGAGGACATTATGAACGTAACGATTTCGGGACCAAAGGGTCTGCCTCTCTCGGGAAATCTGCTATCCTTTCGTCGTGATCCACTACAATTTATCCGTAATGCATCTGAGGAGCACGGTGATGTGGTGCATTTTCGATTTGGGCCGAAACGCCATGTCTACCTGCTCACGAATCCAGATCAGATCAAAGAAGTGCTGGTTTCCAAGCAAGCGCATTTTCGCAAAGGAAAAGGGCTGCAAGTAGCGAGAGCAGTCGTAGGGGACGGAATTCTTACGAGTGAAGGGAAGAAGCATTTGCGGCAAAGAAGATTGATGCAGCCAGTCTTTCATCGTGAACGAATTGCTGCCTATGGTCAGGTCATGGTTCGCCAAGGGGTTGACCTGATGAGCGAATGGAGAGACGGTGAAGTTCGCGATATCCACCACGATATGATGAAAGTCACGCTGGCCATCATTACCGAGACGATGTTTGGCAAAAGCATCAAAGAAGGCGCCGATCAAATTGGAGAGGCGATTGATATCGGATTGAAGTACGTTGCCAACAAGGCGTCCTCGTTTATTGACATACCACTGTCTGTACCGACGAAAAGCAATCGCCAGTTTATGGAGTCGAACGAGACATTAGACAAAACAATTTTTTCGCTGATCGAAGAAAGACGTAAAAGTGGGGATCATGGGAAAAATGACCTTTTGTCGATGCTCTTGGCGGCACGAGACGAGGACGACGGTGAAGGGATGACCGACGAGCAAGTGCGTGATGAGGTTATGACCATTTTTGTGGCGGGTCACGAGACGACAGCGAATACGATGTCCTGGATTTTTTATTTGCTGGCAACACATCCAGAAGCAGAGAAAAAGCTCCAAGATGAGCTGTCGACGGTCCTGTGTGACCGGCTGCCTACAGTAGAAGATTTGCCTCACCTGACGTATACGAATTTGATTGTACAGGAGACACTGAGGCTGTATCCGGCGGCGTGGACGATTAACCGGGAGGTCGTAGAAGAGGTAGAGATCGGCGGCCATACTTATCAGCCAGGGGAGACCTTGATGATGAGCCAGTACGTCATGCATCGCAATCATCGTTACTTTGACAATCCTGACGAGTTTATTCCTGAGCGTTTTGAGGGCGATTTGCTAAAACGGATTCCGACCTATGCCTATTTCCCGTTTGGGGGAGGCCCACGTGTATGCATCGGGAATAACTTTGCGCTTATGGAAGCAGCTCTGCTTTTGGCGACGATCGCCCAGCGCTATCGATTGCACCTGGAAACTCCTGGTCAGAAGGTAGAGCCAGAGCCGTTGGTTACACTGCGACCGAAAAACGGCTTGCCAATGAGAGTGGAGAAGAGAGGATAAAAAAGGAAGGGGATTTTTGGACAAAAAAAAGGCATCTTTTCACCTACGGGTTACGCCGTGTTGTGTCAGATACCGAACTGGGGGTTATTTATCACTGAAAGCAACATGCTTACAAGTAATAATGTAACAGAGAAAAATAAAAAATATATTAACTGAGAATAAATCTATATAAATTTTAAATGTGGTAAAAAGGAATTGTAAACGAAAAGCTGCTTCCGACTCCGAGCTCACTGTTTACCATCAGTTCTCCGCCATGACGTCGGACGATGCTCTGGGAGATTGTCAAACCAAGTCCCGTACCACCGTTGTTTCGGTTACGGGACTTTTCTGCGCGATAAAATTTGGTGAATACTTTGGGCAGGTCTTCGCTGGAGATGCCCTCACCTTTATCAATCACGGAGAAAAGCACATGTCCTTCACGCTGATCACATGTAATCAATATTGAGCCGTTTGGTTTATTGTAGTAAATTGCATTGTTGAGCAGGTTTTCCATAACCCGGCGCAGCTTTGTTTCATCCGCTTCGATATGCAGCTCATTGGAAACGCGCAGCTTCCACTGGAAGGAGAGTCCTGCTTCCTTGATGCGAGTCAAATAGTCCTCAATGATCCCTTTCAAGAAGCTTTTTACATGAATGCGGCTAATGTTGAGCCTCACTTCTGTACTTTGCTGGCTAAAGTCCTGCAATTCGTCGAGCAGCTTTTCCAAATCAGACGTTTTCAGCTCGATTTTGCTCATTTGCTTCTGAATTCGCTCAAGCTCAGTGACGCGTCCCGAGCCGATGTATGATGCATACCCCTTGATTGTAGTCAGCGGAGTACGGAAATCGTGGGCGATCGAGGCGATCATCTCCGATTGACGTTCCTCGGAAAAGCGCATCTCATCTACCATATCTCCGAAGTAGCGAAACAATTGGCCGAACTCGTCGTGGGATTTGTACGTAAACGAGACGAGTCGCTTTCCGCCGCGAATCTCTTGAGTTACACGTGACAGCTCGCTCACAGGGCGCAAAATCCAGCGGACAAATAGAGTGAGTAGCACCAGACCGACCAACACAAGGCTTCCGTAAATAAACCAAAGCATCATGGATACACCTGTTGTAGACATGATGTCATAGTCGTCTGTGTAAAAATAAATGACGATTTCCCCTTCGCGTGGCGGCTCCTGCTGAAAGTGGTATTCTGCAACTGTCTTGAGGTCCCCCTTTTTGGAGGAACTCCGGTTCGAAGTGGACGAAGGGACCTTTAAATCATAAGCTTGCGAGGTTTTGTTGAAGATCGTATTGCCGTTTGCGTCCTTGATCACCATGCGGTACATGACGTCCTCAGGCAGCTGCTTTTCTAGCTCCTGACGCTCCGTAGGGTCCTTGAAATTGCTCGTACGCAATAACTGATTGACTCGAACCTTTTCCGCTGCTTCCTTTTCGTATTGATATTGATTGTGTCTGTCATTTTTTAGCTGGTCAACAATGATGTCCTGAAAGACGAATTTGAACAAAAGGATATTCAGTGTGATCAAAGCGATAAACGAAAGAAACAGTTTATTGCGCAAGCTCATTTATTGCTTCTCCCCGATAAATACGTAGCCTGTCCCCCATTGTGTCTTAATGAACTGGCGGTTCGTCTCCAGCTTTTCACGCAAGTTTTTAATGTGGACGGTCACTGTATTGAGCGAGCCGTAGCCATAGCCCCAGACACGATCGTAGATTTGCTCCCGTGTAAACACGATGCCGGCATTTTCAGCGAGGAATGTGAGCAGTTGAAATTCCTTGGTGGATAGCTCAATTTTTTCATTGCTGACATAGACAGAATACGTTTCTTTATGAATTTCCAGGTCCTTAAATTTGAGGACTGTAATCGAAGAGTTGGCAGCTTCTTTATCCGGCTGCTCTTCGGTATGCTTGCGAATACGCTCATAGCGGCGCAAATGGGCACGAATACGGGCAAGCAGCTCTTCCGTATCGAAAGGCTTGGTAATGTAGTCATCGGCACCGATTTCAAAGCCTACGACCTTGTCCACAGCTTTTCCTTTCGCGCTTAAAAACAGAATCGGCAAATCCCACTCACGGCGAATTTGGGAGCAGAGCTCATAGCCGCTCATATTTGGCATCATAATATCTAGCAGAATGAGATTCGGGCGATGGCCCTGGCTGAGCATCTGCAGTGCATCTTCGCCATTTTCGGCTGCGGACACCTGAAAGCCTTCGTTTTCCAATATGTCTTCTAAGAGTTCAATAATCTCGAGGTTGTCATCGACAATTAATATGTGATCCTTCACCGGTTATACCCCCAGTTACTTCTATTAATAAGGAAGCGAGCACTCAGAAAAAATTTATTTACCATGTCTATCTATCATAACATGCTTTGACCAGGGAAAGGCAAGTATGCCCCTCACTATAATCAAATACTTATAAGTGAGGTCACCTCATGACACCAGGTACTAAGTTTCGTCAGAAAAAGCCAGAGACGCGAAGTCCCTGGCTCTTATTTTTTGCCGAACTACTTTTTAGTTGCTTGATCTTCCGGCAACGATGCAGCTTGCACCGCGTTTTCCTTCTTCGGATTTTCAGCCTTTGCTTCCAGAACAGGCGTGTTGATGCGCTTTGCACCTACATAACGCTTGCTCCAGTAGTAGGGATCGCTCAACTTGGTGTTGACGACGCCACGGCCAGTTTCCGAGTGCACGAATGTGCCGTTTCCGATGTAGATGCCAACATGAGAAATGCTGCGTCCATTAGTGTTGAAGAAAACGAGGTCGCCGGGTTGAAGGTCTTTCTTCTCGACGGATTCTCCTACTTCATATTGAGCCGCAGAATTGTGAGGCAGGTCTACACCTAACGCATCAAATACGTAGCGTGTGAAACCGGAGCAGTCAAAGCCCTTTTTGGATGTACCGGACGATTTGTAAGGAACGCCGTACAGATCGCTTACCACATCATTCAAAGATGTGCTTTCAGCAGCCTGTGCAGCACCGGTTCCCATCGCCAGCAATCCAGCCATAATAAAAGATACTACCAACTTGCGCAAAAGAAACTGCTCCTCCCATGAGCCTACGAGGTTAGCTGAAGGGTTCGGTCGAAAGGACGCCCTAGACTGCCGTGATACACAGCCATTCACCCCAAAAACTTGGTTCCCCCGTTTCCGCCAGGCGGAACTCGGCTATTTTCGATGTTTTTTTACACGCGTACTCAACACAGATTCTACGCTTGTCCAATATCTCCTCTTTTTCGATGGTTTGTTCACATTTTTGCCATAATATTTTGTCTGATGGCGTAACGTTTTGTCCGGGTAATGCAAGCTTTGATTCGGCAAGGTCCTGCAAGGCTCGTCCGATTGGAGCAGGAAGCTATATCCGTCCAAGGACGGAGGGAAAAACCAACCGCTCGCCCGTTATGGGAAGCCTATGCTCGGGGCTACAATAAGGGCATAAGGTCGACCTGCACCACATCAACAACGAATGGAGGCAAGCAAAGGATGAGCGAACGGTCTGGAAAGATACTACTCGGGCTGGTTCTGCTGCTAATTGGCGGGTTGGTTCTGTTGGACCAACTGGGAATCGACAGCGGCGATTTGATTGGCGTGTTGATTCCTTCAGTAATCATGCTGTACGGAGCTCGCAAAGTAATGGGTAATTCGGGCTCACGCTTTTGGGGAGTAATTGTCTTCCTGTTCGGGCTGTTGATGCTGTTTGGGAAGCTGCACCTCTTGTTCCACAGCATCTTGGCCATAGGGGTTATCTATTTGGGATACCGCCTATTGCGTCCGCGGCCAGAACAAAAAGAATCACCACCAGCTTGGGAGCGTCAGTGGGCACAAGGAGTATTAAAAGAAGATACGCTGGATGACTGGGAAAAAAGAGTGACGAAACGGTAGCCGTAGGTAATTATGTCGAATGTGGCTTTTGGATGAAACTATATGATGTGATATGATGAGGAGGAAATAAAAAATGAGTATCTTTAGACGTTTGCGTGACCTGACAGTAGCTTCTGTGAATGATGCATTGGATTCGATGGAAGATCCGGTAGTGATGCTGAACCAGTATATGCGTGACATGGAAGTAGAAATTGGACAGGTTGAAGTAGCGGTAGCCCGCCAGGTTGCTCTGGAAAAGAAATTCCGCCAGCAGTTGGATGAGGCAAACGCACTGATTGAAAAACGTGATCGCCAGGTGAAGCTGGCACTGACCGAAGGCGAAGACGAGCTCGCTCGCCGCGCTCTGGCAGACAAAAAGCAGTATGAAGGACGTGCAGCAGAATACGAAACTCTCTACTTGTCGGCTTCAGAAGCTGCCGCGCAAATGCGTGAGAAGCTGGCTGAACTGAAAGAAGAGTTCTATAAAATGCGTGCTAAAAAATTCACATTGATGGCACGTGCGCAAGTCGCTCGTACACAAAAACAAGTGAATCAAGCGGTTGTTGGTATTGGCAACCAAACAGCTGGTCGCGGCTTTACAAGAATGGAAGAAAAGGTTATGCGCATGGAAGCAGAGGCACAAATGAGTGGACAATGGCGCGGTTCCAATGTAGGTTATGGATGGGAGAATGCTTTGTCCCAGCTGGAGAAGGATGATCTCGATTCCGAGCTTGCAAACATCAAAGCCTCATTGCAAGAGAAAAAAGCACCGGTCCAAAAACCAGAGCAGTCCTAAATCGGACAGGAACTAGGGGACCAGGTGTAGAATAAAGTGTGGCAACTAGGCAGCCTGGATTTCAGGCTGCTTTTCCCCTAGGAGGTACGATTCTTGGTAGACTTCTTGGTCTTTTTGCGACGGTTTATCGCTGAGCCCGGTCGTGTCGGCAGCGTTATTCCCAGCTCTCGGTTTTTAAGTGCACGTATGCTGGAGGGCGTTAATTGGGCTTCCACCGATGTCATACTTGAGCTGGGGCCTGGCACGGGTGCTTTTACGCAAGCGATTTATGAAAATATGCGTCCCGATACCCATTATGTGCTTGTAGAGCGCGACTCCCAGTTTCGGTCGATGCTGCACTCCCGATTTCCGGAGATTCCGATCATGGAGGAAGCAACGAGACTGCGGGATTACTTGGAGGAATTAAATCTTGCGCAGGCAGATGTGATTATATCAGGGCTGCCTTTTGCCAACTTTCCGCAAGAGCTACGGACAGACATTTTGAATGAAGTCCAATCCGTGCTGAAACCAGGCGGGCTGTTCATTACATTCCAATATTCGCTACAACTCCAAGCTGAGCTGCAGGCACGTTTTTCCAGGGTAGAGACCAGCTTTACCTTGCTGAATATACCACCTGCATTCATTTATACATGTCGTAACGGTCAGAGTGAAAACGATCGGCATGGGGCGTAAGAGAGGAGACTTCTGTGAAATTGTCCCGCTTGCACAAAATGTTGGCTGGTGTCCTGATCATTTTGACCGGGATTGGCCTTTTGTTAAATGGGTTGCATATAATCACGTTCGGTCTGTTTGATCTGTGGCCGATGCTTCTGGTGTACTTTGGTGCACGGTTGTGGAAACAGAACAATCGGATTGGCGGCGGCATATTGATCAGTCTGGGTACGATCATCGCTCTCGAAATGTGGTTTGGCATTGGCATAGATGATTTGTTTCGAGTAGCAGTACCTTTCGTCTTTATCTACTTCGGCTTCCGCTTGGTGCGGGGCAGAGCGCGGCAAAAGGGATCGCTACCTGGGAAGGATACATTGTTTGAGAAGGCAGATCTAGACTTCCAGGCGGAGCCCTTGTCCGATGACAAAGTGGAAGGCGATGAGCCTAAAGGGCAGCGTGAAAGCTGGACAAAATGGAGACCGCCCGGTGCGAAATCAGCGGATAAGGATAAGGATGGGGCGACCATTCATCGGGACCGCATGTTGCCAAAAGATTCCCGCAGTTCGCTGATCGGCGATTTTCACCTGACCTCGGGCAGGTTCGAGCTGAGCCAATTGCATGTATGGCATGGCATTGGCGATGTTGTGATTGACTTGTCTCGGGCTATGCTGATGAAAGAGGAAGCGCTTCTCGTAGTGGAGGGGTGGGTTGGCGACGTTACAATCTACGTCCCTGTCGATCTTCCCGTTTTAGTATCAGCGGAGCTCACGGTTGGTGATCTGGAAGTGTTCAGTCACCGCCAGGGAGGGGTCAATCGAAGTCTGATGATTCGTTCTGATCATTATGATCAGGCGGTGCATAAAGTAAATTTGCATATCTCGCTGCTAGTCGGCGATATAAAAGTCAAGTACATCTAGGAGGTACTGGCGGATGCGTCGACAGCGGTTGGCAAGTATACAATGGCAGTATGTGCGCTACGGTGTAACAATGGCCGTCAGTGCGATCGTGATAGCATTTATTTGTTTCTTTTCGCTCTACTTTCAGTGGAGAAACGATCCCAGTATCCATCAGTGGTATTTCAAGATCATCCATGATCCCCAAATCGTGCTGTGGCTAGGTGACAACAGAGGGTCACTATTATCCCCAGACCCGGATTGGCTGATTCAGCTAGTGGCCTTTATTATTTCGTTGCCTGCCGGATTGGTTGTCGCCCTGATCATTTCTTATATCGGCGGGAACCTCTTGAAAAAGAGATTGTTTGTTCTCGGCGAAGCGGCAATGAAGCTGGGGCGAGGTATGTTATCGTACCGAGTGCCGGAGCTTGGAGTCGATGAGGTAGGAGAGCTCGGCTGGCAACTAAACAGGCTGGCTTCTCAATGGGAAGAGCAGGTGGCATCCTTACAGCGCCTTTCTAATTCCAATGCAGCACTTGCCGAACAGCTGAAGCATGCCGCCGTGACGGAGGAAAGGCAGCGACTGGCGCGTGAGCTGCATGATGCAGTCAGTCAGCAGTTGTTTGCCATTGCGATGACCACAGCAGCGATGAAGCGGCTGGTCGAAAAAAATCCGCAGCGCGCCAGCCAGCAAATTGAATTGGTTGAAGAAATGGCAGCCGCAGCACAGGCGGAGATGAGGGCGCTATTGTTGCATCTTCGCCCGGCGACTTTGCAAAACAAAACGTTGAAGGAAGCCATTTTGGAACTTTTAGATGAGCTCACACGTAAAAATACGATGGAGCTGACGTGGGAAATCGAAGACGTCGAAGGCTTGCCGAGTGGAATTGAGGATCATCTGTTCCGAATTCTGCAGGAATCGCTCTCCAATACGCTGAGGCATGCCAAAGCCAACCTGATTAGCGTCAAGCTGTTTACTTTGCAAGAGCAGGTTCGCATGCGGGTGTCAGATGACGGGGTAGGTTTTGATCCGGATGGAGATAAGCCGACGTCCTATGGTTTGCGAAGCATGCAGGAACGGGTTGCCGAGGTAGGCGGCTCGATGGAGATTTATTCAGCGATAGGCAAGGGAACGCAAATCGAAGTGCGGATTCCCCTGATGTCACAGGCAGAACGGGAAGGGTGAGATCTTTTGTGATTCGGGTATTACTTGTTGATGATCATGAAATGGTACGGATGGGACTGGCTGCCTATCTCTCAACTGAGGACGATATTGAAGTCGTAGCGGAAGCGGGTAGCGGGGAAGAAGGCGTTCGGATGACGATTGAATTGCGTCCAGACGTCGTATTGATGGATCTGGTGATGGAAGGCATCGGTGGTGTAGAAGCGACCAGACGGATTCGCGATGCTTGTCCTTCCAGCAAGGTGATCGTACTCACGAGCTTTATCGACGATGAGAAGGTATATCCTGTCATCGAGGCTGGTGCGTTTAGTTATTTGCTCAAAACCTCGCGTGCGGCCGAAATTGTCAAAGCGATCCGTTCTGCGGTAGCAGGAGAGCCTGTACTGGAATCACGTGTTGCCGGAAAAATCATGGCGCGTTTCCGCCATGGACAGGAAGCCCATCCGCATGAACAGCTGACACCACGTGAGCTAGAGGTGCTCAAGCTGATCGGTCAGGGCAAATCCAATCAGGAAATAGCGGATGAGCTCATTATTGGGATTAAGACGGTAAAAACCCACGTAAGCAACATTTTGGCCAAGCTAAGCGTGGAGGACCGCACACAAGCAGCGATCTATGTACACACGCATAATCTGGGCTAGGAGATGACCGTGCCAAAAAAGGAAATGACGAGGAGGCTCACTCTTTTGAATAGAGAGTGAGTTTTTTTTGTATATGTGGTAAAGATAGTAAGTAATAGCTTTTGGAAAGGAGGGAGTGTAAGATGAGGCACAAACCTCAGACACGATCCAAGGTGCTTTCGGCAGACAAGGGAGTAGATATCGTCGGAGATGTTCATGGCTGTTATGACGAGTTTATCGAACTCTTGCGGCGCTTGGGGTATGAGCGAGGTCACGATGGGACGTATCGCCATTCACAAGGTCGAAAGCTCCTTTCCCTCGGAGATATTACAAGTCGTGGACCACAATCAATCAAGATGCTGCAATTTTTTTTGCTGCACACATCATCCGGCATTGCTGAGATGGTCGATAGCAATCATGGATGGAAAGTGGCGCGTTGGCTCGACGGAAGGCCTGTCACACTTGCCCATGGAGACGAAAAGGTAGAAGAAGAGCTGCGAATGTACCAGCAAGAATTTGGGCCGAAAAAGGCAGCGGTTTTGCGAGAGCAAAGTCGGCGTCTTCTGTTTTCTTCTCCGTCGCACATGATGATCAGGAGAAAGGATAAGCTGGTCGCAGTCGCTGTCCATGCAGGAATTAAAGATGACTATATCGGGATGGAGTCGTCAGCGGTACAAACCTTTTGCAGGTACGGGGATGTAGCCGGAACAGGGCCAGATGGTCGTCCAATCCGCAGAGAGTGGGCAAAAGAACGAAAGGCTACGGAGCCGCTCATTGTGTGGGGACATGATCCACGCCCTAATCCAGAACGTAAAAACGGCACACTCAATATCGACCAGGGCTGCGTGTTTGGCGGAATGCTAACCGCCTATCGCTTTCCGGAGGACGAATTGATAAGTGTACCGGCAAAGAAAAACTATTCGGGTTTGACTGACACACCGTTAACACGTTATACCGCGGATTGAGAATCGTTGTTCTTGCTTTTTATCTGGTTTTGCTTCTCGTTCGTTTTGCTTACGCTAAATTGCTCCAGCGTGTTTTTGGCAGAGGAGTGAATACCGACACTGGCGAGGCCCGCAGTCAAGCCCTCGAGCAATGCTATCTTCCAGTCAAAGCCAGGTGAATACAACCACTGATTCACCATGTACAGTCCGAGAATCAGCACGACCGCTACCCAACTACGCAGCTTTTTGGGGATGCGAAGTACGTCGGAAAGGGTAGCAGTGCCTGCTAGGGCAAAGGCAATAATCAAGCCCAGATCAAATCCCAAGGCCCACTCCCTCCACAAATTGAGCTTAGGTTTTCAGTTTTTCATACAGACGCTTGAGGATGACTGCTTCAGCCCAGAGGGGCAACGGCTTGTCAGCTTGGCTTCGCCAATCTTCATTAGTGAGTAGCCCTTGGTCAAACATCCAGTCGATTGCTTCCTGTTTCCAATCAGGCAAAGTGCCACCTCCTCCGTTGCCAGGATTGCCGGTCCCCCCGCCATTGCCTGGTGAGCTGGTCGGTGTTGGCGTTGGTGTCGTTTTTGGCGACTGATAGGGGAGCTTGGCGTACTCACAAAAGGCTCGAACGACTGCTTCTGCAAGGTCCTTCCAGTCTTTGGCGAGCTTATCTGCATCCATCGGGTTGTCGGCAAAGCCATATTCCACGATGACGGTTTCCACGCTGCCCGTCTCCCGATGCATATAGTAGTAGTCGAGTCCGGGATTGTTAGGAAGTGTACGAGTAAAAATTCTCCGATTAGGCATACCTTCTGCTTCCAAATCCTCCTGAATCAAGCGAGGGAATGCAGCAGAGCCAAAAATGGAGTAAATTACTTCGGAGCCTCTGCCGCCGCCAGAATTGATATGGTTGGAAATACAATAGCGAGCCCCGCTGTTGCGGACAATCGCTGTTCGAGCATCGCTTGAGAGGGTAGTATCTGTTGTTCGCGTCATGGCGACGGCGATGTTTAACTCTTGGAGTCGGTTGTATTGATAGGTTGATATCTTGAGGGTCATATCCTTCTCTGAAAATTGGGAATTATTACCTCCCCCAGGATCGACACCACCATGTCCGGCATCGAGAATGACGATAGGAGTCATTGTCACATCACCTCTTGCAATTAGGATATGCTAGAAGTAGCAATCATGTTTGAGGCGGACTCATCAATTTCCGATGGTGCAATGTACAGAATGTCCAACTATGGTACAATGAACATGTATTTAATTACGCAAAGAGGATGGTAATGTATTGATGGCTTGGTACAACTGGGTAATTCCGATTGTTACACTCTTACTTGGCCTCGTAGGCGGTTTTGCCGGAGGTACTTATTATTTGAAAAAGCAGGTGTCCAATATGCAAATGGACGACAAGCAACTGCAAGCCATGGCCCGTTCTATGGGGATGAACCTTAACCAGAAGCAACTGAAACAGATGAGCCGTACGATGAAAAACATGAAAATGCCAAATAAATTCGGTAAATAAAGCGGAGGGATGTCGTTATGGGGCCGACTCGCCTGCGCTACACGATGATTGGCTTTATTATCGGGGTATTTATCGTGTACATGAAAGATCTGCCGATCGGGGAAGGAACCCGATTTGCAGCCCCTTTTTATTTGGCGGGCGTCGGCCTGCTGATTGATGGCATCATTTTACGCTTGAAACAGAGAAAAGGAAACGAAGAGTAGGGGGGAGAGCCTGGCTAGATGCCAGGCTTTTTTCTTTTGCATAAGGACATGTATTCCTGTGCAAAAAGAGTGGAAATATGTTGACAGAGTCCACTAAATAAACTACATTATTTGTTGACAAAGTCCACTAAAAAGGAGTAGCGTCATGCAGCAGGACATCATTTCAGATATACGAAAATTCAACCGCTTTTACACGATCGTGCTCGGAATTTTGGAAAAGCATGTATTGGATACCGGCTATTCTTTAACCGAGGCACGGGTGATTTTGGAGATTGGCTTCATGAGAGAGTGTATCGCAAACGATCTGGTCGAAAGGCTGAAAATTGATCGTAGCTACATGAGTAGAATCCTTGCCAAGCTTAGCAAGGATGAACTGCTTATAAAAGAAAGCTCACCCTCAGATAGTAGAGTCAGCTTGATTCAATTGACTCCGAAAGGGATGGCTCTTTTTCAGCAGTTGAATGAAAAATCGGATGAACAAATAGCAGAGTTAGTAAAAGGGTTATCACAAAAAGAAATAAATGAAATACATGCTTCTATGCTACTGATTCAAAACAAATTAGACAGGTAGGGGAGGATACATAAAATGATTCGATTTGAAAATGATTATGCAGAAGGTGCCCATGAGCGCATTTTGAAACGGTTACTGGAAACAAATGAAGAGCAGACACCTGGGTATGGGATGGATAAATACTGTGAAAATGCCAAGGCGTATATTAGAAAAGCGTGTGGTATGGAGAATGCAGACGTACACTTGTTAGTTGGGGGAACACAGACGAATACGACAGTTATCGCTTCCATATTGCGCCCGCACCAAGGTGCCGTTGCTGCTATTACCGGTCATATTGCCGTACATGAAACAGGGGCAATTGAAGCGACTGGTCATAAAGTACTTACATTGCCGAGTGACGATGGGAAAATTCGGGCAGAACAGGTAAAAGAAATGGTTGACGCTCACTGGAATGATGTCACCCATGAGCATATAGTACAGCCAGGCTTGGTTTACATTTCTCACCCTACCGAGAATGGAACAACCTATAGCAGAGCAGAGCTGGAAGCATTAAGTAAGGCTTGCCGCGAGCATGGCTTGCCATTGTTTTTGGATGGCGCCAGATTAGGATATGGACTGGTTTCCCAAGACAGCGATTTATCTATGGCAGATATAGCAAGGCTGTGCGATGTGTTTTATATTGGGGGAACGAAAGTAGGAGCGTTGTGTGGAGAGGCCGTTGTCATCACGAACGATGCTCTGAAAAAAGATTTTCGGTATTTCATTAAGCAAAGAGGCGGCATGCTAGCCAAAGGCAGATTATTGGGAATCCAATTTGAAACCTTGTTTGAGGATGGCTTGTATTTTGAGATTGCGAGTCACGCTGTGGATATGGCGATGATGATTCTTGAGGCATTCAAAGAAAAAGGATACTCATTCCGCTATGATTCAGTAACCAACCAGCAGTTCCCTATTTTGCGAAATGATGTTCTAAGCGAATTGGGCAAAAAGTATTCCTTTTCCTTATGGGAAAAATTCGATGATAATCACAGTGTCGTGAGATTTTGCACCAGCTGGGCTACTAAAAAAGAAAATGTAGAAAAGCTGATAGAGGATATCCGGGCATTGTAATAAAGAAAGGAGCGGGTATACCGTTCCTTTTCATATTTGCTTTTTCGATAGAACTTCAAGGAGGATCTTTCAAAAGAAAGATGGGGAAGATGCTCTGGCTTGCCGAGGAAAAAGGAGAAAAAGCGAAGCTCTTTGGGACATCAACCGAGGTGGAATGAAAAAAGGGAAACACGCCTTTAAGCGTCCACCTCTGAGAAGCCTCGGTGAAATGCGCTACTTTGGACGCGGTTTCCCTTTTTTCATGTAACCGTACAGGATTGACCTCATTGCAGAGGGCCCAAGAAGCTGGAGCATTTTCTTCTTTTTCCTCTCCTCCACTACAGCCCGGAAGTCACTTTCCTTTAAAGCTCTTTTATTTTAATAGCCTACGTAAAAATCAATTCATAAATCATTTTTGTAATCAACGTGATAGAAACAGCCAAGAACAACGGACGAACATAACGGACGCCTGTTTTGATCGCCACACGCGCACCGATGCTCGCACCGAGAAGCATAGCGACACCCATGACCAGACCAGTCAATAAAATAACCTTGCCTTCCATCGCGAAAACGAACAAGGCAGAAATGTTACTCGCCAGATTCAGAATCCGTCCATTCCCGGCAGCGATCACAAAATCATATCCGAACA
This sequence comes from Brevibacillus sp. SIMBA_040, assembly GCF_046535075.1. Lineage (NCBI taxonomy): Bacteria > Bacillati > Bacillota > Bacilli > Caryophanales > Paenibacillaceae > Brevibacillus > Brevibacillus sp. SIMBA_040. The sequence goes on from NZ_JAWRXI010000023.1 coordinate 101,283, forward strand.
AGAGCACCATCAAGAAAACGAAAAACGAACCGGTTCCCGGTCCGAAAAAGCCATCGTAAAATCCAATTAAAAAGGTAAAGGGAATCCCGACACCGAGTGTGAACTTGGTGAGGCCTTTAAAGTTGGAATCTTGACCGAACCGTTTGTTAAACAATGTGTAGACGAAAATCAGCGCCATCATGATGATGACCAGTACCTTTAATAGCTCCTGAGGAACAAACAGTACCGTTTTTGCCCCAAAGTAGGCCCCTATTAATGAGACGGGAAAGAGGATAAGCATGAGCTTCTTGTCAAACTTGCCGTTTCGAATAAAGGTCACGGAGCTGGTAGCGGACGAAATAGTGCCTGCGAGCTTGTTCGTGCCCAATGCCAGGTAGGGAGGAATTCCTAAACCCAAGAGAGCAGGGAGAGAGATTAGCCCACCTCCGCCTACCGTACTGTCAATAAAGGCAGCGACAAACCCGAAGAATGCGAGAAAGACAATGGTTGATAAGTCCATTTCCACAAAAGATCACCTGATTCTCTAGTTTGTATAAATCCAAGTCTAGCATGCTCTACCCTGTTTGCAAGATGGAAATCTACTGAAATAATTTAATAGATTAATATACTTTGCAAACCGATTTGTTGTAAAAGTACGTTCTTTGAAGTATAATAAAGGCGAAGCTTGACCCATACATATTTTGAGGAGGAATGTTAAAATGGCACATCAACTTCCTGCATTGCCTTATGCACATGATGCACTGGTTCCACACATCGACGCTCAAACCATGGAGATCCACCACGGACGTCACCATGCTACGTATGTAAACAACCTGAATGCAGCTCTCGAAGGTCACGCTGACCTGCAAGGGAAAAGCGTTGAAGAATTGATCAGCAACCTGGATGCTTTGCCAGAAGGTATCCGTACAGCAGTTCGCAACAACGGTGGCGGGCATGCTAACCACACTCTGTTCTGGGAAATCCTGAGCCCGAATGGCGGCGGCGCACCAACTGGTGAACTGGCTGACGCTATCAACGCGGCTTTCGGAAGCTTTGACAACTTCAAAGCTGAATTCGCAAAAGCAGCTACAACTCGCTTCGGTTCCGGCTGGGCTTGGCTGACTGCTGAAGGCGGAAAAGTAGCTATTTCTTCTACTCCTAACCAAGACAGCCCTGTAATGGAAGGCAAAACACCTATCCTCGGTCTGGACGTATGGGAGCATGCATACTACCTGAACTACCAAAACAAACGCCCTGACTACATCGCGGCGTTCTGGAACGTAGTAAACTGGGATGAAGTAAGCAAACGTTTCGCAGCTGCGAAATAATTGCAGGCTCACTCATCAAAAGCTTGTCGCTCAATGCGGCAAGCTTTTTTGCATGTGCGCCCAGCATGGGCGTTATCTCTAGGGTTAAAGTCCCGAATGGTGAAGGCAGTAGTAGCCATTAGCCTAAG